>JAYRTJ010000147.1:0-8054 GCA_041919675.1 Rhodospirillaceae bacterium | reverse complement strand
CAGAAGCATTCCGGCGGCGATGGACCGCATGTTTCAACTCCGTTTCAACGGGCGCGTGGGGGAAGGGTATTGCGCTCGGCCGCGCAAGACCAGCGATTCCAAGCAAAGGACAGCGATTCCAAAACCGGCCGCTTCCCCCGCTCTTGACTGGCCTTGTACGGAGGTCCTTGGCAGAATCGGGGGGCCGCACCAGCCGTGAAGGGGCCCCTATGACGACGAAGACCGACGATCTCGCCCGCCGCCTGCTCGGAAGAGCGATCGAAAATCTCGATGAGGAAGAACGGCGGGTGTTGCGCGAAATCTCGGAGCGCCGGCCGATCAGCAAGGACTCCAGCGCGGAGGCGGACGACAGCGCGACCAAGTGGGACCGCCTGGCCGACCGAGTCGCGGCCGTTGGCGGCTCCTGGGCGTTCATTTTTGCGTTTATAGCCGTACTTCTCGCATGGATGTTGTTCAATACGGACATCCTGGCGAAGTGGGATTTGGCGTTCGATCCCTTTCCTTTCATCTTCCTCAATCTGATGCTGTCCATGATCGCCGCGCTTCAGGCGCCGATCATCATGATGAGCCAAAATCGCCAGGCCGCTAAAGACCGCATCGCCGCGCGGAGCGACTACGAAATCAACCTCAAGGCTGAACTCGAGATCATGGCGCTGCATGAAAAGCTCGACGCCTTGAGAATCCAGCATCTGGAAACGATCGCGAGCCGTCAGGCGGAAATGATCGACCTTATGAAGAAGCGTCTGAATATGGACTAAGGGAGCGTTTCAATGGAAACATCGCCGCATTCACCACCATCGCCACGAACGGACGCAGCGTGGTTGAGCGCCCATTGGATGCCCACCAGCGGCAACCGGGAATTCAAAACCAATCCGAGGTTGTTCACGGCGGCCAAGGGCGCCTATTTCACGACCGACGACGGGCGTCGGGTGTTCGACGGATTGTCCGGCCTGTGGTGCACGGGGTTAGGGCACGCACGCACGGAACTCATCCAGGCGGTCGGCAAACAGATCGCGGTCCTCGATTACGCGCCGCCGTTCCAGTTCGCCCATCCGCTGTCGTTCGAACTGGCCAACCGCATCGTCGCGCGCATGCCGAAGGGGCTCGCGCATGTGTTCTTCACGGACTCCGGCTCCGAAGCCGCCGACACGTCGCTGAAGATGGCGCGCGCCTACTGGAGCCTGAAGGGCAAGGCCGGCAAGGCCCGGTTCATCGGCCGTTCGAAGGGCTATCACGGGGTCAATTTCGGCGGGATCTCGGTCGGCGGCATCCCCGGCAACCGCAAACTCTACGGGCAGGGCATCGAGGCGGATCACCTGCCGCATACGCAGCCGCCCAACGGCTCGTTCTTCAAGGGCGTGCCGCCGCGCGACGGCGGGCATAATTTCCCGGCTGTCGGTTTGGCGGACGAACTCCAGAACATCATCAATGTGCATGACGCGTCGACCATCGCGGCTGTGATCGTCGAACCCTTCGCGGGCTCCGCCGGCGTCCTGGTGCCGCCCGAAGGGTATCTTCAGCGCCTGCGCGAGACTTGCGACGCGAACGACATCCTTCTTATCTTCGACGAAGTCATTACCGGCTTTGGACGTTGCGGGACGTGGACAGCCGCCGAGGCTTTTGGGGTCACGCCCGACCTCCTCAACTTCGCCAAGCAAATCACGAACGGCGTCCAGCCGCTCGGCGGCGTTGTCGTGAAGAAAGAGATCTATGACACGTTCATGACCACGAACGCGCCCGGCTACATGCTCGAGTTTCCGCACGGCTATACCTATTCCGCGCACCCGGTGGCCTGCGCGGCCGCCATCGCCACCTTGGATCTGCTCGAGAGCGACAACTCCATGCAGCGGGTGACGGAATTGGCGCCTGCCTTCGAGCGCGCCGTTCACGGCCTGCGCGGTGCAAAACACGTGCTCGACATCCGCAACTACGGCTTGGCCGCGGGGCTCACGATTGATCCCGTCCCCGGCGAGCCGGCGAAGCGCCCCTACGAGGTCGCCATGGCGATGTTCAAGAAGGGCTACTGCGTGCGCTACGGCGGCGACACGATCCAACTCGCCCCGCCGTTCATCAGCACGGAGCGGGAGATCGACAGTCTGATCAGCGCACTGGGCGATACGCTGCAGGAGATTGGATAAGAGGGGGCTTCGGCCCTGCTTCGCTGAAGCTACCCAGGGCTCATTCTGCGTCGCGGGAGAGGGCGGGGGACAAATTCTGCGAAGCGGCGGAGCCGCGAAGCAGAATGGCCGAGTCACGCAGACTCGAACCACGGTCGCACAAGGTGGGTTTGAAACGTCACGCCGCGCGGGGAATGCCTAGTTAGAGAATGCGCGCGCATTCTTCGCCTAAACCGGGGAATATGTCTCTGCTGGCGAAACGAGGTGGCTGTGTTGGCAGTCTGGAGCGGACTATGCTCTGGATCCTTGTTTATCAAGGATTCTACAGGGAATCTTGCAGAAATAGGCCCATTTTGTCGCAGCGGAACATACGGCTGTCGGCCAAAAAGGCGTTGGCTGGAGTCGATTCCTTGGTGAATGAAACAGGGAAGTTCCGGACATGTATGTAAGCGTCAATTTCTCGCACGCCTTACGGCTCAAGGGTTTGGTGCGATCTTTGCTCGATTGGATTCAACGGTCGAGGAGGATTGCATGGGACGGGTTCCCGCTGAATTACGAGAGCACATTCTGGCCTTTTGGCGGGGCCATTCCGAGGCCTGGAAACTGAGCGGGCTGACGCAGCGCGAGTATTGCGAAGAGCACAATATCTCGCTGAAGTGCTTCGGCAATTGGCGCGCGCAGCTGAAGCGGATGGCGCTCGCGGGTCCCCACGCGCGGTGGGGCCATTACCCCCGCCTCAGAAAGGTTCAAGAGGTCCTTAGCCATATGCCTAGCCCTAGGGTTAACCCTAGGGCTAAGGCGGTGCCTAACCCTAGGGCCAAGGCGCTCGTCCCAGCAGCAGCAAAGCCCCCCAGCGGCCGGCGGCAGTTCAGTGACGACGCCAAACAGCGCATCGTCGCGGAGACCTTTAGGCCTGGTGCGTCGGCGTCGGACATCGCCCGGCGTTATGGCCTCGACCTCCGGCTGTTGCGCCGATGGCGGAAGGCCTTTGGCGGCGCGTTATCGGTAAGCCGGATCGGTGGAGGTCGGCCATGATGTTGGTCCCACCGGGCGTCAATGTTCATCTGGTTCCGGGCGTCACCGACCTGAGGCGCAATATCGACGCCCTTGGCGTGCTCGTGCAGCAGGCGCTTAAGTGCGATCCATTCTCTGGCGACATGTTCGCCTTCCGCGGCCAGCGCGCCGACATGATCAAAATCCTGTGGTGGGACGGAACTGGACTCTGTCTGTTCATGAAGAGACTGGAAGACGGATACTTCCCATGGCCGGCGACAGCCGGGGAGAAAACGACCGTTGAGATCACCTCCGCGCAATTGTCGATGTTGATCGAGGGTCTCAACTGGGAAAGGCCCGAACGAGCGTGGCGCCCCGCAGTCGCAGGTTGATCAAGGCATCAACTTTGAATCGCGCTGCTGCGTGGCTCGCGAATCGCCTCGCGTGTAAAATGCCTCATGCGCCTCGATCTCGCCAACCTGCCCACGGATACAGATCTTCTACAGCACTTGGTGCGCGACCTGGCAGCGCAGAAAGAGCAGAATGACAGCGAGATCGAGAAGCTGCGGCTCATCATCCGTCAGCTTCAACGGAGCCAGTTCGGCCGCCGTTCGGAACGGCTTGATCCGGACCAACTGCACCTCGCCCTTGAAGACCTCGACGCTGACATCGGCCGTGCTGAATCCAGGCGGCCTGCACCGGCGATTCAGGAGACCCTTCCCGTTGAACGTCAAGTGCGTCAGGGTTTTGCCGAGCATCTGCACCGGGAAGACGTGACGATTGAGGCTGAGGGATGCACCTGCCCAAAATGCGGCGGCTCCCTTCATAAGATCGGTGTGACCACCAGCGAGATGCTGGACTGGGTGCCTGCTTCTGTACGGGTGATCCGTATCCACCGGCCCAGGCACGGCTGTCGGGCTTGCGGCGCGATCCACCAGGCTCCGGCGCCTGAACGTGTCATTGCCAAGGGCATGGCGACACCGGGACTCATCGCCCAGGTCCTGGTCAGCAAGTATTGCGATCACCTGCCCCTATACCGCCAATCCGAGATGTTTGCCCGTTACGGGGCCGAGCTGCGCCGCGCGACCCTGGCCAACTGGGTCGGCGGGGCCTGCTGGTGGCTGGAGCCTCTTCATGCACTCCTGGCAAAGAATGTCTTTGCATCTTCGAAGCTGTTTGCCGATGACACGCCAATCCCGGTTCTGGATCCAGGGCGCGGTCGGACTAAGACCGGTCGATTATGGGTCTATAGCCGCGACGATCGACCGTGGGCCGGCAGGGACCCGCCCGCGGCGGTGTACTTCTACAGTCCCGACCGTAAGGCCGAGCGACCGGCATCCCATCTCGAAGACTTTAAGGGCGTCCTGCAGGTCGATGGCTATGCGGGGTTCGAGCGGCTGACCGCCGACGGAACCGTAACGCTTGCGGCGTGTTGGGCCCATGCCCGGCGCAAGTTCTATGAAATTCATCAGGCCAGCGGCTCACCCATTGCCGCCGAAGCGCTCAGCCGGATTTCCGACCTATATAAGATAGAAGGAAGAATCCGTGGCCAAAACGCCACGGCGCGCAAACGGGCACGCGCCTCAGAGTCCAGGCCGATCGTGGATGACATGAAGCTCTGGCTGGAACGAGAGTTGGATCGCGTACCACCCCGCAGCGTCCTGGCCGAAGCAATTCGCTATGCGCTCTCACGTTGGCTTGCCCTGTGCCGTTTCCTCGACGACGGCCGCATCGAGCTCGACACGAACTCCGTCGAACGGGCCATCCGGCCCATCACCCTCGGGCGCAAGAACCATCTCTTCGCCGGCTCCGACGGTGGTGGCGATCGTTGGGCCACCGTTTGCTCGCTGATCACCACCGCCAAACTGAACGGCGTCGAACCCTATGCCTACCTTAAGGACATTCTGGAGCGTATGGCCAATGGCCATCCCATGAGTCAATTGGGTGAACTCCTGCCCTGGAACTGGGGGCCAAAAGGCGTCGTCAACACCTAATAAGGTGCAAGGATTAGACGCTTACCGGCAACGACGTAATTGCTCGCTCGCGACTGAATTGGCGCCAGCGCGCTATGGGCCAATCCAATCTGTCCGTGCCGGAGGTCACCCCGAGATCAAAATCAACACACCACCGGCGACGACCGTCACAACAAAAAGCATGGTCCAATTTAAGGTTGGACCAAGCGTCTTGGGGCGCATTCCGGGTTCGATAGATTTCATCTAAATCATCCCATTATCGTTGATTTGAGCAACAGAGCCTCCGCACGCAAAATGACGTGCGGGAACTGCGCCAATTATTTGTGGGTCGCCTGCGGGTCTTCTGCGCTCCGATCATCCTGTCCTTGCTATTTCTACTGAGGACAGGCGCTTTCTCCAGATTGCTGTTTAGCCGTCCTGCCGGAGTTGCCTTGCTGCTGCTTCGAGCTCTCCTCGCGATTGTGCTGGTTCGGCTGGCTATCATGGCCTTGAACCGTTTGCTCCTGATCGCTCTCGGCGTTACCGCCCAACGGGCCTTGACCCTGGTTTTCGTTCTTATTCATTCGGCGCTCCAACTATTGTGGTTCCGCCGGGAAGAATTCATGCGTTTTGAGCGCACGGTCGGAAGACGAGCATTTCGAAATGTCTTTTGCATCCGTGAACCTCTTCCATACTATTTTCTGATGGCGAAGGCGCCAGCGGTGCGCAGCATGCCTCAAACAGTTGGAATGCCGAGATCGCCAGGAAACGTCCCGGTCACCCACATCTCCGCGCAGAAGCGTACGACATGCTGGCCGGTGGGATTATCAATCTCGTTTCGGCGCGCCCATGTCTCAAAGCATGCCAGTACTGCCGGCCCAAATCTCTGTCACTAGATTGTGCGCGAACGGCGGTCATATATACGCAACCGCTCGCAGGCTTGCACGTCGACCTGCGCGGTAACTGGAGAGTGCCTGGTTGCCTTGCTTACCTTGGTGCTTTTCCCAAACTGTGACGATGTGAGGCGAACGCCGAGAGAATAGAAGGGCGGCGGATTCTGCCTCCGCAGCCGACGTGCGACGGCCTACGAGCTCGCGACGATAGACCGAATGTTCCTCGTAGATCAGGTACTGAGCAACATTCGAGGTCACCATCATTCAGTTATTCCTAGAGTTAATTCGGGCGTCCAGATCGCCCGCGAGGCATATGCGGTCGATCTACCGGTGCTCGTGCCGACTTCGAGCTATTTGGATATGTAGCGTTCCGCGAATAGTGATAGCCGCTGATCAATACGGCAAAGGGCTCCCGCAATCGCCTCGAGAGCATGAGCAATACGATGCTCTGCGGCGCTTCCCCGCACTGACAAGGGCTCGAAACCCCGATGCTCCGGAGTTTGGTGAATTGTTCTCGATGCACTGTTGCCCATGAGATGACAACGCGGCCTGCGGTACATAGTTGCGACGTAATCGCTCCTACAATTCCGCTATCACTGTCTGGAGATACGATATTACGGCGCATCAATCTCGTGCTGACCGCGGGTGGCACCATTATCAAAATTCACCACACCATGCTGCTCGAGGGGTAGGAGACGTAAGATATTCCGAATACGCGCAACAGCATCGCGATGACGATCGCCATATCCATCCAAGCCTAGTTCAATCTGTTTAAGCCAGTTGCTTTGTTCTCGTTGTGGCTGAGCCAAAAAAGACCTCCGCAGGAGAGAAGTAAGTTGTTTATCATCGGCATCTCCGGCCGCCGCCATGTACGTATGCGTAGTGAGCATAAGTCCTCTTGCTATGAAAGTTGTTGTTACGCTGAGCGAACGGCCTATCGTTTAAAGGCATAGATAAAAGCTGCGCCGGGCTTCGACCCAGCTTCCCCAGTGGCGCCGGGACGGATGAGGAAGCCTGCAATTGACGATGCATCATCGGCGCTCGCAGCCTTACGATATAACCCAATGCCGCTAACCTTGAATTTGTGAATGTCGAACATCTCCGCGTGAGCTTAAACGGCAGTTCCCACATGCCACGCTGGGATGCTCGCGCGGTGGCGTCTAATAAATTTCTGGATTTCATCTAGGATGACGGTGCGCATTTTGGGACGTGAGGCGTTTAAGATGGAGATCCTTCCTTATATGAGCCGCCTGGCAAATTGCTCGGAGATATGTCTGGGATTATCGGCGTTGTATTAAGCGACGTGCCGCCGGACCTTATTTAAATACAAGAAATAAGCGGATTCTTGCTTTGGGCAATTCACGCGGAGGCGGACGCAAGTCGCCACGCGGGCCGTTTGGCCTGCTTGTGAAGTTCCCTCGCTGTCCACCTCTACAAACCAACGCTGATCGTACTTAATCGCCTGTCCAGACCAAACTCCGGCATCGTTGAAGGACAGCGCCGTGACCGCTTAGAAGCCGTGCGCCTCGATGATGCCTTTTGCTTTGCGGTCCAAGGCGCCTTTGTCGGACAGGTCCGACCCAAATAATGGCGCGCTGTAACATGTGATTAAGGCATGCCCAGCAATACAGCAGTTGGTGATGCAGGACCTCATTGCAAGACGATTCCCAGCTGGGATGTAGGAACCGGCGGCTTAAGGCTGATTGGGATAACGACGTGAGTGCTTAGGGCGCCGTAGGGTGAGACTTCGACATGCCAGCGAGACCCGCTTCTCTGCGCCACCGCGCGCCATGATCCGTCGATATGCTGCGTCAGTCCGTCGACTGCGTAAAACCCGTTGATTTCGATGACTTGTTTGGCTTGGCCGCGCTGGTAATCCAAAGCGCTATGTAGTCCTGCGGAGTCGACATCGTTGCGCGCGACGATGATCGTGAGGCCAGCTATGATAACCGTTGCTGCCAGCAAGGTTGCCCATCGCACGCTCCTATCGGCGGCAACATCGCAATTATATTTCGAAGAATTATTGTCAGTCATGCATGCTCCATGGGGCGGGAGCATGAAGCACTCTCAGGCGCTGACGGCCAAGTGTCCAAGCCAGC
>JAYRTJ010000146.1:0-8059 GCA_041919675.1 Rhodospirillaceae bacterium | reverse complement strand
CCGGGCGCAGTGGTCGGCGACCATGGATAAATTGGGCGACAAGCTCAAAGCCCGGCTGAAGAAGGCCTAGCCGGGCCGGTTTTGCTGCGCTTCATGCTGCAGCAAATGCTGCAACATGAGGTGCAGCAAAATAAATGAAATCAATAACTTAAAAACCCCGATCCCCCTCTCCCGATGGGAGAGGGTAAAGTAGGCGGATGTCACGTGCGCGGCAGGAAGCCGATGGCGTCGTAGACCTCTTTGAGGACCGGCGCCGCCAGGTCCCGGGCCTTCTCGGCCCCCCGCTTCAGGAACCGGTCGATCTCGTCCGGGTGGTCCATCAGGCGCTTCATTTCGGCGTTGATGGGACCGAGGGCGGCCACGGCCGCATCGGCCAGGGTGGCCTTGAACTGGCTGAACTGCTGACCGGCGGTCTCGGCGACGGCCTCTTCCAGCGTGCGGCCCGTGAGGGCGGCGTAGATGCTGAGGAGGTTGGCCGCTTCGGCCCGTCCCGCGAGGCCCGCCACCGAATCCGGCAAGAGGTTCGGGTCCGTGGTGGCCCGCTTGATCTTGTCGCGGATCGCCTCGGCCGTATCGGTCATATAGATCACGCCGAATTCCGAGGGTTCGGACTTCGACATTTTGCGGGACCCATCGCGCAAGGACATGACGCGCGTGCCCACGCCCTGGATCACGGGCTCGGGCAGCGGGAAGAGATTCACGCCAGAATCATTGTTGAACTTCTGGGCGATGTCGCGCGCGAGCTCGACATGCTGTTTCTGGTCTTCACCCACCGGAACGTGGGTGCCCTTGTAGAGCAGAATGTCGGCGGCCATGAGGTTCGGATAGACGTAAAGCCCCGCGGACGCGTTCTCGCGGTTCTTGCCGGCCTTGTCCTTGAACTGGGTCATGCGGTTCAGCCAGCCGAGACGGGCGACGCAGTTGAACACCCAGGCCAGTTCGGCGTGACCCGACACATGGCTTTGCACGAAGAGGATGTTGTTCTCGGGATCCACGCCCGAGGCGATCATGCCGGCGGCGACTTCGCGCGTGGCGCGGCGCAGCGCGGCCGGATCCTGCCACACCGTGACGGCGTGCAGATCGACGACGCAGAACAGACATTCATAGTCCTTCTGCATCGCGACCCAGTTACGGATCGCGCCGATATAGTTGCCGAGGTGGAGATTGCCCGTAGGCTGAATGCCGGAAAAAATACGGCCTTTGCTAGACCGCGGAATGGACCCGCTCATGGAGGCGCCCTCAATTCGAGGTCAGGACATGGTTGGAGACATGTCCCGGCCCATCGGTGATGGGCGCCGCGTTGGTACTCCGGCCCCGGAACCCGGTCAAGCAGAACGGCGGAACTGCTTGAGATCGCTTTTGTCGGCGGCGCCGAACAGGAAGACCGCGATCAGGAACACAAAACCGCCCAAGGCGATGACCGGCGCGAGCACATAGATGCGCATGAGCTCAGAACCGGCGGCGGCGTTCGGCGGACCGAAGACGGGGCCGGCGAATTGCACGGCATAGTGCAGCGCCGCCCAGACCGCGCCGCCCATGGCGGCGGCGGCGAGGATGAGGCGCGGGATCCGCTTCTTGAGGCGCGCGTCGGGCTTGAGATGGCCGCGCCGGTGCAAGATCACATAGAGCGTGATGGCGTTCATCCAGGCGGACAAACTTGAAGCCAGGGCGATGCCTAGATGGCCGAAGCTTTGAATGAGCGCGAGGCTGGCGACGAGGTTCACCGCAAAAGCCGCGCCGGCGCTTTTTACCGGAGTTACGGTGTCATGACGGCCAAAGAAGCCGGGCGTGAGGGCCTTGTTGAGAACATAGGCCGGAAGCGCGAAGGCAAAGGCGAACAGCGCGGCGGCCACCGCTTCGCGGTCTTGCGGCGTGAAGGCCCCGCGTTCGAACAGAGTAGAAGTGATGGGTTCGGCGAGTATCGCGATACCGACGGACGCGGGCACCGTCAGGAGGAGTGAGAATTCAATGGCGCGGTTTTGATTCGCCAACGCCGCGTCTTCGTTGCCGGCGCGGATCTGACGCGAGAGCAGCGGGAGGAGGACGATCCCGACCGCGACGCCGACGATACCCACGGGAAGCTGGTTCACGCGGTCAGCGTAATAGAGCCAGGATACCGCACTAGCCGACACAAGAGTCGCGATGCTGGTGCTGACGAACATGTTGAGCTGATAGACCCCGGCGCCGATGGCCACGGGCAACATGCGCCCCAGCAACATCTTCACGTCGGGCGACAGGCGCGGGCGGCCGATCTTCAAGGCCGCGCCGGCGCGCCAGCAGTGATACCCGAGCCACAGAAACTGAATGAGGCCGGCGGCCGAGACGCCCCAGGCCATGGCTTCGGCGCGGTGGGCATCGAGCACGGCGGCGCCGAGCAAGAATCCAATGACGGTGAGGTTGAGCAGGATCGGCGCGGCGGCGGGCGCGGCGAAGATATGCAGCGCGTTGAGGATGCCGGACTGCAGCGAAGTAAGCGAGATGAAGAAAAGATAGGGGAAGGCGATGCGCGAGAGTTCCACCGCCTCCGCCATCAAGCCCGGCTCATCGGCAAAACCCGGCGCGATCAGGAGCACGACCCAGGGCATGAACACGATCATGAGCGCGCTGAAGGTCGCCAACACCAGCACCAACACCGAGGCCGCCTCGCGCGCGAAGGCCATGGCCTTGGCGTGACCGTCGCCTTCATGGAGGCTGGCGAAGATGGGCACGAAGCCCGCCGAGAAGGCGCCCTCGGCGAACAGGCTGCGGAAAAGATTGGGGATGCGGAAGGCGACGATGAAGGCCGCCGCCGTATCGCCGGCGCCGAGCAGCGCGGCCTGCAGCATGTCGCGGATGAAACCGGTGATGCGCGAGCCGAGCGTGAAGACGCCGACCGTGCCGATACCTTTGAGAAGCGACGGGGAAGCCATTTAGACCTTTAGATAGAAATCTATTCGGCGGCGGCGCCGGGGGCCGGCGGTGCGGCAAGGGACGGACGCTGCTGCACCGAGACGTCGCCGGCCGCGACACCAATAGCCTGTCCTAGTGCATCGCGAATCTGGCGAATTTTTGTCTCGTTCTCGATCCTCATGCCGAAGACGTCTTTCACATAGAAGACGTCCACGACGCGTTCGCCATATGTCGAGATGTGGGCCGAGAAGATCTGGAGGCCGAGGTCCGTGAGGGTTTTCGTCACATCGAACAGGAAACCCGGCCGGTCGTGGCCGTTGATTTCGATGACGCTGCAGACCTTGGAGGCGGTGTTGTCGATGATGACGCGCGGCGGCACTTCGAGGGCCTGAACGCGGGACGGCAGGCGCGAGCTGACCTTGGGAAGTTCCTGGTTAAGCCGCATACGGCCCTCAAGGGCCGAGATGATCCGGCTCTTGATGCGCTGGGTGCGGTGATCGATGGGGATGGCGTGACCTTCGAAGTCCTGGACGGCGAAGGTGTCGAGCGCCATGCCGTTGGAGAGGGTGACGATCTTCGCGTCCACGACCGAAACGCCCGCCAAGGCCAGCGCGCCGGCGATGCGTGCGAACAGCCCCGGATGGTCGGGTGTGTAGATGGTCATGAGGGTGGCGTCGCGCACGGCGTCGACGGTGAAGTCGATGGCGATCTTCTCGCCCACTTCGTCGGCGGCGCGCATGAAGTGCGCCAGGCGTTCGTGGGTGTCGGTGTCTTCCCCAAGCCAGAACGCGGGCGACGCCAAGCTCAGCAGACTTTCACGCGTATGAGCGGGCCAATCGGCAAGGCGCTCGGCAAGCGCGTCCTTGGCTTTGGTCACACGCACATCGATGCCGGCGTCGGCCTGGCTGCCGCGCATGACCTGGTCGGCGCGCGTGAACAGTTCTTTCAGCAGCGTAGCCTTCCAGTTGTTCCACACCGTGGGACCCACGGCGCGGATATCGGCGCACGTGAGGATGACGAGAAGCTTCAGGCGTTCGGGCGACTGCACCATCTCCGCAAAGCGCGAGATGGTGGCGGGATCGTCGAGGTCGCGCTTGAAGGCGGTGTTGCTCATGAGCAGGTGGTGTTTCACCAGCCAGCTCACGGTTTCGGTTTCCGCCGAAGTCAGGCCCAGACGCGGGCAGAGATGCAGCGCGATCTCGGCGCCGAGATCCGAGTGGTCGCCGCTGCGTCCCTTGGCGATGTCGTGCAGCAGCACCGCCACATAGACCACGCGCTTGGAATCGATCTTGTGAATGATATCCGACGAGATCGGCAGCTCGGTCTTCAGCTTGCCCTGCTCGATGCGGTTGAGGATGCCGATGGCACGGATCGTGTGCTCGTCGGTCGTGTACACATGGTACATGTCGTACTGCATCTGCGCGACGACGCGGGCGAAGTCGGGGATGAAGCGCCCGAACACCCCGCACTCGCTCATCAGACGGAGCGTATTCTCGGCGCCGTTTTTATGCGTGAGGATATCGAGGAAAACTTTATTGGCGTCCGGATCGTTGCGCAGGCCCGTGACGCCGCGCGCGTGATGCGCGATGGCGCGCAGGACGGCGGGCTGGAAGTCGAGATTGTGCTGAAGCGCGGTCAAGAAGATGGTGAGCAGCTTGATCGGCTCGCCGATGAAAACCGCCGGGTCCTTCACGCCGATGCGCCCGCCGTCGACCACAAAGCCGTCGATGGTGCGCTGACGCCAGCGGGCGGCGAGACGCGCCATGCCCTTCTTGGGCTGGCCTTCCTCAAGCAGCGTGCAGAAGATGCGCGTGAGATCGCCGACGTCGCGGGCGACGAGGAAGTAGTGACGCATAAAACGTTCGACGGCGGCGGCGCCGGCACGGTCCGTGTAACCGAGACGCGGCGCTATCTCGCGCTGCAGGTCGAAGGTCAGCCGGTTGTCGGTGCGGCCCGTGAGATAGTGGAGGTAGCAGCGCACGGTGGAGAGGAAGTCATGCGCCTTCATGAAGCGCCCCGCGGCGTCATCGTCAATGATGCCGTTGTCGGTGAGCTTTCGAATATCGGACACGCCGTAGAGATATTTGGCGATCCAGAACAAGGTGTGCAGATCGCGCAAGCCCCCTTTGTCTTCCTTCACATTTGGCTCGAGGCGATAGCGCGAATCGCCGAGCTTCTGGTGGCGTTCGTCGCGCTCCGTGAGCTTGGCCTTCACGAACTCCTGCGCGGTGCCGCGTTTCACTTCTTTCTTGAAGCGGGCGAGGAGTTCATTGGCGAGATCCTGGTCGCCCCATACCCAGCGCGCTTCGAGGAGGGTCGTGCGGATGGTGAAGTCGGCTTTGGCTTGCGCGATATTCTCGTCCACCGAGCGCACGGCGTGGCCGACCTTGAGGCCGAGGTCCCACAGCGCATAGAGCATGAACTCGGCAAGCTGTTCGGAGAACGGGGTCGGCTTGTAGGGCAGCAGGAACAACAGATCGATGTCCGAGAGCGGAGCAAGTTCGCCGCGGCCGTAGCCGCCGATGGCGACGATGGAGATGCGCTCGCCTTTTGTCGGCACCCCACGGGAAAGGACGTGGGTCGTGGCGAAGTCGTAGAGGACACGGATCAGTTGATCCATGAGATAGCTGTGCGCGGCGACGGTGTCGGCGCCGCTGGCGCGGCCCTTCTCGAACCGTTCGCGGATCACGGCGGTGCCGGCCACCTGCGCGGCTTTCAGCTTGGCGATCAGCAGCCCCCGGCGCGCGCCCTCGCGTGCATCCTTCACGGCGTCATCGAGCTCGGCCTCGAGCCGGCGGCGGTCGATGATCTCGCGGGGTTGATGGATCGTGGACAAAGGGGCCCGTCTTTTCCGAAGAAGCGCGCGTTTTATATGAGGCCCCGGCCTGGGACCAGCAACCTATCTCACTTTAAAGCCGGACTGGCGCGCCTGCTCGTCGGACACATGGATGATGCGTTCCTTGGGCGGCTTGACGGCCGGCCCGGCCCAGGCGGTATTGGGCGCGGCGGTGGTTGCACCGACTTTCGCGGCCGCGGCATCAATGGCGAAGCGCGATTTGACCCGCGCGCTGACCACCGCGAGCGCCTCGATGATCTTGGCCTGACCCAAGAACAGAAGCGCGAGCAGGAACGACCCGCCCGCGCCGGCCATGGCGTAGATCTCATTTACCCAGGCATAGCCGGAAAAGGCGAGCAGCATGGAGACGACGCTGCCGACGAGCAGGAGTAGGCCCATGCCCGAAAGGATCCGGGCGAGCGCGGGGATATTCGGCTTGTCGGGGTCGATGTCGAACATGGCCCCACTATACCAGAGGGCGCCGGTTCCCGTTTCAGGTCTTTTCGGAGGTTAAAGCCTTCAAACGATAGAGAAGATCGAGGGCTTCCCGGGGACTTAAACTGTCGGGCGAGACCTCGGCCAAGGCCGTCTCGAGCGGGGACGGGCCGGAGGGGCGGTTGATGCTGCCGGCGGTCGGCTTCGGCATGGCGGCGAACAGGGGAAGATCGTCGGCCAGACGCGCCGCGCCGCCGCCCTGTTGGTCCTTCTCAAGAATGGCGAGCACCTGTTCGGCCCGGGCGATGACGGCCGGCGGCAGACCGGCGAGACGGCCCACATGGATGCCGTAGGAGCGGTCCGCCGCGCCAGGGGCGACTTCGTGCAGGAACACCACGTCGCCCTGCCATTCCTTGACGCGCATGGTGTGGGGGGCAAGTTCGGGCAGGCGCGCCGCGAGCGCGGTGAGTTCGTGATAGTGGGTGGCGAACAGCGCGCGGCATTTGTTGATGTCGTGCAGATGTTCGAGGCTGGCCCAGGCAATGGACAGACCGTCGAAGGTCGCGGTGCCGCGGCCGATTTCATCGAGGATCACAAAGGAGCGCGGCGTCGCCTGATTGAGGATAGCGGCGGTCTCGACCATTTCGACCATGAAGGTCGAACGCCCGCGCGCGAGATCGTCCGCCGCACCCACACGCGAGAACAGACGGTCGATGGTGCCGATATGCGCGGCCGTCGCCGGAACATAAGCGCCCATTTGTGCGAGCAGGGCGATGAGCGCGTTCTGGCGCAGGAACGTGCTTTTACCGGCCATATTGGGACCGGTGATGAGCCACAAGCGCCCATTCGTCTTGGCGCCGTCGCCCCCGCCTTGAAACCCAAGTGTGCAGTCGTTGGCGACAAAAGGCGTACCGCTCACCTTGAGAACGGATTCAACAACCGGATGACGGCCGCCGGAGATTTGGAAGGCGCGGCTGTCGTCGATCTCGGGGCGCACATGGCCTTCGTTGACCGCGAGCTGGGAAAGCGCGGTGGCGACATCAAGGCCCGCCATGGCGGCGGCGGCGCTTGCGATCTCGGCGCGGTGCGCGAGCACTTCGGTCACGAGATCGGCGAAAAGTTTGAGTTCCAGCGCAAGCGCCTTGTCGGCGGCGGAGCGGATCTTGTCTTCGAGCTCGGAGAGTTCAACCGTCGTGAAGCGCATGGCGTTGGCCATGCTCTGGCGGTGAATGAAGATCGCCTCCGGCCCGCCGGCGCGTGCCTTTTCCATCAAAATTTCGCCCGGTTTTCCGGTCGTTTCGATGTAGTAGCCAAGGATATTGTTGTGGCGGATTTTCAGCGCGGAAATTCCGGAAAGCTCGACATAACGGGCCTGAAGGCCCGCGATGAGCTTGCGGCTTTCATCGCGCAGGGCGAGGAACTCATCGAGGGCCTGGTCATAACCGGGGGCGATGAAACCGCCGTCGCGCGCGAGCAGCGGGAGTTCGGCGGCGAGGGCGCGGGAGAGACGCGCGACGAGCGTTTCATGTTGGCCGAGCGCGGTGATCTGGCGCGCGACCAAGGGTGATGGCGGCAGAAGGCTTGCGGGCAGATCCATCACCGCCGCGCGCAAGCCGGGCACTTGTGCGAGCGCATCGCGCATGCAGGCGAGGTCGCGCGGACCGCCGCGGCCAAGCGAGAGACGCGACAGCGCGCGTTCGATATCCGGACATTGGGCGAGCGCGGTGCGCACGCTGTCGCGCGCGGGCTGGGCGGTGACGAAGAAGGTCACGGCATCCAAGCGTTCGTTGATGCGCGCGGGATCGGTGAGCGGCGCGTTGAGCTGGCTCGCGAGCAGGCGCGCGCCGGCGCCGGTGATGGTGCGGTCGATGACCGAGAGCAAACTGCCGCGCCGTTCGC
>JAYRTJ010000145.1:0-8080 GCA_041919675.1 Rhodospirillaceae bacterium | reverse complement strand
CCGCCTGAGTTTCCGGGGTTCGCGGCGGCGTCGAACTGGATCAGGTTCGTCAGCACGCGCTTGCCCTTGGGATTCACATAGTCACGCCGCAGGCCGGAGACGACGCCAGATGAGGTGGACGGACCGATGCCGAACGGATGACCCACGGCGACAACGTCATCGCCGGGCATCAGGCCGGCGGTGGAGCGCAAGGTCGCGGGCTTCATGTCGTCGGGCAGCGTCTTGGCCTGGATCACCGCCAGATCATGCTCCGGCTGGACGCCGGTCACGTCGGCTTCCGATTTGCTGCCGTCGAAAAATTCGACTTCCACGCGGTCGGCGCCCGCGACGACGTGCAGGTTGGTGAGGATCGTGCCGTCTTCCTGAATGATGACGCCGGTGCCGACGCCGACATCGGGATCGTCTTCATTCTTGCCCTTGCGGGTCACGCGCACCACCGAGGGGCGGATGATCGCGGCCGCGCGCGCGCTGGCCGACGGCAGGGTCTTGGTTTCCAGGGTGTGCAGGACGGCGTTGTCGATGTCCTTCTGCGTCAGAGTCCGCTGCGGCGTTTGGATCTGGGCATAGACGAACAGCGCGAGCACGGTGATCAGGGCGCTGACCGCAACCAGAGCCGGCCGTTCGTAACGGGCGAGGAACATGCGAATCCGGCCGGGCGGCTTCGGTGCGGGGGCCGGTTCGGCGGCGGCGGACGTTTCGGTTTTGGATTCAGGGGCTTGAGAGGCCTGCGGCAGTCCGCGGCCTTTGGTTGGGCGTTGAGAGCTGCTGTAGAGCGAGACTCTTTTCATACGCGTCCTTCACCGGTATCGGGTTCCAAGCGTTAACCAAAACCCGAGCGGAGACAAGGGGATTCACTGTATTGAAAAGCGAGATTGCGGCTTTGTGAGCCCCGCGTATGTAACGCCGCTAAGCGGGTTTGCGGTCCCGCAAATTGAACCCGCCGTAGATTAAAAGGCCGATACCGGCCCAGAACAGCTCCCGGCCGCGGCGAATCAGGGCCATCGCCACGCCGGTTTCGTTCGAACCCGTGAGGGCCGCGACGACGGCCATCAGCGCGCCGTCCTGTACGCCAATGTGTCCCGGGACGAAAAAGGTGATGGAGCGCACGAGAACGATGGCGGTTTCGACGATCCAGGCGTCGGCGAATGTGATGGGCGCGTCCAGGAACCAGAACACAAAGTAAATCTCGACGGCGCCGAGCACCCAGCTCAAGAACGCGAAGCCGAGGGCGGCGGCCGAGCGGCCGGGCGTATTGCGCACAAAATGGAAAATACGTTCTTCAAGGTCCGTGAGGAAGGCGATTGCACGCGCAAGGCGAGCCCCGGACTCGCTGTTTTCCATTTTGGCAGGCAGCTTGGCGAGCAGGCGCCCGTGCAGCGCTATATAGACGAGCACCATGAACAGGCTGATGACGATGGTGGTGATCAGGATCGCCTGTTCGATGGGGGCCGGCAAAATGTCCGCATTCAGCATCAAGATCGTGCCCAAGATGACGAACGGCACTTGAGCGAGGCTGTTGACCGTTTGGATGAGGATGAGAGTCGCTGTGCTTTCCTGGTATGAAATATCGTAATGGCGATTGAGGAGCAGAGCCTTGAAGGGCTCGCCCCCGAAAGCTCCGAAAGGCGTGAGCAAGTTGAACGCTTCACCCACCATCTGCACAAGCCAGAGACGCAAGGTCCATATGCCGGACAGCGGGACGCTGCGGAACATCAAGGCCCAGCCGATGACGTCCGACGCCATCGCAACGCCGAACGTAACAAGTACCGCGCCCGCGCCCATGATGCCCAGGCGGCCCATCACGCCGGCGACGGACGCCATATCGGCGTGGCTCAGGATCCACGCAAAAATAGCCACGCCGCCGATCAGCGTGAGGAGTTTGAAAATACGCATGCGGTAGGCTTAAGCCGCGGAGCCGCGGCGGGTGTTGGCCAGGGCCTGACCCCGGACCCAAGCGAGAGTCTGCGCAAGGCCTTCGCGGAGATCAACTTGAGGCGCGAAGGCAAGAAGATCCTCGGCACGCGCCATTGTCGTCACCGAACGGCGGATATCGCCGGGCCGCGGCGGCTCATGGCGCACCTGCGAGGTCGACCCGGTGAGCTCGATGATCGTGCGCGTGATCTGGTTGATCGATACTTCCAGGCCGGTGCCGATGTTGATGATCGCGCCGTTGCCGGCGTCCGACAGGGCGGCGGTTGCCACGGCATGAGCCACATCGGTCACATACACAAAGTCGCGCGTCTGCTCGCCGTCATCGAAAATCGTGATCGGCCGGCCGGCCACCGCGCGGTCGAGGAAAATCGAGATGACGCCGGAGTAGTAGCTCGAGGGATCCTGGCGCGGGCCGTAGACATTCATGAAGCGCAGCGCCGTGAAGGCGACGCCGTGATAGCGCGCGTAGTAGTCCAGGAAGAACTCGCCGGCGAGCTTGTCGATACCGTAGGGAGACGCCGGCCGCGCGGTCGAGGTTTCGCTGACGGGCACCGGTGCGTCGTCGTCATAGATCGCGGAAGACGATGCGAACACGACTTTCTGAACGCCGTTGCGGCGCGCGTATTCGAGAAGGCGCGCCGTGCCGCCCAAATTTACCTGGATATCCGTGACGGGATCCTCGACCGAGAGCGGCACCGCCGTCTGCGCGGCGAAGTGCGCGATCCGGTCGATGGCGCCGAAACGCTTCACGGCGCGTTCGCACGCCGGCGCGAGGTCCTGGGTGATGTCCGCTTCGATGAACTGAAAGTCGGCGCGGCCTTCGCACGGGGCGAGATTGGCGCGATAGCCGGTGGAGAGATTGTCGATCACGGTGACGCGGCACCCGCGCGCGAGCAGATGATCGACGGTGTGGCTGCCGATGAACCCGGCGCCGCCGGTGACCAGGACATGCCCGGGCTTGGCAACGAATTTCGACAGTGTGTTCGACGTCACGTGTTTATCCCTGGAAGCACAACACCGTTGTCGCGCGGAACGATACGTCCATCTTTTGTGAGGCCGAAACGCAAGCCCCGCCATTCGAAGGTCCGGCGCGTGAGGGCGATATACCACGACACCAGCCCGAACAAGTCCCGAACCGGCAGCAGCCACGCGGCCCGCTGCCCCTCGCGGTCCCCGAGAATGTGGGCAATCACTTCCGCCGTGCCAAGGCGTAGCACGAGGGCGGCCAGGAGAATGTTCAATCCTGTGTCATCGAAGCCACGGACCGCCGCGAAAAACAGCGCAAAAGGCACCGCGCGGGTCAGGATGGTCAGCACAAAGCCCGTTGGATTTGCCGCCCAGGTGTTTTGGTCCCAATAGATCTGGTGATGCCACCAACTGCGGAAGGTCGGATAATCGGCCACAATCTCGATAGCTTGCGGCAACAAAACCATGCGCTTGCCCATGGCGAGCAAACGCCGGCCGAGTTCGTAGTCCTCGACGAGATAGTTCCCGAGGTCGGCCATGCCGCCGATGGCTTCGAGGTCCATTTTGCGAAACGCCACCGTCGCGCCGATGCAGAAATCCGCGGCGCCCGTGACGGCGGAGAAGATGAGGCTCGGCACGAAATCGGCGTTGAGGCTCAGGAGTTCCATCTTCTCCTGGAACGAGCGCGCGTCCACCGACCGATACAGCGTGCAGACATAGCCGACGTCGGTTTTTTCAAGCGGCGCGACGATGTTCTTCAAATAGTCGGGGCGCACACGCACGTCGCTGTCGCTGATCACGAGAATTTCATGCTTCGCGGCGGCAAGGCCGTTCACCAGATTCTGGACCTTGCCGTTCACGACGGGCTCGCTGGTTTTGACGACCAGCGTGACGCGGTCCGGAAAATCGGCTTCCAGCTTGCGCAGCAACGGCAGCGCCGGATCGTTCTCGCGTTGCACCGACATGACGAGCTGGACGTCGGGATAGTCCTGCCGGCACAAGCTCAGTAGGTTTTCTTCAAGGCCTTTGTCATGCCCATAGATCGGCTTCAACACCGTGACCGGCGGGAGATAGGTCCCGGCCGTATGAGTCCGCTTCATGAAGCGTGCGACAGCCCAGACGCATAGAAGGCAGAAAATACTGCCGCCGACGACCGGAACAAGAAGAACGCCTTGAAGGATATTTAAAACGACACTCACGCCGCGCTCTGTCTACGATCCTCAAGCTTGCTGCGAGAGGTAGAGGTACCTCTATCTTGTTCCCCCGGGCATTGTCGAGGCGCGCGTTTTACCCGGGTGAGGCCTTAGAATTGACAGATTTCCGGGCGCAGTATAGGCCGACTGCCAAGCCCGCCAAGGAGTCCTCCCGTGCGCCGCGTCGCCTATGTCTTTCTGTGCTTTTTCGCATTCCTCGGGGGCCCGGCGCAGGCCGTGCTGGTGAAGGACAAGCCGGCCGCCGTCATGATGGTCGAGAAGCTCAATACGGCGCTGCTCGATAACATGAAGCAAGGTAAGGAATTAAATTTCGCGGCCCGTAAGGAAAAGATCGCCCCCGTCGTTCAGGAGGTTTTCGATCTGGAGACCATGACGCGCGTCTCGGTGGGAGGCGGTTGGCAAAAGCTGAGTGAGGACGACCGCAAGAAGCTCACGGAAGCGTTCGCCGGCTGGACGATCGCCACTTATGCCGCGCAGTTCAAAAACTGGAGCGGCGAGGAATTCATCGTCAAGGATTTCACCGACCCGCAGAAGCCGGATGTCATGGTGAACACGGAGATCAAGCCGAAGTCCGGCAAAGCGACCGCGCTCAACTACCGTCTGCGCCAGAAGCCCACGGAGAAGAACGACGGTCCGTGGCAAGTCATCGATATCCTGCTCGACGGATCGGTCAGCCAGCTCGCCCTGCGCCGCGCGGATTTCGCGGCGGTGTTCAACAGCGGCGGCGCCCCGGCGCTGATCGCCCACCTGAACGTGCTGACCGGTAAACTCGAATCTGCCGGCTAATGACGCTTGGCCGGCGCGCCGAGGATCGCCGGCAGCACAATTAAAGTCGCGAGAAGATTGAACGCGAGCGCGAGGGTCAAAAGCAGGCCCATGCTTGATGTGCCGGCGTGCGTGGCAAGCGACATGCTTCCGAAAGCCGCCGTGTCGGTCAGGGCGCTGAACAACATGCCGCGCCCGGCCGGCGAGGACAGCAGCAACGCTTCGCCGTCGCGCCAGGCCGACACGAAGTGGATCGGGTAGGCGACGCCGACCGCCAGCAGAAGCGGCAAGGCGATAATATTGGCGAAGTTCAGCGGGAAGCCGATGAGGGCGCAAGTTCCCAGGGTGAGGCTGACTGCCAGCAGAAGCGGCGCCAGAACGCGCAGAACGTCGCCGACGCTGCGGAACATGACAAGAAGGACGAAGGCGATGGCGGCGAGCGCAAGCCCGCCGGCTGTCGCGAAGGCCTGTGTCACGATCCGCCCGCTTTCATAGATCACGACCGGCGGGCCATAGGCGTCGGGGGCAACGGCGCGCACGGCATTCGTGAACCGCGCCATGGCGTCGATGTCACGGCTGTTGTCCTTCGGGAAGATCTGAACGCGATAGCGGCCATCCCGCGCGATATAGGTCTCGCGCAGCGGCGCCGGCAGCGCGTCAAGGCGCACGGGCGCGGCGCTCAGCATCGCGCGCAGCGGCGTCAGCGCATTGTCGAAGCCGATCAGCAGAGAGGCCGAAAGACGTTCCCCGAGGACCGGGTCATTGCGCCCCATGAAGCGCTGAAGCGCATCGCGAACCTGGATTGCCGCGGCGCGCAACGGCTCGGTCGCATGGGGGGAGGCGAGGTAGGTCTCGGCGGCCGTGTGGGTCGCGCGCGCGGCGTCGAGGATCTCGGCCGCGGTCGGCGCCGGCTGTTGGCTCAGCGGATTGACCACCGGATCGAGAAAGAGCGCCATGTCGCCAAGCGCGGCGAGTTTGCTATCCTGATCCTGGGGCACAAGATCGAACAGACTTTGCACGCGGCCGACCTCGGGCAATTTTTCGAGTTGCGCGGAAAGCGCCTGAATGTCCTCGCGGGTTTTAACCAGGACACTGACAGTGTTGGCGTTCACCAGCGGATCGTCCATCAACTCCAATGCCGTGGACATGGATTCGGTGTGGGAATCCTTGAGCTTCATCGGATCGAAATCGAACACCAGGCGCGGAAGCGCGATAACGGCGACGCTCATCAAGGCCGCCGCGCCCATCATGACGGGCTTGCGGTGCGTGAGGATCATCAGATTGAACGGCGCAAGCCGCGCGAAGCCGACCGTAGAGTTTTCCGGCTTAAGCGATATCAGCCGCAGAAGGGCCGGCATCAGCGTGAAATTCAAAACGAAGGCGATGACGATGCCGCCGCCGGCGATCACGCCAAGCTCGGCGACACCGCGGTAAGCTGTCGGCAGGAAGCAGAAAAAGCCGATGGCGACGGTGGCGGCGCTCAGGAGGAGCGGCTCGGCCATATGTCCACCGGCGGCGTCGAGCGCCTCGGTATCATTGGCCGATCCGCGCTTGAGGCGCTCTTCCCGGTAATGCAGGCAATACTGCATGGCGAAGTCGACGGCGATGCCGACAAACATGAAGACGAAAGCGATGGAGATCAGATTGATCTCGCCGACACTGATCGCGGCCCAGCCCAGGGTGAAGAGGAAGCCAACAAACAGCGTAAAGAGGGTGACGCCCACCAGACGCGCCGAACCCAAGGCCAGCACCATGAGAATGCCGACGCCCAGCACCGCCAGGGTGCCGGCGAGAGTGGTGCCCGTTGCAATGGTCGCGAATTCCTCGTCCGTCAGCGGAACTTCGCCCGTGAGTCGCACGCGATATCCGTTGTCGGCCGTCAGGCCCAGATCGACGGCCTGTGCGCGTATGAAGGCGGTGGCGGCGGCGCCTTGTTCGAGAGCCGTGAGATCGAGTTTGGCTTTGGCGATCACAAGCGCGCGCGGCGAAGAGGCGGCCTGAAGCCGGCTGAAAAGCGCCGGCCAATCGATGGCCGCCGCCTTCCCGTCGAGCGCGGCGTCGATTGCGGTTGCGGCCTGAACTGCGGTCGGCGCAATGCCCGCCGTCGCGGGCGTGCCGTCCGCCGCCGCCGTGAACGCGAGTTCGAGAAGGCGAAGCAGGCCGCGCGCGCTGCGGTCGTTGGAGATGGCGCCGAGCAGCGGCTGCGCGGCCGCGAGTTCCGCGCCGATGGCGTCGATCTCCGCCGTGGAAAGATAAAGCACGCCGTTCTTTTCAAAGAATGGGCCGCCGGTCGGGTTGAAAGCGCTGACGAAGAGGGCCGGGTTGGCGGCGAGGCGGGCCGCGAGATCGTCGGCGGCCTTGTTCGCTTTCGCGGCGGAGGGGCCGTCGATCACCGTGACAACGAGTTCGATTTCGCCCGGAAACTGCTGGTCGAAGTCCCGCTCCGCGACACGGAAGGGCAGATCCGCGTCGAACAGGGCCGTCGTGTCGGTATTGACGCCGAGGACGCGTACGGCGCCGGCGGCGGATGCCGTCGCGAGGGCGAGGATGATCGCGATCACCAGCCACGGGCGGCTGCGGCTCGCGTGAACGACGCGCGTTGCGATACGCGCGAGGTTCATGGGCTAGTAGCCGTCGTCCGCGGACCAATCGTCCAGCCAGCGCGGGTCCGATGGGCTGCCCGCGCGCTGGAAACGTATGTCCGTCGATAAACGCATGAGGTCCAGTTCGCCGTCGAGGGACGCGTGGACGATCACCGGCGAATGCACAACGATGTCTCCGGCCGAATAGTCGGCATAAAGCCAGCGGCGGCCGCTGAAATCCGACAGCCATTTCAGGTCGTGCGTAATGGGGCGCGTGTCGGTGCGGTCGTTGGGCGCGTTGGCGCGCGCATTTTCCAGCACCGCGTCCTCGTGTGAGCGGTCCATATAAACGAGCCCGCCTGCATCGACCGGGCAGTCGCCAAGCGGCACCCAAATGGTCACCACGTCGGCGGCGACGCCGCCAATGTAGCTGCGGTCCAGATGCGCGCGCGATGCGCGTTTGCGGCCGGGAATGAAGTGACGCAGCGGCGTACGGCGGATGAGTTCGGCCGGACCGTTAAAGAACGTCTCGGCGATCGACTTCATTGTGCTCGCACCGGTGAAGGCGCGGAACGCCTCGCTGCGCACAAAGGCATGGGCCGGGTGCCCCGCCAGACCGTG
>JAYRTJ010000144.1:0-8183 GCA_041919675.1 Rhodospirillaceae bacterium | reverse complement strand
CCGCCACCGCGCGGTCGTAGGCGGGAAGGGGGATGCTGTCGCCGAAAATGCGGCGCACCAGGCGGCCGCACACATGGCGTGCCGTGGCGGGATGTGTCGCGATCGTGTCGAGCATTGCGCGGCCTTGGGCCATGTCGCCGACCACGCCCGAAAGATTCCGGCCGAGGATCGATGTGGCGCGGTTGCTGTGCTGCGCCGCGTTGTAAATGAACTCGCCCGTATTCGGCAGCGTCTGGTTGCCGGCATTGCGCTGCCCGGTCTGGAGAGTCCAGCCGGAAAGCGCGCGCGAGCCCTGAATGACGTCCTGGTCGGTAAAGCCCGCCGGCGTGCCGTCGGCAAGCCGCGGCGCCGGGGTCACGTCGCCCACGCCGTAGTAGGCTTCGCCGCCCAGCGTATGAAGCTCCATGATCTCGCGCGCATAGTTCTCGTTGGGCGTCGTCGCGGTGCTCAGATAATTGTCGAGGTAGATGAGCATCGAGCCCGCAGTGGCGGTGGCTTCCAGAAGCGTGCGGAAGTTGCCGAACGCGTTGGGGCGGATCGCGACGCGGTCGAACACGGGCAGCAACACCGTCGCCGGTTCGGCTTCGTTTTTGCCGATGTTGAAATGATTATGCCAAAAGTCGACCATGAACTCGCGCAATTGATAGCTGCTGTGCGTGTTGCGCATCCATGTCGCGGACAGGAGTTCTTGGCGCACGCGCGTCCGCTCGGCGCTTGAAATCGCCTGGCTGCTGGCGTTACGGCTGATCGTCCAAAGGTCGGGGACCGGCAGATTGAGATAGTTGAAGGGGCGCATTTCATCGACGGCGGGCCACGAGCCTCGCGTCGAGGTGGGGTCCGAAGCGGCGTAGGCGATGCGCATCGTCTGCGCCGCAAGGTGCGTGACCATGTCGAAATCGTCGCCCGCCGGCGGGCGCAATTGATCTTCCAGCCAAGCCTGCAGGCCGGTGAAACTGACATTTCTTTCTTCGAGGTCGCGCGCCCCGAAGGTCAGTCGATTCAGCGCGATGCGATTTTGCGTTGGCATTCCGCCCTCTGGTGATTACGCGAAGATGCCCAGCGGCGCGTATTTCAGCGTCGGGAACACCGATTCAAGTTTTGTCTCGGCATGGCGCTTGACGATCGTTTCCGCCAGGACCTGGCGGTAATCGGTCGTGACGGCGAGATCGCCGGAATTCAGCGCCGCGGGCGCGAGGCCCGGCCAGGTCCCGTAGATCTTTCCGCCCTTCACGTTGCCGCCGAGGATCAGCATCCCGGAGGCCGAGCCGTGGTCGGTGCCCTGGTTGGCGTTTTCCTGGAAACGGCGGCCGAACTCGGTCATCGTGACAAGCGTGATGCGGTCCTGGAAATTCGCCATGTCGGTCCAGAAAGCCGACAGAGCGCGCGAGAATTCGGTGGTGCGCGCCGCGAATTCATTGACCAGATTGTTGTGCATATCCCAGCCGCCGTAATCGACCGTCACGACATCGACGCCGACGTTCATACGGATCAGACGGCCCACGGCCCGCAAGGACGCCGAGAAGCTGCCGCCGGTGTATCCGGCCGTGCCCGAGGGATCCTGGAAACCTGTAAGTCCGGTTTGAACGTCCTGAATCGTGGTGAGAGTCTTGAGGGCGGCGTCCTTGTACGCGGTTTTCGTGCCGCTGGCGTTCAGAAGGCGCATGACGTTGGCGTTGGCGGCGCCGCCCGACACGTTGAACGACGATGGATCGGCGATCGCGACGGACGCAGGCTGGCTGAGGAGCGACGTGGGCGTTGTCGATCCTTGCGCGACCACGGAAAGGTCTTTGGGCACGCCGACCGACGCGGTGTGGCGTGCAAGCCATCCGGAATTCATGGCGGGGTCGGCGTCGGCCGTGCCCATCTCCATGTTGGCCTGGCAGGTGAAGTGGCTGCGGTCGACGGTGTGCAGTCCCGTCGCATGCACGAACGCGAGCTTGCCGCTGTCGTACAGGGGCTTCAGTTCGGGCGCGCTGGCGCTCAGGTAAAAATCCGTGCCGTCCAGCGTGCCGACGCCGATGCCTGCATTGGCGCCGGTCAGCTGCACGCGGATGGAGCGCCGCGCGTTCTGATAAAAAATATCTCCCGCGGGCGACAGCATCTGCAGCCAGTCGCAGGCGCCGCGCTGGAAGACGACGACCAGGACGTCGCGCGCCGGCGCGCCATCCGCGGCGAAGGACACATTGACCCCCGGCGCGACGGCGAGGCCGGCCGTCGCCGAAAGCCCGGAGAGGACGCGGCGCCTGGAAATGTTCATAGCAGCCCTGCCTGAATGTCGGTTCTGTCATCGCAAACGGCGCCGCCGCCGCGCCGTTTCCGGCGCACGGACGGTGGGACGTGGGATGGAAGTGCGGATGAGGAGGCGCGGCGCGCCGTCAATGCGGCGCGCGCTCCGTACGTCACGCCCTTCAGCGCGACGGGGTCGGCATCTGGTGTCGCCGGAAGCATTCTTGCCCCTTTTAAACGCCGGGCCGGACGGCTCCGGCGCGGCTGCCCCGATCATATCAAAAAATCGCACGAGGTCGGGATATTCGTGCGGCCGGCATTCATGAGAACTGAAAGCCCCGGGGATTCACGCGCGGCGCCCCGGAAATCCCGGGAACCGATTGAAATCCCAGGAAAGAGGGCGCCCCGGCCTCGCCCCGTCCTGACATCTAAAACGTTTGGACGGGCGCCGCCGTTGCAACTTTTCTGATTGCGACTCGCGCATAAAATCGGGCCGTTTCGTGTGCCGCGACTTATGGGGATTTGCGTCAGCGGGTCTTGCGCGCCGCCAAGGCTCTTTCGAGCGCGTCCGCCACGGTTTCCATGACGGTGATGCGCGCGAACTTCTTGCTGTTGGCCGGCACGAGGCGCCACGGCGCGGACTCCGTCGATGTGCGTTTCACCATGTCGTTCACCGCCGCGACGTAGGCATTCCAGTTTTTGCGATTGTGGAAATCGTCGCCGGTCAGTTTCCACCGCCTTGCGGGATCCTTCCGGCGGTCTTTGAAACGCCGGAGTTGTTCGTCCTTGTCGATATGCAGCCAGAATTTCAGGAGCACGATGCCGGACGCGGTCATTTCTTCTTCGAAGGTGTTGATCTCGTCATAGGCGCGCCGCCATGCCGTCCGCGGGATCAAATTGTCGACACGCTCGACCAGCACGCGTCCATACCAGCTCCGATCGAAGATCGTGATATGGCCGGCGCGGTCCAAGGCGCGCCAGAAACGCCACAAATAATGATGTTTGCGTTCCTCGTCGTTTGGCGCGGCGATGGGGACGACCTTGTAGTTATAGGCGCTGAGGCCGTAGGCCAGCCGCCGGATCGCGCCGCCTTTACCCGCCGCGTCCCAGCCTTCAAACGCAATGACCGAGGAGAGTCCGGCCTCGCGCGCGGCGCGCTGGGCTTTGTAGAGACGGTTCTGTTCGACGTGGAACGCCCGCGCGTAATCCTTGTCGCTCATCGCTTGGCTGAGATCGACGGTGGAAAGAACGTCATGTGCGGGCGCTCTGCGCGCCGCGGCGGCGCGGCCGTTTTTCGGGGCGCGGGCCATGCGTTTCAAATGCGCCGCGAAACTCTTGCGCAGGATGTCGAGAATCTCAAAGCGGCGCCGGTTGGCGTCGCGTCCGCCCACGACATGCCAGGGCGCCCGGTCGGTATTGGTGCTCGCGATCACGTTCGCGGCGGTTTTTACATACACACTGTAGGGCGGCTGAGGGCGCCAGGCATGGTCGGCGGGGCGAATGCCGAAGACAGGATCCTCGCCGTCGGTTTCCTGGCACGTGCGGTGATGCCGCTCGGAAAGGTGCAGCCAGAATTTCAGGATGAGGGCGCCGTCGTCGGCCAGGGTCTGTTCGAACGCCGCGATGTGCCGCAGGCGGTCGTCGCCCCGCCCCACCGGACGTTTGGGATCGAGGCCCAGCAACTCGCCGTACCAGCCCTCGAGGTAAAGGCCCATGGCGCCCGCGGCCGGCAGGCTGCGCCAGTAGCGCCAGAACGGCGGGCGCTCGCTTTCCTCGTCGCTGGGTGCATCGAAAGCGTGGGTTTCGACCCAGCGCGGATCCATCCAGGTGTTGACGACATTCAGGGTGTCGATCACCCCGGCGCCCTTCACCCCGGCCAGGACGATGATCACCGGGAACTGGCCCCTGTTACGAATCTTCTGCTGCAGATCGATCAGATCGACCCGTAAGTCATCCTTTAGCTTGCGGAACTCGCCATCCGACAGGCTTCCGGCCTTCTCGGCGGACCTGAAGATTTTCGCGGCGGCGGAAGCTTTTGCAGGGCTCACGCGGACCTCTTGGAAGACAATGGCTGATATGCGCCGAGCCCGCTTGGATTCCGGGGAAGACTATTGTATTTCCGGCCCCATCCCGGCGCGGGATGCCGCGGGGCCGTTCCGGCCCGCTCATGAGCCGCATCCCCACCTCTATATAAGGAGCTGACGCATCCCATGACAGTTCGTGTCGCACTCAATGGCTTCGGCCGCATCGGCCGCATGGTTTTCCGCGCGATGGTCGAGGCGAAACGCTCCGACGTCGAATTCGTGGCCATCAACGATCTGGGGCCGGCGGAATCCAACGCCCATCTCCTGCGTTTTGACTCGGTGCACGGGCCGCTGCCCGCCGACGTCAGTGTCGAAGGCGACGACATGGTCGTCAACGGCAAGCGCATCAAGGTGCTGAAAGAACGCGATCCGGCCAAGCTGCCGTGGAAAGACCTCGGCATCGATATCGTAGCGGAGTGCACGGGTATTTTCTCCGATAAGGAGAAGGCGCAAATGCATCTCGGCGCCGGTGCGAAAAAGGTGCTGGTGTCCGCCCCGTCCGCAGGCGCCGACCTGACTGTGGTTTACGGCGTCAATCACGACAAGCTCAAAAAAGAGCACACCGTGGTGAGCAACGCCTCCTGCACCACCAACTGCCTCGCGCCGGTCGCTTATGTGCTCGACGAATTGTTCGGCCTGCAGCAGGGCTTCATGACCACGATCCACGCCTACACCGGCGACCAGTCGACCGTGGACACGCTGCACAAGGACCTGCGCCGCGCCCGCGCCGCCGCCCTCAGCATGATCCCGACCTCCACCGGCGCCGCGAAAGCGGTCGGTGAAGTGCTGCCGAACCTGAAGGGCAAGCTGGACGGCACCTCGATCCGCGTGCCGACCCCCAATGTGTCGGCCGTCGATCTCAAGTGCGTGCTCGGCAAGACCGTCACGGAAGCCGAACTCAATCAGGCGATGATCGATGCCGCCGCCGGCAAGACGTTTGGCGGCAACCTCAAGAACGTGCTGACGGTGAATTCGCTGCCGCTAGTCTCCATCGACTTCAACCACAACCCGTCCTCGTCGACCTTCGATCTCACCCAGACGAAGGTGATGCCGGGTAACTTCGTGCGGATCCTGTCGTGGTACGACAACGAGTGGGGCTTCTCGAACCGCATGCTCGACACCCTCGTCGCCATGGGCAAGTTGCTCTAGCGCACGCTCGGCCTCTCCTCGAACCCTCTCCCCCTTGGGGAGAGGGCAGGGTGAGGGGCTTTTTGTTACTCCTTCTCCGCGAGTTCCCATGGCCTCTTTCAAGACTCTCGACCAGGCAAACGTTGAGGGAAAGCGTGTCCTCGTCCGCGCCGACCTCAACGTTCCGATGAAAGAGGGGCGCGTCGCCGACGCGACCCGCATCGAACGCCTCGCGCCCACCCTCAAGGACCTCATCGCCAAGAAGGCGAAGGTCGTCGTGCTCTCGCACTTCGACCGTCCAAAGGGCAAGCGCGTGCCCGAGATGTCGCTGAAGCCCATCGTGCCTGTGCTGGCCAAGGTCATCGGCGCCAACGTGGCTTTCGCCGATGATTGCATCGGCGCCGCGGCAAAGAAGATCGTCGACGCGCTGCAGCCCGGCGAAGTCGCGCTTCTGGAAAACCTGCGTTACCACAACGGCGAGGAGGCCAACGACGCGCCCTTCATCAAGGACCTCGCGGCGCTTGGCGATGTGTACGTGAACGACGCCTTCTCGGCGGCGCACCGCGCCCACGCCTCGACCGAAGGCCTTGCCCACGTGCTGCCGGCCTACGCCGGCCGGCAGATGCAGGCTGAACTCGAAGCCCTCGCCAGCGCGCTCGACAACCCGAAGAAGCCGGTGATGGCGATCGTCGGCGGCTCGAAGATTTCCACCAAACTCGATGTGCTCAACAACCTCGTCGAGCGCGTGGACCTTCTGGTGATCGGCGGCGGCATGGCCAACACCTTCCTGAACGCGCAAGGCGTCGACGTCGGCAAGTCGCTGTGCGAGCGCGATCTTGCCGGCACCGCGCGCGGCATCCTGGAAAAGGCCAAGAAGGCCGGCTGCGACGTCGTTCTGCCGACCGATGCCGTGGTTGCCGAAGGCCTGAAAGACGGCGTTGCGACCGCCGTGGTCGACATCAAGGCCGTTCCCGCCGACAAGATGATCCTCGACGTGGGCCCCGCCAGCGTGCGGACCCTCGAAGGCAAGCTCGGCGGCTGCAAGACCCTGCTCTGGAACGGCCCGCTCGGGGCGTTTGAAATCAAGCCGTTCGACGTGGGCACCTTCGCGATTGCCAAAGCGGTCGCGGTGTTCACGGAAAAGGGCGCGCTGATCTCGGTGGCCGGCGGCGGCGACACCGTCGCGGCCCTCAACGCCGCTGGCGTTTCGGCAAAGCTCTCCTATATCTCGACGGCCGGCGGCGCCTTCCTCGAATGGATGGAAGGCAAGGAGCTGCCTGGTGTGAAGGCATTAGAGGGCTGATCCATGAGCCAGCTGCTTGCGATCTTCGCGACGGTCTTTTTCGCTGAACTCGGCGATAAGACGCAGCTGGCCACGGTCCTGTTCGCCGCTGACAAGGAGCAGTCGCGCTGGCTGATCTTCTTCGCGGCCGCGTCCGCGCTCGTTCTGTCCACGGCCATCGCGGTGGTGCTCGGCACGCTGGCCGAGAAATATCTCACCGCCACCCCCTTGAAGCTCATCGCCGGCATCGGCTTTGTGGTGATCGGCGCTTGGACGATCTGGGGTCACTACCATCCCTGAACCAGCTTAAGCCCGATCCATAGGGCAAAGGCCGCGATGATCACCGCCGAGGCGCGGTTGATCCACACCAGCGTCTCATCGGTGAGGCGTGCCCGCACCGTGCTGACCACGCCGCTTAATACGATCCACCACGCGAACGAGCCCGTGAAGGTCCCCACCGTCAGTGCCGCGGAATATTCATAGCCGCCCGCGAGCCCCACGCCCGCGCCGACGAACAGCGCGAGGAAGGTCAGGATCGTCATCGGGTTGGCCAACGTCAGCACGTACATCTGCAGCGTCGTCGCCGCGCCGGACCCGGGCGCGGCCGCCATATGTTTCGGCACGCCGGCCTCGCGCCAGATGCGCCATGCCAGCCACAGCATCGCGATAAGGCCCGCGACACGCAGCGGCGTTTGCAGGCCTACCAGGAACGCTATGATGACCGTCAGGCCGAAGGCGGCGATGGCGGCGTATGTCGCATCCGCCAGGGCCACGCCGGTTCCCGCGGCCATTCCCCCGCGAAAGCCGCGCGTCAGGCATTGCTGAATGCACAGAAGGCTGACGGGGCCCACCGGCATCGCGATGGCCAGTCCCAGTCCGAAGCCGGTTGCGAATGTGATCCAGAGAAGGGTCATGGTAGGAAGATAGAATGAAATCGGGTCTGATCTACAGTACGGCCGCATGCGCCGAGATTGCCGGCTGCTTCGCCTTCTGGGCCTGGCTCAGGCTCAATGCGTCGGCGCTCTGGCTCATTCCGGGCGCCCTCAGCCTCTGCCTGTTCGCGTGGCTCCTGACCCTCGTCGAAAGCGGCTTCGCCGGCCGCGCCTATGCGGCCTACGGCGGCATCTATATCGCCGCTTCGCTGGTCTGGATGTGGCTGGTGGAAAAATCGCCGCCCGACCGCTGGGATCTGGCGGGCGCGGGGCTGTGTCTCGCGGGCGCGGCGGTGATTATCTATTCACCGCGCTAACCGGCTTACTCCAACCCGTTCCGGCCCATCTGCAAAAACTTGTCCCGGCGCCGGGCGCGGAGCTGGCCCGGGTCGATCCGCACGAGTTGGTTCATGTGCATGTCGATCGCGTCGCGGACAGCGGCGAAAGTCGCATCCACCGCGCGGTGCGCGCCGCCGATGGGTTCGGGGATGATGCCGTCGATGACGCCGAGGCGTTGGAGGTCCTGCGCGG
>JAYRTJ010000143.1:0-8218 GCA_041919675.1 Rhodospirillaceae bacterium | reverse complement strand
CAAGGAGCGGCGGCCAGGTCGCCGCGCAGGACTTGCGGCGGTCGAGTTCCGGCAGATCGAGCCCGGCCGGCCACGGGCTCATCATGCCCGCGGTCTTGGTGGTGGGCTTGTCTTCGCAAAATGACTTTTCCTTCGGGTCGCCGGCGAAACCGATACGCATCGCCTTCTGCGGCCAGGTGTACAGGGTCTTGCCCTGCGCATCGGCGAACACAGGACCTTCCATCTCGGTGACGACAACCTGCACGCCGGCGGGCATCGGCACTTTCGCATAATCCTCGACCATGCGCTTCTCGGCGGCGCCGGCCATATGACCGGCGCCGCCGAGTGCGAGACTTGCGATCAAAGCAATCTTGAACGGTTTCATAGACGTATCCGAAGTCCCAGCCTTAGACGACCATTTCAGCGATGTGCTTGTTGGTCTGGTTCGACTGGTTGCCCCAGTGCGGGATGTCGAGGCCGATCGCCTGCATGAGGGTGTAACCGAGACGACAACCCGTCGTGCCCTGGCCGTCGATGTGCAGACCGGTCTTCAGCTTGCCGCCCGCGCGGCCGGCCGAGAACATCGGCAGACCGTCGATCGAGTGGATCTTGGCGAAGCTCTGGTCGGTCGAGGCGTAGATGGCCATGTTGTCGAGCAGGGTGCCGTCGCCTTCCTTCACCTTGGCGAAGGCGCCGACGAAGTACGCCCAGTTCTCGAACGCGCGGCGCAGGAACCACGACACCATCGGCTGGTAGCCGAGCACGGGATCGAGCGGTTCTTCGTGGCTGGCGGTGTGGTGCGGCTTTTCGTAGTCCGGCTTCGTGGTCGAGGCGAAGGACTTCGAGTACAGCATGTTGAACACGCGCGTCTGGTCGCAGGCCATCGCCATGACGAGGATGTCGGTCATGGTCTGGTGACGCTTGTTCACCAGTTCGTAGTCCACGCCCGTCGCGATGTCGCCGCGCAGCGGCTTCGGCGCCACGCAGGCTTCGCGCGGTTCCGGCTTGGTCAGCTGGCGCTCGAACTGCTTTTCGAGATCGCGCAGACCCGTGAAGTACTGGTCGATGCGCTGCTTGTCTTCCGCGCCGACCATCTGCTCGAGCTTCTTGGTGTTGTCCATGACGCTCGAGATCACGCTCTGGCGGACCATGATCTTCGGGTTCGGCTTGAACTCCTTCGCGTTCGGGTCCTGGAAGTCCGGGCCGAAGACGGTGGTGTAGAGACCGAGGGCCGAGCCTTCCGACGTGTTGATCAGGCTGGCGCTTTCGTAGGACTGCGTGTCGCGGGGGTCCCCGGTGGCCGACATGGTCAGCATCGGGAAGCGCGTGGTGGTGCCGATCTTCTTGGCCACCGTCACGTCGATGGTTTCATTCGGCTTGTCATTGCCCGACAGCGGCGCGGCGCCCGAGCGCAGGATCACCCAACCCGTCGTGTGGCACAGGTTCGGCGCGGCGTCGCGGAAGCCGTTGAAGCCCGTGTAGAGGTTCAGGTGCTTCTGCACCGGCTTCAGGGATTCGATTTCTTCCGGCAGCTCCCAACTGGCGCCGTACTGCTTCGGCTTGAATATCTTTTCGCTCATGCCGAGGCCCCAGCCCCAGGTGCCGAAGCGGATCGGCATCGGAGATCCGTCGGCAAGGGCGTTGCCGTTGCCGTTGAGGAAGATGTCGAGCAGCGGCAGGCCGACCGAGACGGCCGAGCCGGCGAGCATGCCGCGCAGCAGACGGCGGCGGGTGAGAGATTCCAGGAAATTGTTCATCTTATCCTCCTCGTTAATCAGTGAGCCGCAGGGGCTCGTTATTAATGCGCCGCAGGGGCTTATTAATGCGCCGCGGGCGCCGGCGAAGCGGCGGCGGACGCGGTGGCTTTCGGGACTTCAGCATCGGAAACGCGGATGAAGGCGTCGGACAGGGCGATCGCGCGCATCAAATCCGGAACGCGATAGCCGCTCGACGCAAACACCTTCGTCAGCGCGTCTACTTGATCGTTGGAATCGTTGGTGAGCGGGCCGCCGGTGCCGTAGCTGTACACGCGGCGCACCAGGCAGCGCGGAACCTGCGGATGGTCGTGCAGCGCCTTCGAAAGGCCCGTCACGTCCTTGAAGCTCGCGCCGTCCAGGTTGCCGCTGGCGTCGATGGCGACACCCTTTTCGTTGTCGCGGTACTGGCCGCCGCCGTCGAAGTTTTCGAGCGCGAGGCCCATCGGGTCGGTGATCTTGTGGCAGCCGGCGCAAACCGGGTTCTGCAGGTGGAAGTTCACGCGGTCGCGCGCGGTGCGAAACGGCGACGTCGGATCTTCCAGCGCCGAGAAGTCGACGTTCGGCGGCGGCGCCGGAACCTTCTGACATAGGAACAGTTCGCGCAGCGCCTTGCCGCGCAGCGTCGCCGAGCTGCGGGCCGGGTGTGAGTGCACGGCCAGGAACGAGATGTGGGTCAAGATACCCTGGCGCGGGCTCGCTTCAGGGAAGTCGTACGGGGTCCAGCCCGGACGCGTCGGCACCTGGTAGATCGCCGCGAGAGCCGGAGACATGAACGTGTGCTTGGTCGTGAACAGATCGCGGTAGTCGCCGCGGCGGGTGACCAGGTGATCGGCGACGGTGCGCAGCGTCTGCTCACGCGCGTCTTTGAGCGCCGTGCCGGTGACGATCGGGTACACGGCACCGTCCTTCGACAGGTTGTCGAAGTCGTCAAAGGCGAACATGTCGTCGAAGAAGGCGCGCACGCCGTTTTCCAGCTTCGGGCTGGCCAGCATCATGTCGATGGCCTTGGTGCGGCCCTTCGGCGTGAGCAGTTCGCCGCTCTGCGCCATCTTCAGCAGCGTGTCGTCCGGCACCGTGTTCCACAGGAAGAACGACAGGCGAGAGGCGACGCTGTAGGCGTCGAGGCGCTTCTGGCCGGCATGTTTCGGATCGGCTTCGGCGATGTCCGTGATCATCAGCACGTTCGGATCGACCAGCATGCCTTCCAGCACGCCCGTGAGGCCGGCGTAGAAATCCTTGTTGTCGTCGGCGGCTTTCTTCGCCTTGGCGACGTAGGCGGTCAGCAGATCGTCGGCGAGCGGACGGCGGTACAGAAGGCGCCCGGTCTGCGCGATGAACTTCGTGGCGCAGGCGTCGTCGGACGCGGCCGGATCCTTCGGCTTGCACGGCACCAGCGAATCGCGGTGCGAGGGGATTTCCTGTTCGAGGTTGCCGTTGTCGACCACCTGCGTCGCGACGGCCGAGGCGGCGCGCTGCAGCTTCATCATGTCGCCCGACGTCACACCGACCTTGGACGCGCCGGACGCGACCAGGCCGTCGGTGCGGGTGAGCGGCCCCAGCGGTTTGCCGGGCTTGATGTCCGCGCCGAACACGTCGGCGATCACATTCGCATACTGGCTCGCGGTCATGAGGCGCACGCGCGCCGCCGATGTGGAGTCCGGCAGCGCGGTTTCCGCCGCGGCGGCGGGGGCCGGTGGTTTGGCGTCGCCGCCGGGCTGTGAACATGCCGCCAGGGCGAGCACAGCGGAGCCGGCAATGCCCGCTAAAATGGAACGGCCCGCTAAATTGGAGCGGTGAGAGACGCGATCGAACAAACGCACTTCATTTCCTCCTGGGAAGATCGGAAAGCCGGCAATTCAGCTGACGGCTCCAGGCTCCCTATAATCTAATGTGCGAACGCGAAGTTCGCTCGGAAAATTACGCCATTGAGGCAGAGCCATTAATAACATGACCGGTCGGTCATCAAAATGATTCTAAGGTAACGCTCGCGCGACCGGGAAGGCCGAAAAGACACTGAGAAGGCTATGCTTTTCGCGCCGAAATCCGCGGCCGTCGGAAGGCGCGTTTGCAGAGGACGCGGCGGCGCAAACGCGGAGTGGCCCGAAACCGCGCAAATTTCTTGAGACATAGAAATATAGTTAGATATTTATAATAGGCTGAAATATAAATAGTTAACTATATTATGTGCGGACGGGCTTAAGACGTTCATCGCCCGGCTCCGGCCACAATCTCGCGATCTTGAACGGCGCCCTCCCGCCCTCCCGGCCTCGCATTCCCGAAAGGGCGCCCGAATCGCGGGGGAATGGCTAGGCTTTTCGCAATCCGGCCAGCAGCAGCGCGCCGTCGAGCGGATCGCCGAGCGGCGGTGAGAGACGGGCGGCGGTGCGTTCGCGCAGCCAAGGGCGCATGCGCGGCGCGAGGCCGCCGGCGAGCGAACAGCGCGGGGCGCCGCGCACAAAGATCGTCTCGATGAACTGCTCCACATGCAGGGCGGCGCTTTCGACGATGGAGCGCGCAATCTCATCATCGGCTTCGGCGAAATCAAAAACGATCGGCGCGAAGGCGGCGTATTCCTTCGGTGTCGCGGTATCCATCCATGCGATCACGCGCGGCGTTTCATGGCTGAAGCGGCTGGTGATGGCCGAACTGAGCGGTGTCGGCTTGGTGCGCCCATCGAGCGCGCGCAAGGCGTGACGCACGGCGGAAAGCCCCAGCGCCGCGCCGCTGCCTTCGTCCGAGATGGGGAAGCCGTAGCCGCCGATGGAGAAGGCGGCGCCGTTCGCTTTGACGTAGGCAATACTGCCGGTGCCGAGAATGAGGGTGGCGCCGTCGCCGCCGCGATGCGCGCCGAGATTGGCGATGGCCGCATCGGTTTCCCATCGGATCGCCGCGAAAGGAAGACCGAGGGTATTGAGCGCATCGCGCACCCCGGGCCGCGAAATGCCCGCGATGCCGAGGCCCGCGCCTATACGCGGCGTATCCTTCGCGCCGAGGCCGGCTTGGGCGAGCGCCTGATTGCAGGTCTCCATCAAGGTCGCGCGCAGTTTCTCCAGGCCGATGCGCGCATTGGCCGGGCCCGCTTCACCCGTGCCCAAAACCTTTCCCGCCGCATCCGTCAGGCGGGCGCGGCAGTGGCTGCCGCCGGCATCGACGCCAAGAAAAAGATCGATCATGCGTTATTTCCGTTGTGGCAGCGCCTGGCGCAAAATCCCGCCCGCCGCGGACAACTGCGCGCGCGCTTCGTCGGGACTGAAGCCGCGCGCCACGAGAACGGCCGTGCGGATGTCGCCGTCGGTTTGGATCAGCGCGGCCTTCGCCGCTTCGGCGCTGCCGCCGGCGATGGACTGCACGATGTCGAGCGCGCGTTGCACCAGCTTCTTGTTGCTCGAGCGCATGGCCACCATGAGGTTGCCGTGCACCAGGCCAAGGCGCAGCATGATCGCGGTGGACAGGAGGTTGAGCGCGATTTTTTGCGCCGTGCCGGCTTTCATGCGCGTTGAGCCGGCGATCACTTCTTCGCCTGTCGGCAGAAGAATGGCGTGTTCGGCGGACGCGAGAAGCGCCGTGTCGGGATTGCCCGCAATGCCGATCGTCAGCGCCCCGGCCTTGCGCCCCTGTTCGACGGCGGCGACGGTGAAGCGCGTTTGGCCCGAAGCCGCGACGCCGATGACCACATCGTGCGCCGAGGTGGCCGCGCCCGCGATCAGTTTGCGGCCGTCGTCGGCATCGTCCTCGGCGTCTTCGACGCTTGTCGTGATCGCCTGTTTGCCGCCGGCCAGCAGATAGAGAAGCCGGTCGCCCGGCCAATCGAAGGTGGGGCCGAGTTCCACGCCGTCCTGAACGGCGATGCGTCCCGAGGTTCCCGCGCCGACATAGATGAGGCGGCCTCGGGCGCCGCGAAGGCGATCCGCCGCCGCTTCCGCGGCCGCGGCAATCGCGCTCGTCGCCGAACGCACCGCGGCGGCCGCGGAAAGCTGGCCTTCGAACATGGCCTCGACCGCGTCGGCCGTCGGCCACAGATCGAGCGTTGCGTAGCGGGCGCTGACGGTCTCGGTCTTGCTCATGACGATCAGCCTCGCACGCCGTCAATCCAGGTCGCAAGCACGTCCATGCCGTCGCCCGACGCCCGGTTCACATGGACAAGGTCGGCGGCAAGGCCGGGCGCGATCCGCCCGCGCGTCTCACTCATCCCGAGGAAGGCAGCCGGTGCGGCGCTGGCCATCATGACGGCGCGCGCGGGACTGACGCCGGCCTCCCCGATCATGTTGCGCACGGCCCGCGCCATGTCGAGATGCGCGCCGGCCAGTGTTCCGTCCGGCCCGGTGAGGCGTCCATCCTTTGCCGTGACGGCTGTGTTTCCGAGCATGAAGGTGGATTGAGTCCAGCCCACCGTCGGCATCGCGTCCGTCACCAGAAAAAAACGATCCGCAGGTTTCGCGCGCATCGCCACGGCAATCGAAGCGGGATGCACATGGTGCATGTCGGCGATCAGGCCGCAGAAGCTCCGATCGTCGGCCAGCGCCGCGCCCACCATGCCGGGTTCGCGGCTGGTGAAGGGCGTCATGGCGTTGAAGAGATGCGTGAAGCCGCGCAGGCCTTCGCCCAGCGCCGTGCGGGTCTCATCGTACGTCGCGGCGCTATGGCCCGCGCACACGATCACGCCTTTCGCGGTCAACTTACGGATTGTTTCCGGCGGTACGCATTCCGGGGCGAGTGTGACGACCGTGCGGCCGCCACGCAGCCGGGTGAGCCGGTCGAGATCCGCGTCGGCGATTTTGCGGATATACGCGCGGTCATGGATCCCCGCGCGCGCCGGATTGAGAAACGGCCCTTCGAGATGGATGCCCAAGACGCCCGGCGCCCCTTGCGCGATGGCCTGCGCGACAGCCTCGATCGCGCCCTCCATCACGGCGAGATCGTCGCTGATGAGCGTGGGGAGGAAGCCGGTCGTTCCAAAGCGCCGGTGCGCCGCGCCAATGCTTCTGATGCCTTCGACGGTGGGCGTGTCGTTGAATAGGACGCCGCCGCCGCCGTTCACCTGCGCGTCGATGAAACCCGGCAGCAGGTCTCCGCCGCCGAGAGCGATACGTTCGCACGCGGCGGGTATATCTTTTTCCGGTGTGACGGATTCGATCCGCGCGCCGTTGATGACGAGGGCGTGTCCCTCGACAAAGGCGGACCCGGCCAGGATGCGCGCGCCGACGAGAGCTGAGCGGGTCATAGGGTCTCGGTCACTTTGTTGAGGAAGGGCGGGCGGTCGGGATCAAGGCCTCGGGCTTGCGCCAAATGTACCACGGCCCTGTAGAAGCTCGGCAGCCAGGCGATGGGCGCAAGCGACGCATCGAGGCCGGGAAGGACCGGCAAGGCGGTGACGCCGTCCGACGGCGTGTCGAGGCCCGCGCACAGAACGCGCGCGCCGCGCGCGGCGAACCGTTTCGCCAGCGCGATGACCTCGGGGCCCGCCGGATCCGGCGGGGCCAGCATGAGAACGGGCAGGCCGTCGCGGACGAGGGCGGCCGGGCCATGTTCGACTTCCGCGGCGCTGAACGCTTCGGCGTGCAGGGCGCAGGTCTCTTTCAGTTTGAGCGCCACTTCATGCGCGACGCCGAACCCCGCGCCGCGGCTGACGACAAAGAGATTCCGCGCGCCTTTCAGCGCGTCGACCATGGGTGACCAGTCCAATGATGCGGCCGCCGCAAGCTGATCGGGGAGGGCTGTTACCGCCCGCTCGAGCCCCGTATCCCGCGACCAGTGGCGCGCAAGATCGGCAAGGGCCGCAAGGCTGGCGATGCAGGACTTGGTGGCCGCGACGCTTTTCTCCGCGCCCGCATGGAGCGGCACGACGAGAGACGCGGCCTCGCCAAGCGGCGAAGCGACGTCGTTGAGGATCGCGACCACGCGCGCGCCGGCGGCTTTGGTCGCTCTTGCGGTGGCGACAATGTCCGGGCTGCGCCCCGACTGCGAAATGGCGATGACGACGGCATTGCTGAGATCGCGCGGCGGAGTACCGGCGATGGAGACGACCGAGGGCGCCATGGAAGCGACCGGCAGTCGCAGATGCTGCTCGATCAGATACTTCCCGAACAGCGCGGCGTGGTCGGAGCTGCCCCGCGCGCAGGTGAGCGCCATTGCGGGCGAGGAACGCCGCAGCGCCTCGCCAAGCTGGACCAGCGCGCCGTGGTTGGCCGCGATCATGCGGCGCACGGCCTCCGGCGCCTCGGCCGCCTCCACCGCCATCAATGGCTTCTCGCCCGCCGTCAAATCGAGTACCCCTCTTGAACGAGGACCAATTTATTTGGCGATCTTATCCGGGGATTCCAAGTGGAAGCCACCGCGACCGAGGGGCAAGGGCCGCAGGCCGGCACAACCAGGGACGCCCGTGTCGTGGCGCTCTTTGGCCTTTTGGGCTTTTCCTCCGGTCTGCCGTTCCTCCTGTTCTCGGCGGTCTTGTTCCTGCGCCTGACCAAGAATGGCGCGCCCTT
>JAYRTJ010000142.1:0-8237 GCA_041919675.1 Rhodospirillaceae bacterium | reverse complement strand
ATGGGCCTGTGCCGCGTTCGCGGCGCTGCGCGCCTGGCGGGCGGCGTTGTCGAGCGCGCTGTTGTGTTGTTCGGCAAGATAGTAAATCGCCGTGGCGACCATGAGCAGAGCGAAGCTGACGACCAAAACGACCGTCGCAAGCCGCAGGCGTTGCAGCGAGGGGCCGTTCTTTTTAAAGAGGCGGTTCACAAAATCCCGCCGCGGCGGTTGATCGCCATTGATAGACCCCCGGTCTCACCGCGCGCCGCCGGCGCCCGGCGTTACGACGCCGCCTGCTCCGGCGGCTTGGCGCTATATTTGGTGATCGCGGCTTTCAGCGCCTTGAACAGTGCTTGACCCATTTCGCCGCCGTCGCCTTCGATTTTCTCACGCAGCACCGCGCGCATGGTGTCGATATGCGCTTTGACGATTTCCAGATTGGCGTCGTCCTGGCGGCACGGCGGCTTTGTCAATTCGTAGAGCGACTTTCCGAACACCGTGATCAGCGGATACCCGAACGTACCGCCTTGGCCGCGCAGTTCGTGCGCGATCAGGTTGATCTCCTCGAAGTTCTGCGTCCGCTCGCCGGAAATCTGCTTGGCTTCCGTCACTTGACGCGACAGGTGGTCCAGGAACTGCTTTGCCCAATCCAGGAAGCCGTCGGCCTCGCGCTTCAACTGCTGCTCTGCGGACGCCAGCACGTCTTCCGGCAGGATGAAAGGCTGGCGCTGGGCGTTGGAGCCCATCTTCTGCTTCAGATAGTTCGGCAACTTGAACAGCCACACGTCGGACGGCGCCGTCGGCTTTTCCACCTTGTCCTTGGAATAGACGATGGTCGCGTGGGTTTCGTCGGCTTTGCGGCGTTCTATATTTTTCGGCGGGCCGGCCTTGGACCGGCGGCGGCAAGGGCCGAAGTAGGTCTGCGTGGTCACATACTGGCGCGGGTTGTCGATGATCCGCTGCAGAACCTTGTAGATGTTGTCCACCGAGAACGGCTTGGCCATGAAGTCCGTCACGCCGCGGTCGCGCGAGACTTCGACGTTTGCCCTGTCGGCGGCGCCCGACAGCATGACAAAGGGCATGAACCGGTTCGGCGAGGCCTTGTCGTCGCGCAGCCACTGCAGGAGGTTCACCCCGCTCACGGGGGACATAACCAGGTCCGAGATCACGATGTCGATGGGCTCGACGGCGCTTGAAAAGCCCTTGGATGTCAATTTCAGGTAATCGACCGCCTCTTTGCCGTTCTTGCAGCGCTGAACGCGCGTGAAGCCCATCCGCTTCAGGCTGTTGACGAGGATGTCGAGCATGTACTCGTTATCCTCCACCACCATGATGGAGATGCGGTCCTGACCCAGGTTTTTGTCGTCTTTGTTGATCATCGGGTCCTGTCCCGGAAGCGCCGGGAGCGCGCGCCATGTTCTTGGAATGATTGAGAACTACCTGAGCGAAACTAAGGGCTCAAGGCATAGTTGGCAAAGTCTGATCCGTTCCAGGTTCTACAACTTTTAATATATACAAGCCGGTCTTATGGCCCGAGACAGGCGGTGAAAGTCGCCGGGTCCACATTGGCGCCGGACAGCACCACCGCCGTGACCTTGCCCTTGCTGTCGTGCGCCCCGGACAGCACCGCCGCCAGGGCCGCCGCGCCGCTCGGCTCCACCACCAGCTTCAGGGCCCGGAAGGCGAATTTCATCGCCTCTTTGACCTCCGCGTCCGTCGCCCCGTAGCCGCCCGCGAGCTGCTTGGCGTTCACGGCCCAGGTCAGATCTCCGGGCGTCGGCGCCAGCAGCGCGTCACACAAGGCGTGCGCGGCGCTTGTGTTTTTTTGGCGCGCGCCCGCGGCCAGCGACCGGCGGTGGTCGTCGTAGTGCGCCGGTTCGGCGCTGTACACCCCGACGTTTGGGAAGGCATGTTTCATCGCGAGGCCCGTGCCGGCGATCAATCCGCCGCCGCTGGCGGGCGCGATCACCGCATCGACGTTCAAACCCAGCGCCTGCGCCTGATCGGCGATCTCCGCGCCCACGGTCCCCTGGCCCGCCATCACGTGCGGATCATCGTAGGGCGGCACGATCACCGCGCCGCGCGCGGCCGCGATCTTGGCGCCGATCTCCTCGCGGCTTTCCCGCGCCCGGTCGTACAGCACCACTTCGGCGCCGTAGCCGCGCGTCGCGGCCACTTTGATGGCGGGTGCGTCCGCCGGCATCACAATGGTTGTGGGAATCCCTAAGATTTCGCCCGCGTGCGCCAGGCCCTGCGCGTGATTGCCCGAGGACCAGGCCACGGCGCCCGCGCGGCGCTGTTCGGGGGTGAATTGGGCGAGGCGGTTGAAGGCGCCGCGGAACTTGAACGAGCCCGTGCGTTGAAGTGTCTCGGCCTTCAACAAAACGATCCCGCCGGCGGCGCGATCAAGTTCAGCGGAGCGTAACAATGGTGTCACGAAAGCCTGGCCTGAAAGGCGTACTCTGGCCGCCGCAATATCGGCCGCCGTTGGCAATGTCCCGCTCATGCTTTATCAGCCTCCCCCGCAAACGCCGTCTCCGGCGTCACAAAGTAGCTTGTTCTCGTTTGGATCTTCAATGACGTCCCCGCGGCACGCGGCTCGCGTGCGCCTCGCCGTTTTCGGCTTTTGTCTCGGTATCCCGCTCCTGTTTGCCCTCGCGGCGGCGCTCTTGCCCCAGGACAACAATTGGGATCTTCGCAATTACCATTGGTACAACGCCTACGCCTTTCTCACCGGGCGCATGGGCTTCGACCTCGCGCCGGCCCAGACGCCGAGCTATTACAATCCGCTGCTCGACGTGCCGTTCTATCTCGCCGCGCAAGTGCTGCCGGCGCGCGTCCTCTCGTTCCTTCTTGGCCTCGTTCAGGGCTGCAATTTCATCCTGCTCTTTTTCCTCGCGCGCCGCACGGTGCGGCTGGGCCCCGGGCTCGCGGGCGTTTTCGCCGCCGCGGGAATCGGCCTGGCTGGTCTCCTCGGCGCGGGCCATCTCGGCCTCATCGGCACGACCTTCTACGACAACGTCCTCAGCCTCTTTGTGCTTGGCGCGATGCTGATGATCGTCGGCGCGCACGATCTCCTCACCGCGGGGCCGATGAAACGGGCGCTCGCGCGGGTCTTTACCGCCGGCCTCCTTGTCGGCTTCGCCGTGGGCCTGAAACTTCCCAGCCAGGTCTTCGCCGTCGGCGTCTGCTTCGGACTCCTGTTCATTCCGGGCCCCTTCACGCGCCGGTTCCGGCTCTCGTTCGTCTCGGGGCTCGGCATCGTCACCGGCTTCGCGGTCACCGGCGGCTGGTGGATCGCGCGGATGTGGCAAACCTTCGCCAATCCCTTGTTCCCCTATATGAACGATGTGTTCCACTCGCCGTGGGCGCTCGATCTCAATTACCGCGACATCCGCTTCTTGCCCAAAAGCTTCGGCGAAGCGCTAACTTTCCCATTCCGTTTCGTCGCCGACAGCAAGATCGCCAGCGAGATCTCCTTCACCGATGCGCGCGTCGCCGTGGCGGTGAGCGCGCTCCTCATCACAGGGCTGCTTGTTCTCGCCGGCCGCAAGGCGCGCGACCCGGGCGCGAATATGTTCGCGGTGCGCTACCTCGCCGCGGCCTCCGCGTTGGCCTATGCGGTCTGGCTCGCGATCTTCGCGATCTACCGCTACATCACCCCGCTCGAGATGCTCGCGCCCCTTCTGATCGTGATGGCCGTCGCACTTTGGCCGCTGTCTTTACGCGCGCGCACGATCACAGCCGGCGCGCTCCTGCTTCTGGTCACGGTGACCGTGCGTTTGCATGAGGATTGGACCCGCAAGCCCTGGGCGTCGGGTCTGGGCGGAGCCTTCGTCGATGTCACGGCGCCGGTGCTCGACGATCCCAACACGCTGGTCCTCATGACCGGTCTGGCGCCGACAGCCTACGTCATCCCGGCGTTTCCGCCCGAGGTCGCGTTCCTGCGGCCCGTCAGCTATCTCGCCGGGCCCGATCAGGGCACGCTCTTTATCCAAACCGTGAAACAGCGGCTGGCCGCGCATACCGGCACGGTCCTCGTCCTAGAGCCCTCCTGGGACCATGAGACGGCCGAGAAGTTCCTGCCCATGCTCGGCCTCGCCCCCGATCACGCCAATTGCAAGACGCTCCCGAACGGCCTCGACGATACGCTCGAGCTCTGTCCGGTTCTGAAGTTGCCCTAGCCGGCGGCGTATTTGCGATAAACCCTGCATTTTCGCGCGCCGAAGTGCTATCTCAACGCGACAGGAAAGCCGCCGTCTTGAAAACAGCCGTCCTCATCCCTTGCTACAACGAAGAAGCCGCCGTCGCCGCGGTCGTGCGCGATTTCCGCGCCGCGCTTCCCGATGCGGCCGTCTATGTCTACGACAACAACTCGAAGGACCGCACGGTCGAGATCGCCGCCGCCGCGGGCGCCATCGTCCGGCGCGAGACATTGCAGGGCAAAGGCAATGTCGTGCGGCGCATGTTCGCCGACATCGATGCCGACGTGTATGTGATGGTGGACGGCGACGACACCTATCACGCGCCCAGCGCGCCGCTGCTCATCGAGAAGCTCGTCGCCGAACAGCTCGACATGGTGAACGCGCAGCGTATTTCCACGGCCGAGGCCGCCTATCGCCGCGGCCACGTGCTCGGCAATCGTCTGCTCACCGGCCTCGTCGGCGGCATCTTCGGCAAACGCACCGACGATATGCTGTCCGGTTACCGCGTCTTCTCGCGCCGCTTTGTGAAAACCTTTCCCGCGCTCGCGGGCGGGTTCGAGATCGAGACGGAGCTGACCGTCCATGCGCTCGAGATGCGCATGCCCTTCGCCGAAGCGCCCACGCCCTACAAGGAGCGTCCGCCCGGGTCCGTCAGCAAGCTCTCCACCTATAAGGACGGCCTGCGCATTCTGTTCATGATCGGCAAACTCGTGAAGGAAGAGCGCCCGATGCAGGCGTTCTCGATCGCCGCCGTCGGCCTCGCGCTCGCGTCGCTCGTGCTCGCCCTGCCGCTGATCTTCACCTACATCGAGACCGGCCTCGTGCCGCGCTTGCCGACGGCGGTTTTGGCCGCGGCGCTCATGATCCTCTCGTTCCTGTCGCTCACCTGCGGGCTCATTCTCGATTCCGTCACCCGCGCGCGGCGTGAAACCAAGCGCCTCGCCTATCTCTCCCTGCCGGCGCCCGGCGCGGAACGTCCGTAATGAGCGGGACGCCGCGCGCCGCGTCTCATGAATTCCTGCGCTTTGTGATCGTCGGCGCCGCCGGTTTCGTCGTCGACGCCGGCGCGCTCATGCTTGCCACGTCCGTCCTTGGATTGGGCCTCTATAGCGGCCGCGTCTTCTCATACTTGTGCGCGGCCACCTTCACCTGGATATGCAACCGGCGCTTCACCTTCGCCGAGACCGGTCAGGCGGCCGTCGTGCAATGGGTGAGGTTCCTCGGCGCCAATGCCGTCGGCGGCGCGGTCAACTACGGCGTCTACGCCGTTATTGTCACCGTCAGCGCGCGCGCCGCGGCTTATCCCGTCATCGGCGTCGCGGCGGGCTCGGTGGCCGGTCTCATCTTCAACTTCGCGGTCAGCAAATACTGGGTGTTCCGCCGCTGAGAGAAGTTCTTCTGCCCCAATCTCGCCACACCTCGGCGAGACCGCGGCCATAGTGCCCGCGTTTTCCCCGCATCCTGTCAGTGGAGACGCATATGAAAACGACATTGAAAACGGCCGCGCTTGCTTCCCTTGTTGCGCTTGCTCTCGCCGGTTGCGGTGAAACCCGCGGCGAACGCGCGCTCACGGGCGGCGCCATCGGCGCCGGCGCCGGCGCGGTTGGCGGCGCGATCCTCGGGTATAATCCGCTCACCGGCGCGCTGATCGGCGGCGCGGCGGGCGCGGCCGGCGGCGCGGTCACCAAGGGCCGTGAATGCGATGATGCGCACGACCGTCCCACGGGCCGTTGCTAACGCATAAAAACGCGAGAGCGCGAGTCTCGCCGCGCTCTCGCGTTTTACTCGTTTGATTGCGGACTCAAATACCTTTTTCCCGCCATCGTTCCGCCGCAGGGAAAGGGTCATATCTCTCTCATCGACATGTTTTGGAAGGGAGAGAACGTATGACCTTTCGTACTTTGAAATTCCTCGCGCCTGCGCTTGCCATTGCTTTTGCCGCATCCGCGGCGCCCGCCGGCGCGGCGCATGTGCAGCGCGCCGCTTTTGACGGCGGCCGCGCGCATGTCACGCTGATCGATCATCGCGACGGCCGCGGCCGCGGTCATGATCGCGGCGAATGGCGCGGCCGCGGCCATGATGATCGCGGTGATTATCGCCGCGGTTATTCGCGCAATTACTATCGTCCGTACTCTCCGTACTCTCCGGCCTACCGCGCGCCGCGTTACGTCTACGCGCCCCCGCCGCCCGCCTACTATCCGCCCGCGTATTATTATCCGTATGACGACTATTACGGTTATCCGCGCAGCGGATATTTCAGTTTCTCCTCGCCGAACCTCGGCCTGTCGTTCGGCTATTAAGCGAAAAACTTTCTAACCAAAGGGACGCCTGACGATGCCGGGGCGTCCCTTTCTTACGTGTTTCTCTGCGCGCAACGCGCGCGTGGAACCAATCTCATCAAGCAAGCGTTGGTGTGGCACGCGAGGGAGCATCGTTTTGTCCGCGCCAGGATGCAGAAGCATTCCGGCGAGAACGTTGGAAACCGAAGAGACCGTTCAAGAGGTTGTCGATGCGTGCTCACCGCGTTTTGCTCGGCTTCGCCTGCGCGCTTTGCCTGGTGTCGCTCGGCGCCTGTTCCGATCCCGACACCAACGTTGCCTCCGGCCTCGCCGCCGCGCCGCCGCGGCTGCCGATCACACGGGCCGCTGTGACTCCCGCCTCCGATTTCCCCGCGTACACCGATGCCTCCGGCGAAGTCGCCGAAGGCGCGCGCCTGTTCGGCTATAAGCGCTGCGCCGAATGCCACTCCGACGCCGGCATCATGCTCGGCGCCGGCAACGGCAACATCGACACCATCGCCACGGCCATTCGCGACGGCCGCCCCGGCGGCATGCCCGCCTACAGCGGCAAACTCACCGACACGCAGATCTGGCAGATCGCCGCCTTCGTGAAAGCCGCCGATGCGCGCCCCGACGGCGAGATCGCGCGCACAGGCATGGACATCGTTTCCAACTAAGCGCGCCGGACGGAATCGAACCCCACCCGCGCGCCCTGCTTCCGCGGTGCTTCCGCAAACAAAAAAGGGCTCAGCGATAAATCGCTAAGCCCTTATTTTGATGGTGGAGCTGGACGGAATCGAACCGACGACCTCTACAATGCCATCGACGTAACCTTTCAGGACGACAGCGCGATTACCCCTGCCGTTATGTTGCAGGCTCTCCGCCACCTTATCCATTCCTTGGAGAGCAATCTTCACGGCAAGCCAAACGCGCCATTCATCGCTATGGGCGGGAGTCTCGAAAGAGGCTCCGTAATCTGCTGGCTGCATTTCCATACGGACGCAAAGGAACAGGCCGAGTGTCGTCGCGGGTTGACCGCGTCTATATCAACGACCAACAGTATTTTGCGCCTGTGGATCCGCGGACCTGGGAATTTCAGATCGGCGGCTATCAACTTGCCGAACGCTTCCTAAAGGAGAGAAAAGGGAGGCTGCTCGCATTCGACGACCTTGTACGTTACAGGCGCATTATTGCGGCTATAGCTGCTATCGAAACGATCCGGGACGAAATTGATAAAGCGATTTCCGCTTGGCCGCTCGTATAGAGGAGGGTGCTTACGGAATCTTCCGCATAGCTTCCGCAAACAAAAAAGGGCTCAGCGATAAATCGCTAAGCCCTTATTTTGATGGTGGAGCTGGACGGAATCGAACCGACGACCTCTACAATGCCATCGTAGCGCTCTCCCAACTGAGCTACAGCCCCATGCCCATCAAGCATCTCCTGCTCTTGTCTCGCCGAAGTCTTGGCGAAGGCGGATCGCAGGAACCGCGCGAAGTCTTTTTTGGGTAACCCCCGCGCGGGGTGTCGTGAAGTTTGCGGAAATTAAGAACTCATCCGCGCCACGGCAAGCTAAATGTTGGCCGCGGCGAGAGAATTACTCGTCTTTCTCCACGGCCACTTCCACGTCGTCATCGTCTTCGCCGAGATCCGACGTATCCTCGATCACATCTTCATCTTCATCGTCGCTGTCGTCCGCGCCCACATCATCTTCATCGGCGGCGGGCTTCGGCGGCGCCTTGTGCGCGGCGGCGGCTTTTTCACGGTCTTCCGCGGA
>JAYRTJ010000141.1:0-8264 GCA_041919675.1 Rhodospirillaceae bacterium | reverse complement strand
TGGCGTCCCCACGGGGATTCGAACCCCGGTTACCGCCGTGAAAGGGCGATGTCCTAGGCCTCTAGACGATGGGGACGCAATGGAGGCCGGCGAAGAGGGTGGGTTGATACCGGCTGGCCGGGGAGAAATCAAGCCCGCGCGAAACCTTTTTTTATCAAAGGCTTCCAAGGGTCCCCGCGCCTCAATTTTCGTTGCGTGGGGGCGAGACCCGCGATAGAGACCGAAGCTGCGACGTTTTGCGCCTTTTCCCGCAGGGGGAGCCCCGCCGATGACCGCTTCCGGCCCGAAATCCTTCAAGGTCCGCGTCCGGATGGCCACCGAGGCGGATCTCCCGGCTATCCAGGAAATCTACTCCTATTATGTGAGCCACACGACGGCGTCCTTCGAGGACGACGCCCCCACCGTGGCCGAAATGACCGCCCGATTCCAAAAAGTCCAGGCGCGCGGCCTTCCGTACCTCGTCGCCACCAAAGGCAAGGACGTCATCGGCTACGCCTACGCCGGTCCCTTCCGCGACCGCTCCGGCTATCGCTACACGGTCGAGGATTCGATCTATGTCGCCAAGGAAGCCTTGGGCCGCAATGTCGGCAACGCGCTGATGGTGGAACTGATCGAGCGCTGCACGGCGCTGGGGTTCCGCCAGATGATCGCCGTCATCGGCGACAGCACCAACGCCGCCTCCCTCGCCCTTCACAGCCGCCACGGCTTTTTCGTGGTCGGCGCGCTCAGTTCGGCCTGCTTCAAATTCGGCCGCTGGGTCGATGCGGTACTCATGCAGCGCATCCTCGGCGAAGGCGATACGACCCTGCCGCCCAAAACGCCCGGCAAGCGCAGCAGCAAGAAGAAAACCAAATAAAAAAGGGCCCAACCTCGGCTGGGCCCTTCTTCATTCGCGGTGTGCGCCGCTACTGCAGCTTCACCTTCTCGGACACGAGCGCGGCGATATCCATGTACGGAAGCGCGGCGTTCTTCAGGCAGACGTTATTGATGGCGCCGACGAGCTGCGCCTTGCTGTCCACCGGCACTTCGAGTTCCGGCTGGTTCAGGTTCTTGAAACCCTGGATGAAAGCGAAAGCCCACAGCTCGGCGATGTCGGCGCGATTGGCGTCGGCGGCCGCGCCTTTTTTTGCATTCGTGTGCTGCTCGCAGGTATAGCCGACCGGCGTGAAGTCGGCGCCGGCCTTGGCCGGCATCGGACGGTCGGCCTTCGCCAGCACCTGGAGCGACACGCCCAGGAGATCGTTGCCGGCGTATTCGCGGCAGGTCTGCAGCAGCGTGTTGTCGAAGGCTTCCGCGGCGGCGGCATCGTCGGCCAGGTTCAGCTTCTGCGAGGCTTTGTAGAAGCCCGACAGATAGCCGTGCATCCACACGCGCGCGATCACCGACTGCAGCTTGCCGGAGGCGTTTTCGCCAAGACCGTTGGTGTACTCAAGGCAGGTGAACTTCGAGCCGGTAAACTCGACATCGGCAGCCACGGCCGGCGCGGCCAGCATGGCAAGTCCCGCTACAGCAGCGGCCGCAGTCTTCAGAAAACGCATGTCACTCCCCCTATTGGTGCCGATGACGCGGCAACGTTACAGAAAGAACGTGGCACGGCCGCGGCGGACCGTCAATCGCCGCCCACCGCGTAAAAATGTCATGAAAACAGATAGTTAGAATCAGTCGCCGCGCGCGGCGTCGTCGATCACCAACTGGGCTTCCATCCGGCCCTGCCAGGTGTCGGCGCGGATCGTGCCGGCCAAGTGCAAACGCCCGCCGGCCGCGGTCAAAAGGCCGCGCCCAAGCTCGTCATCGACGCAGTTGAAGGCGATGGCCTTCAGGCGTCCGCCGCCGGCGCTGGACAGAATGCAGCGCACGTGACCTGAGCCGACGACATCGGCCTTCACCACGCGCGCATCGACCACGGCGAAGCGCGGCTCGTCGTTGCCCGCCCCGAACGGTCCCACGCACGACAGTTCCTGAACGAAGTCCGGCGTCACCGCCGACACGCTCACGGCGCCGTCGAGGTTCAAGGTGGGGATCATGGGATCGCCCTTGAGCTGCGCGGTCACCTGCTCTTGCAGGAACCCTGCAAGCTCATCGAGCTTCTCGGCCCGCACGGTGAAACCCGCCGCCATGGCGTGGCCGCCGCCGTTCATGAGATAGCCTGCTTCACGCGCGGCCAGCACCGCGCGGCCAAGATCGACACCGGGAATGGAACGGCCGGAGCCCTTCGCGAGCCCGCCGTCCATCGCAACCACGCAGGTCGGGCGGCCGTAGCGTTCGCGCAAGCGGCCCGCGACGATGCCGATCACGCCCGCGTGCCACTTTTCGCCGGCCGCGAAAATCAGCGGCGTATTGCCGGCGCGGCTTTCCACCTGTTCGATGGCGTCGCGCAACACCGCCGCTTCGATTTCCTTACGCTGGGCGTTGAATTCATCGAGGCGCATCGCCAGCGCCGCCGCTTCGCCCTCGTCTTCCGTGGACAGAAGGCGTGTGCCGAGATCGGCCTGGCCGACACGGCCGCCGGCGTTGACGCGCGGACCCAGGAGATAACCGAGATGAAAAGCCGTCGGCGCGCTGTCGACGCGCGCGATCCGCGCCAGCGCCGCGAGGCCCACATTCCCGCGCTTCGCGAGAACACCGAGACCTTGTGTCACGAACGCCCGGTTCAACCCGGTCAGCGGCACGACATCGCACACCGTGCCGAGCGCCACGAGATCGAGCCATTGCTTGAGATCCGGCTCGCCGCGTTCCTTCTTCGCGTACCAACTCGCATTGCGCAGCGCCCGGTTCACCGCGACCACCAGCAGGAACGCCACGCCGACCGCGGCCAGATGACCCTGGCGGCTTGCGCAATCCAGGCGGTTGGGATTCACGACGGCATTGGCGGCCGGCAGCGCCGGTTCCGCCTTGTGATGATCGACGACAATCACGTCGAGCCCGGCGTCGCGCGCGGCGGCCAGCGGCTCATAGGCCACGATGCCGCAATCGACGGTGACGACGAGATCGACCCCCTGCGCGCGCAGTTTCAAAAGCGCCGGCGCGTTCGGGCCGTAGCCTTCGGCCGCGCGGTCCGGGATGTAGACGACAATGTCCGTGCCGAGCGCGCGGAAGAACCGCGCCAGCAGCGCCGAGGACGTGGCGCCGTCGACGTCATAGTCGCCGAACACCGCGATCCGTTCGCCCTTCTCCAGCGCGCGCACGATGCGGTCCGCCGCGCCGTCCATGTCCACGAACAGGCTCGGGTCCGGCATCAGGGATTTCAGGGTCGGGCGCAGAAAATCGGCGCAGCCGCCGAGGGATACGCCGCGGCCGGCCAGCACGCGTGCGACCGCGTCCGTGACTCCCGCCTGGCGCACGAGGTCCGTCACCAGCACCTCGTCCACCGCCCGCAGGTCCCACCGGCGGCCTTGGAAGGACTTCGCGACTCCCAGGAACGAGGGCGCGATCCCGTTCACTTTATTTTTGGTCGCCGTCGAAGCTGTGGTGGGCTTCGACATAGCGCACGGTGCGCGTCTTCGAGCGCATGATCAGCGAGTGCGTGACCGCGCCGCCGTGGAAGCGGCGCACGCCTTGCAGCATGGCGCCGGTGGTGACGCCGGTGGCCGCGAACATCACGTTGCCCTTGGCGAGGTCCAGCATGCCGTACTTGCGATTGAGATCGGTGATGCCCCACTTGGCGGCGCGCGCCTTCTCGTCGTCGTTGCGGAACAACAGGCGGCCCTGCATCTGGCCGCCGATGCAGCGCAGCGCGGCCGCGGCCAGCACGCCTTCCGGCGCGCCGCCCGAACCGACATACATATCGACGCCCGAGTTCGGCTGCGCGGTGGCGATCACGCCCGACACGTCGCCGTCGGTGATCAGCATGATGCGCGCCCCGGCGGCGCGCACTTTGGCGATCAGATCGGCGTGACGCGGACGGTCGAGGATGCAGACCAGGAGGTCTTCCACATCCGCGCCCTTGGCCTTGGCGAGGTTCTTGAGGTTCTGCGCGGGCGCATTGTCGAGATCGACGACGCCTTCCGGAAGGCCGCCGCCCACGGCGATCTTGTCCATGTAGACATCCGGCGCGTTCAGGAAGTTGCCGGCCTCGGCCATCGCGATCACGGCCAGCGCATTGGCGCCGCCCTTGGCGGTGATCGTTGTTCCTTCGAGCGGATCGAGCGCGATATCGACCTTCGGGCCTTTGCCGGTGCCGACCTTTTCGCCGATGTAAAGCATCGGGGCCTCGTCGCGTTCACCTTCGCCGATCACGACGGTGCCCTCGATGTTGAGGCTGTTCAGCGCGCGGCGCATGGCGTCCACGGCCGCCTGGTCGGCCTGCTTCTCGTCGCCGCGGCCCACGAGGCGCGAGGCGGACAAGGCCGCCGCCTCGGTCACGCGCACGGCCTCCAGCGCGAGGTTGCGTTCCAGAACGTTGTCGAACGAGGAATCAAGCTGCAGCGACATGGAGGCTCTCCGGGGGAATCTTCAGATGAAAAGGCAGCGCATTTTAGAAAGCCGCGCTGTAACGAAGCAAGGTTACTTCTCGATACGCATCATGTGCGGCGGCTCAACCAATGCGGCATTGGCCTGCAACCGCTTGAGGGCGCGCAAAAGCGGGGCTTCCTGGGTTTCGTGCGTGATGATGACGACGTTGACGTTTGCCGCGTTGCGGCCGCGCTGCAGCACCGATTCCATCGACACGGACTCGTCGCGGAACGCCATGGCGATATCGGCGAACACACCCGGACGGTCGACGACCAGCAGGCGCACGTAATACTCGCCGACATGCGCCGCGACCGGCACGTTCGGAATGGTCTTCAGCGCGCCGACAGGAATGCCGAACGTCGGCACCTTGCGGCCGCAGGCGATGTCCATGAGATCGGCGACGACCGCCGACGCGGTCGGACCGGCGCCCGCGCCGCGCCCTTCGTAAACGGAGCGGCCGACAAAATCGCCTTCAGCGACCACGGCGTTGAACACGCCGTCGACGTTGGCGAGCGGCATGTCCGGCTTGATGAGGCAGGGATAGACGCGCTGCATCAGCACGCCGCCCTCCTGGGTATCAGGGGCGCGGCCGAGACGCTCCGCGACGCCGAGCAATTTGATGATGTAGCCGAACTCTTCGGCGTACTGCAGATCGAGGCTGGAGACGTGGCGGATGCCTTCGACGTGCACCGCCTTGATGTCCACCGGCGTGCCAAAAGCCACACTGGCGAGGATCGCCAGCTTATGGGCGGCGTCGGTGCCGTCGATGTCGAACGACGGATCGGCCTCGGCGTAGCCAAGATCCTGCGCTTCCTTCAAGACGTCGGCGAAGCTGCGTCCGCTGGCGCGCATGGTGGTGAGGATGTAGTTGCAGGTGCCGTTCAGGATGCCGGCCACGCGGCGGATCTTGTTGGCCGCGAGACCTTCACGCAGCGCCTTGACGATCGGAATGCCGCCGGCGACGGCCGCTTCGAAGTTCAGCGAAAGCCCCGCCTTCTCCGCCGCGGTCGCCAACGCCACGCCGTGATGGGCCAGCAGCGCCTTGTTGGCGGTGACCACATGGCGGCCGCGCGCGATGGCGGCTTCCACCGTCTTGCGCGCGACGCCTTCGGACCCGCCGATGAGTTCCACGACCACGTCGGCGTCGGCTTCACCCGCCATCGCCGCCGCATCGTCGAACCACGTCACGCCGCCGAGCGGAACGCCGCGGTCCTTTTTGCGGTCGCGCGACGCCACCGCCGTAATCACGATGGGCCGGCTGCAACGCGCGGCGATCTCGGCCGCGTTGGTGTGCAGGATTTTCAGCGCGCCCGCGCCGACCGTGCCGAGCCCGGCAATCGCGACCTTGAGAGCGCTCATTATGACGCCGCGCGCTGACGTTCGGCGCGTTCCAGCACCTGACCGGCGGAGCCGAGGAAAGTGCGGATGTTGCGCAGGGCCTGACGGATGCGGTGCTTGTTCTCGACCAGCGCGATGCGGACAAAGCCCTCGCCCGCTTCACCGAATCCGGTGCCCGGCGCGACCGCGATCTTGGCTTCGCTCATCAGGAGCTTCGAGAACTCGAGCGCGCCGAGATGTTTGAACGGCTCGGGGATCGGCGCCCAGGCGAACATGGACGCTTCCGGGCTCGGGATGTGCCACTGGGCCTGACCGAAGCCTTCGATCAGGAGGTCGCGGCGCTCCTTGTAAATCTGGCGCACTTCGGCCACGCAGTCCTGCGAGCCGTTGAGCGCGGCGGCCGCCGCCACCTGGATCGGCGTGAACGCGCCGTAATCGAGGTAGGACTTGATGCGCACCAGCGCGTTGAGCAGCACCGGATTGCCGGCGGCGAAACCGACGCGCCAGCCCGGCATGCTGTAGGTCTTGCTCATCGAGGTGAACTCGATGGCGATGTCCTTGGCGCCGGGGATCTGCAGGATCGACGGCGGCGGACGGTCGCCGAAATAGATTTCCGCGTAGGCGAGGTCCGACAGGATCCAGATGTCATGGTGACGGCAGAAGTCCACGACCTGACCGTAGAAGTCGAGGTCGGCCACCAAGGCTGTGGGATTGGACGGATAGTTGAGGATCAGGGCCACCGGCTTCGGGGTCGAGTTCTTCACGGCGCGGTCGAGCGCGGCCATGAACTCGGCGTCCGGGATGCAGGGCAGCGAGCGCACCGAACCGTCGGCGATGATGAAGCCGAACGGATGGATCGGGTACGCCGGGTTCGGCGACAGGATCAGGTCACCCGGATTGGTGATGGCGGAGGCGAGGTTCGCCAGGCCCTCTTTCGAGCCCAGGGTCACGCACACTTCCTTGTTCATATCCAAGGAGACGCCGAAACGGCGCTCGTAGTAGTTCACGAAGGCCTTGCGCAGGCCCTTGATGCCTTGCGAGGCGGAGTAGCGGTGCGCTTTCGGGTCCTGGGCGACTTCGGTCAGCTTGTCGATAATGTGCTGCGGGGTCGGCAGGTCCGGATTGCCCATCCCGAAGTCGATGATGTCCTCGCCGGCCCCGCGCAAACGCGCCTTCATCGCGTTCACTTCGGCGAACACATACGGCGGCAAGCGTTTGATGCGATTGAACTCGGTCTTCATCGGTCGCCTATGAGATTGGAGGGCCCGTTATGCGGCAGACGCCACATTTCCACAATGCGGTAGTCCCCTGGGCGGGTGGTACACTCTGTTTATGACGGCGCTATGGACCGGCCGGGGCGTTTTCGCGGCCGCCCACCTTGCGGCCCGCAGGCCCCGTCCCGTCAGTATATAGCGAGCTATTAGCTTCCGGTGGGGATTCTGTTTGCCGGCGCCGGTCCGGCCGCGGGCTTTGCCGGTGCGCCGCCGGCCTCCGCCGGCCGCGGCGGGGGCGCTGCGTCGAGGCGGCCGGTGTCCGGCTCGGGCGTTGCGTCGGCCGTGGGCGTCCTCGACTGTTCGCCGGCGGTTTCCACATAGGGGCGCACGACCACAGGCAGGGTACGCCCGCCCACGTCGTTGTGACGCGCATTCGCGATATCGGCGACGAGGCCCTTGCGGGCGGCATCGCGCTCTTCGTCCGACGAGCGCGGCGCCGGCGCTTCGCTCGGAACGGTATTGACGCTCGGCGGGGCCTGGTTCGCGGCCGAAGGAACGACAAAACGCGGCGCCGGGTTCGCGGCGCCAAAGACCGGCGCGGGCGCCGGCGCCGGGGTTTCGGCGGCAACGGCGGTTTCGGCGGGCGCGTCCGCGGCCATCTCGCCGTCGGAGGCGCAAGCGGCAAGCGCGAGCATGGCGGTGACGGCGGCGGCGCTGAACGTCCGCCGGGTGAAGTTACGACCATCACGATTTTTTGTGTTCTTTGTCATAATCTTATACGCCACACTTCATCTACGAGCTTAATTTAGGATGCGGGGACTTGACCTCGGTTTTGCGCGTCTGGACAGTCTTGGCGGTCCAACCTATGCATAACCCGTTGCCTTGCGAAGACAATACATACACCGCCGCGGAAATATCCACCACGGCTGGATGGGGACATGACGAAGAACAACAGCACCTCGCCCAAAGCGGGTCAACAGCCCGGCAGCGCCGACGACGTCCAAGCCGAGGCCGCCGACTGGCCGGCGATCATGACCGATATCGCCCAGCGCTCGCAGAACCTGGTGCAGGAGTTCATGAACCGGGGCGCGGCCGATCCCGCAGGCGCCGGCGTGGGCATGGCGGACATGGCGAGTGTCGGCGGCGCCTTCCTCGAACTCACCGCCAAGATGATGGCCGAGCCCCAGAAGCTCATGGAGGCCCAGGTCAATCTGTGGCGCGGCTACATGGAGCTGTGGCGGAACGCCACCCTTCAGGCCT
>JAYRTJ010000140.1:0-8323 GCA_041919675.1 Rhodospirillaceae bacterium | reverse complement strand
CCACGGCCGTGCGCGCCATCGGGGTGGGGCTGCCCTATGCCGTGACCGTCTCGGTCTTCGGCGGCTCGGCCGAATCCGTGGCCCTCTTGTTCAAATCCCAGGGCCATGAGAGCTGGTTCTATTATTATCTGACCGGTATCATTGCCACATCGCTCCTCGTTTATGTGTTCATGCGCGATACGGGTAAGAACTCCGCCATGAACCGCCACGAGTAGGGCATCGGGAGGAACTTCAGATGGTAGAAGGCATGACGCGTCGTACAGCAGTCACGGTTGGCGCCGCCGGCACGCTCGCCGCGGCGGCAGGGGCCAGCGCCGCAACGGCGGTGAGCCCGCATCTCTTCACCATCCCGCAGATGACCGTTCCGGTGGTGGGAAACAGCGCGGTGTTTCCGGTGCGCCGCATCTATTGCATCGGGCGCAATTACGCCGCCCATGCCCGCGAGATGGGCAGCGACCCGAACCGCGAAGCGCCTTTCTTCTTCCAGAAGCCGGCCGATGCGGTGGTTGTCGTGCAGCCGGGTTCCACCGGCGCCATCGACTATCCGACCCTGACGAAGAACTTCCACTATGAGATCGAGCTGGTCGCTTTCCTGAAGGGCGGCGGCCGCAACATTCCGGTCGAGAAAGCGCTCGATCTCGTTGCGGGCTACAGCGTCGGCATCGACATGACGCGCCGCGACCTTCAGGAAAAGATGAAGGAAGAGCGTAAGCCGTGGGAAATCGGGAAGGGCTTCGACCAGTCGGCGCCGATGGGTCCGATCACGCCGGCGGATAAAGTCGGCCACCTCGCCAAGGGCCGCATCGCCCTGTCGGTGAACGGCGCGGTCAAACAGAACTCCGATCTTTCCAATATGATCTGGAGCGTCGCCGAACAGATCGCGCAACTTTCGCGCGCGAATGAATTGTTCGCCGGAGACATCATTTTCTCCGGTACGCCGGAGAATGTCGGTCCGGTCGTCGCGGGCGATACGATGGTGGGAATGATCGCCGGATTGCCGGATTTGACGGTAAAAGTCGGCGGTCCGGCGCCCGTTTAAGGGTAATTTTTTCGCCAGGTTCGGGTTGCGGGGCTGCGGTGCAATATACGATATTGCGCCGGGCCCTCGCGCGTCCTAATGCGCTGCGCTCATCACCGTTCGCGCCGCCCTAGAACCATTCCGGAATTGATCCCATGACCCACATTCCCTCACAGCATTCCCTTTTCGGTCTGATCGGCAACACGCCGCTGGTCCGCACGCGCAATCTCGATGTGGGACCGTGCGAGCTCTACCTGAAAATGGAAAGCCAAAATCCCGGCGGGTCGATCAAGGACCGCATCGCCGTGACGATGATCGAAGCCGCCGAGCGCGATGGCCGCCTCAAGCCGGGCGGCACCATCGTTGAAGCGACCGCCGGCAACACCGGTCTCGCGCTGGCGCTCATCGGCATCCAGAAGGGCTACAAGGTCATCCTCGTCATCCCCGACAAGATGAGCCAGGAAAAGATATTCCACATCAAGGCGCTCGGCGCCGAAGTGGTGATGACGCGCTCGGACGTGCAGAAGGGCAATCCTGAGTACTATCAGGAAAAGGCCGCAGCGATCGCCGCCAAGACCGGGGGCTTCTACGTCAATCAGTTCGAGAACCCGTCCAACCCGGTCGCGCACGAAAGCACCACCGCGCCGGAAATCTGGCAGCAGATGGACCGCAATCTCGATGCCGTGGTGTGCGGCGTCGGAAGCGGGGGAACGCTCACGGGCATTGGACGCTTCTTCAAGCGCACCGCGCCGCACGTTGAAATGGTGCTTGCCGACCCGAAGGGTTCGATTTTGGCGCCGCTGGTGAACACCGGCGAGATGATCCAGCCGGGCAGCTGGCTGGTCGAAGGCATCGGCGAAGACTTCATCCCGAAGAACTGCCAGATGGATCTCATCGGTTCGGCCTATACGATCGACGACGCGGAAGCCATCGCGACCTCGCGCCTCGTGCTGCAGAAAGAGGGCATCCTGTGCGGCTCGTCGTCGGGCACGCTCATTGCCGCCGCGCTCCGCTACTGCCGCGCTCAAACCAAACCGAAGCGCGTCGTGTCCTTCGTCTGCGACAGCGGCAACAAGTACCTCTCGAAAATCTACAATCCGTATTGGCTGCAAGATCAGGGCATGACGGACCGCAAGGAAGCGCACGACCTGCGTGACCTGATCGCGCGCCCGTACTTCCAGGGCGATGTGGTGTGGGCGCTGCCCACCGAAACTCTGCAGCAGGTCTATGCGAAGATGCGTATGTTCGACATCTCGCAGGTCCCCGTGATGCAGGACCGCAAGCTTGTCGGCTTGATGGACGAAGCGGGCGTGCTTTTGCACGTTACCGGCGGCACGAACGGTTTCCAGTCGCAGGTCGGCGCGGTGATGCGCCGTGAGTTCCAGACCGTGGACGTGAAGGCGGCGATCAGCGACCTGATCCCGATGTTCGAACGCTCGCATGCCGTATGCGTGATGGATAACGGCGAATTCCTCGGCCTGATCACGCCGGCCGATTTCCTCAACTACCTGCGCAAGAGAACGGGCAAGGCATGAGCAACGATCCCAACAAAGACCACCTGCTGAAGGGTTTCGACACCCGCGCCATCCATGCGGGCCAGCATCTGGACCCGACGACCAACGCGGTGATCACGCCGATCTATGCGACGTCGACTTACGCGCAGGAAAGCCCGGGTGTGCACAAGGGCTTTGATTACGGCCGCAGCCATAACCCGACGCGCTTTGCCTACGAGCGCGCCGTTGCCGCGCTCGAGAACGCCGCGGCGGGCTTCGCGTTCTCGTCGGGCCTGGCCGCCATGGCCACCGTGCTCGATATGCTCGAAGCCGGTTCGCACATTGTCGCGATGGACGATCTGTACGGCGGCACCTACCGCCTTTTGGAACGCGTGCGCAAGAAGTCGGCGGGCCTCGCCATTTCCTATGTCGATCTCACGGATACCGCCAAGCTCCGCGCCGCGATCCGCGAGAACACCAAGCTCATCTGGATCGAAACGCCGACCAATCCGCTTCTGAAGCTGGCCGATATCGAAGCCATCGCCGGCGAGGCGCATAAACACGATGTGATCGTCGTCGTCGACAATACCTTTGCTTCGCCCTGGACGCAGCGCCCGCTCGATCTCGGCGCCGACATCGTCGTGCACTCGGCGACCAAGTATCTGAACGGCCATTCGGATGTGATCGGCGGCGTCGCCGTCACGCGTCATCCGGACCTCATCGAACAGCTCGGATTCCTGCAGAACTCCATCGGCTCCATCGCCGGTCCGTTCGACAGCTTCCTTGCGCACCGCGGTCTCAAGACCCTCGGCATCCGCATGGAACGCCACAACAAGAACGCCCTGCATCTCGCGAACTGGCTTGAAAAGCACCCCAAGATCGAACGTGTGATCTATCCGGGCCTTCCCAGCCATCCGCAGTACAAGCTGGCGCAGAAGCAGATGCGCGGCGGCGGCGGCATGATCACCGCTTTCATGAAAGGCGGCCTGGAAGACGCCCGTCAGGCGCTCTCCCGCACGCGGATATTCACGCTTGCTGAGAGCCTTGGCGGCATCGAAAGCCTGATCGAACATCCGGCCATCATGACCCACGCGTCGATTCCCAAGGACGTGCGCGAGAAGGTCGGCATCAAGGACGGTCTGATCCGTCTGTCGGTCGGCATCGAAGACGCCGAAGACCTGCAGAACGATCTCGCGCAGGCGCTTCAGTGATAGACATAATGTGTTTTACGGTTTCCCGTCCGGATAACTCAGCGCCCCGCGGTCGGCGAAAATAATGTCGCCGAGCACGCGGATGCGCGGGCTCGCCCGATAGACTTTCGCCGCGGTCATCTTGAAGCCGCCGGTGGGAGAGGGGTTCGAGATCGTCTCGTCGGGCGGCGCGCCCTTGGCCATGCGCGCGAAAGCTGTCCGCGCGCTCACCAGTTCGTCGTAAGTGACCAGCGGAAGCTCGGTCACGCCGTCCTTGGGGCGGCCCGGATGCGCGCCGTAGATCTTGGTGTCGCGGTTGATCGTGGCGAGCACTTTGTCGGCCGCCGCCAGATAGTCCTTCGCATTTCCCGAAAACAAACTCGCCGGATAAATGAAATCGCCGGTGAAAAGGATGTTGTCGAGCGGGCTGTAAATCACGACTTCGTCGCGCGTATGGCCGGGCGTGAACAGGATCTGCACCGGGCGGTCGCCGAGGTCGACGGTGTCGCCCGGCTTGATGTAGCGGCTGACCTTGAAGGGCGTCGCCGAGAACTCGGCCGCGGTCGCGATATGCCGGTCGGGCGGCACGTAAGTGTATCCGTCTTTCCGCACGAGCTGGCGCGTCGCGGGAACATCGATCAGCCACACCTCTTGAAAGTGATGGATGCTGCCGAGGTGATCGTAATGAAGATGCGTCGGGATGACGGCGAAGGGTTTATCGGTGAGACGCCGTACCGCGCGCGTCATGTCTTCGGTCGTGCTGGCGCCGGCATCGATCACCAGAGCGCGGTCTTCACCGACGATCACATAAGACACGTTGTGCTGATAATAATCGGGCTCGGAGAGGGCAAAGAGGGCGGGGCGGATTTGCGTGACCGCGAACTCGCTCCCCTCGCGCACATAAAAGGTGCCCGGCGGCAACGGCGCTCGCCCCGGATCGGCGGCAAGTGACGGAACCGCCAATAGAATTGAGGCCGCGGCGACAAAGGCAAAACGCATGGGACCCTCCGTCGGTCCAGTCTAACGGCGGTCCCGGCCGCGTGCTATACTTTGGGCATGATCACACGGCGCTCCATCCTCGCGTCCGGTCTTGTCCTGCTTTGCATGCGCGCCGGCGCGGCCGAGCCGGCGCGCAGCATCCCTAAACCGGCGCTCGATGAAACGCCCGGCGCGTCATCGCCTGCGATCGCGGTTCTCGCGGGGGGATGTTTCTGGGGCGTGCAGGCGGTTTACCAGTGCACCAAGGGTGTCCTGAACGCCGTCTCCGGTTATGCCGGCGGCGAGAAGTCGAACGCGAAGTACGGCGTGGTCAGTGGCGGAAAGACCGGCCATGCCGAAGCCGTGCAGATCACATACGATCCGAAAGAGATTTCATACGGGCAGATCTTGCGGATCTTCTTTTCCGTCGTGCATGACCCGACACAGCTCAACCGCCAGGGCCCGGACGTCGGACCGCAATACCGGTCCTCGATCTTTCCGGTGAACGACGAACAAACGCGCATCGCGCGCGCCTTTTTGACGCAGCTCGAACAGGCTGAGGCTTTTGAGGCGAGCGTTGTCACCAAGATCGAGCAGGGCAAGGCGTTCTATCCCGCCGAGGACTATCACCAAGACTATCTCGTGAATAATCCGCGCCAGCCGTACATCCTGTTTCACGACATGCCGAAGCTGGACGAAATGAAGCGCGTCTTCCCCGCGCTGTGGCGCGAGCAGCCCGTGCTTGTGAAACCGCCGCGCCGTTTAGGACGGCTTGGGCAGGGATCGGAAGCTTTCTACCGCGGTCTGCCGGGTAAAAATTGATCGACCGGCCGGACGGCGATTTAGCCGTGCGCCGGGCACATGGCAGCGCTGTCCCGGGGCGGCTGGCGGGTCAATCTTGAAGTTCCCTAAAATAGCGGCTACCAGCGCGGGGACATTCTGTCCCATTGTTTCCTTTTTTATTGAGACGCGATGATCCTGACGGAGACCCAGGCGGCCATTCAGGCGAGCATTCGTGCGTACGCGCAGGAAAAGCTCCGTCCACGCACGCAGGCTTTTGAATCCGCGGGTGGTTATCCGCCCGCGCTTTTCGGTGAACTCGCGGAGCTTGGTCTCCTAGGCATGGTCGCGCCGGAAGAAGAAGGCGGCGCCGGAGCGGATTACGTTTCCTATGCGCTCGCGCTGATCGAAATCGCGGCCGCCGACGGCGCGCTCTCGACCATCCTTTCCATTCAGAACAGCTTGATCGTGTCGGCGCTGCTGAAAGACGGCACGCCGGCGCAGAAGCAGCGCTTTCTTCCCGATCTCATCGGCGGAAAGACGATCGGCGCGTTTGCGCTCACCGAAACCGATGCCGGTTCGGACGCATCGGCAATCCGTACACGCGCGACGAAATCTTCGGGCGGGTGGACGCTCAATGGCTCGAAGCAGTTCATCACCTCGGGCAAGATCGGAAAGCTCGCGCTGGTGATCGTGGTCACCGATCCCGAAGCGGGCAAGAAAGGCATGTCGGCCTTCCTGGTGCCGACGGGCCGCAAAGGTTATTTCGTCGACAAGGTGGAACATAAACTCGGCCAGGGCGCGTCGGACACCTGCGCGCTTCGCTTTGAGAACCTGTTCATCGAAGACGATCTTATGCTTGGGCAACCGGGGCAGGGCTACCGCATCGCGCTTTCGAATCTCGAAGCGGGCCGCATCGGCATCTCCGCGCAGTGCGTCGGCATGGCGCAAGGCGCGCTCGAGATCGCCATCGGTTACGCCAAGGAACGCAAGTCGATGGGCAAGCCGATCATCGAACATCAGGCGGTCGGTTTCCGCCTGGCCGATCTCGCCGCCAAACTGGAAGCCGCCCGGCAGCTGGTTCTGCATGCCGCGAGTCTCAAGGACTCGGGCCTTCCTTGCCTGAAAGAAGCCTCCATGGCCAAGCTCGTGGCCTCCGAAACCGCCGAAACGGTGGTTTCCGGCGCCATCCAAACCCTTGGCGGTTATGGTTATCTTGAAGAATTCGGCATCGCGAAGATTTACCGCGATGTCCGTGTTTGCCAAATTTACGAAGGCACATCAGATATACAGCGCATGGTTATCGCGCGCGCACTCTAGGGCGTGACCCGGAAAAGTGGGCACCGGTTTTCCGAACAGGGCACGCCCAAAAAATGAAGGAGATAAAAAATGGCCAACGATCCTGTCGTCATTGCTTCCTATGCCCGTACCCCGATGGGTGGGTTCCAAGGCTCGCTCGGTACCGTGAAGGCGACGGACCTTGGCGCGACCGCGGTGAAGGCCGCCGTCGAACGCGCGGGCGTGAAGCTCGAAGCCGTTGAACAGATCATTATGGGCTGCGTGCTGCCGGGCGGCCTCGGTCAGGCTCCGGCGCGCCAGGCGGCGCTCGGCGCGGGTCTGCCGAAGTCGGTGGAAGCCTCGACCGTCAACAAGATGTGCGGCAGCGGCATGCAGGCCGCGATCATGGCGCATGACGCGCTGGCGGCCGGCACGGCGGACATCATTGTCGCCGGCGGCATGGAAAGCATGACCAACGCTCCGTATCTGATGGTGAAGCACCGCGGCGGCGCGCGCATCGGTCACGACGTGATCAAGGACTCGATGTATCTCGACGGCCTGGAAGACGCTTACGACCAAGGCAAGCTGATGGGCGTGTTCGCCGAAGACACCGCGCGTGAATATCAATTCACCCGCGAGCAGCAGGACCAGTTCGCGATCCGCTCGCTGACCCGCGCGCAGGCCGCGATCAAGTCGGGCGCGTTCGCCAAGGAAGTCGTGCCCGTGACCATCCAGGGCCGCGACGGCGCCACTAAGATCGAAACCGACGAAGCGCCGGGCAAGGCGAAGCTCGACAAGATCCCGACGTTGAAGCCCGCGTTTGCAAAAGACGGCACCATCACGGCGGCGAACGCCTCATCCATCTCGGACGGCGCCGCGGCGCTGGTCATGACGCGCGAAAGCGTCGCCAAGAAGATGGGCATGCCGATTGTCGCCAAACTCGTTGCCCATGCGGCGCACGCCCATGAGCCGGCCAAGTTCACCACCGCGCCGATCCCGGCGATGCAGAAGGTGTTGAAGAAGGCCGGCTGGAAGGTCGAGGACGTCGACCTGTTCGAAGTGAACGAAGCCTTCGCCGTGGTGGCCATGGCCGCCCAGCGCGAACTGGCGATCCCGGAAGAGAAGCTGAACGTGAACGGCGGCGCCTGTGCGCTGGGTCATCCGATCGGCGCCAGCGGCGCCCGCATCATGGCGACCCTGATCGCGGCCCTGCAGAATCGCGGCGGCAAGAAGGGCGTGGCCAGCCTCTGCATCGGCGGCGGCGAAGCCACCGCGGTGGCGATCGAACTCGCCTAAGCGTCCAAAACGCCTAAGAAAAGGCCGCTTCCGAAGGGAGGCGGCCTTTTGCTTTGGGCGGCCAAGGAGCGTTTTTGGCGAATCTCCTTGACCTTTTAGGGCGGTTCTACGATTTCAGTGCCCCAGAATTCGCCTTTAAACCCTAGAAGCAAAACGGGAAGTGCATGTCTAAAGAGAAATTCCAGCGGAATAAGCCGCACTGCAACATCGGCACGATTGGTCACGTTGACCACGGCAAGACGAGCTTGACGGCGGCGATCACGAAGATCCTCGCGGAGACGGGCGGCGCG
>JAYRTJ010000139.1:0-8544 GCA_041919675.1 Rhodospirillaceae bacterium | reverse complement strand
TTGCGCGTGCCGAGCGCGTTGGTGAGCAGGCCTTCGATGGGATTCGTTTCCACCATCGGCACATGTTTCAGCGCCGCCGCATGGAAGACGAGATCGGGCCGTTCGCGGTTGAGGATGTCGCGGATACGATCGGCGTCGCGCACATCGGCGAGGATGGTGGCGCAGGACAGCGCCGGATGACGCTGACGGATTTCGAGATCGATGGCGTAGAGATTGAATTCGCCGTTATCGACGAGGGTGAGATGGGCGGGCCCCGCATCGGAAATCTGACGCACGAGTTCGGATCCGATCGAACCGCCCGCGCCGGTAATCAGCACGCGCCGCGCGTTGATCATGCTGGTCATGGCCACGCGGTCGAGGCGCGCTTGCGGACGGCCGAGCAAATCTTCAATCGCGATGGGGCGCGGCTTGAGATCGGTGGTATCGTAGGCTTGCAAATCCGTGGGCGGCGGCACGCGCGCGAGCTGACAGCCGACATCTTCCGCCGCCGCGAGCAGGCGCTGCACTTCCGCACCGTCGTGCGTCGGGGTGACGAGCACCAGCTTCTCGGGCTGCTCGCCGCGCTTGGCGAGCGCGGTCATGACGCGCACGATGTCGCCTTCACGGCCCAAGATCTCGACGCCGTGGATCACTTGGCCGACGCGGTCGGCGCCCACACCATCAGCAGCGGCGACCATGCCGACCACGCGCACGCCCGGTTCCGGACCACGGCTGACCGCGCGGATGAAATGTTCGGCTTCAGGACCGGCGCCAATCAAGAGCACAGGTGTGCCGTGAGGGACGCGGCGCATGAGCCCGCGCATCTGACCATCGCGCGAGATGCGGTAGAGGAGACGCGGACCCGCGAGGAAGGCGACGAGCACGAACCAAGAGATCACCGGCACGGAGCGCGGCAGCGATTCAAGGCGCGTCAGCCAGAACCAGACCGGGAGGAAGATGGCGACCGTCAAGGTCGCGGTGCGCAGGATGTTGAAGGCGTCCTTGGCCGACACATATTCCCACATGTGCCGGTAGATGCCGGTGAAGAGATAAACCGCGGCGGCGACCACGGCGAAGACGCCGGCCATTTCCAAGATCTCGGGACGCGCGGCGAAGAAGCCCCAGGAGACGTCCTCAAACAGGCGCAGCACGAAGGCCGCCACCACCGCCAGGAAGGCCATCACCACGTCGAAGGCAAAGACGATGAGATTGCGCCGCTGCAAAAGGTGCAGCAGCGCCAAAGGCGGTCTTTTGCGAGCCTGATCGGTCACAGGGTCTTCCGGAGGGGCTAAAGGCCAAGTGTAGCGCAACGCCGGTTTTTGCGCAAAATCTGCCGGTCTTATAAGGCCTTACCTACCCAACGCGTATGGTAAATTTAGGGTTGCAGCCAGGTCGGCCGCTCGCCCCCCGTCCGGATGGTCTTGCCAAGGACGGTTGCCCCCGGCGGCACATCCGTTACCACGGTCGCCCCGGCCCCGATGACAGCCCCGGCCCCGATGGTGACTCCCGGAACCACCACGGCCCCGGCCCCGACGTGGCATTCCTCGCCCACGGTCACTTCACCGCAGAGCACGGCGGCCGGGGCGATATGGCAGTGATCGCCGATCCGGCAGTCATGATCGACCTGCGCGCCGGTGTTGATGATGGTGTTGGCGCCGATGAGGCAGCCCGGGTGAATAATGGCGCCCGTCACCACCTGCACCCCTTCATTCAGGAGCGCGCGCGCCGACACGCTCGCATCGGGACTGATGACGGTCTCGAAACGGAAGCCCTTGTCCTTGAAACGCGTGAAAAGCGTGCGGCGCAGACCCATGCCGGCATCGCCGGTGCGCGGTTTGTTGCCGAGCGCGTTCACGACCACGAGACCTTCGGCCGCGCGGTCCAGCAACGATTGCTGGCCGCCGATGATGGGCACCTCGTCAAGCGCGGCGCCATGCAGCGCCGCATTGTCGTCGGTGAGCCCGGTCACGGTCTTTCCCGTCCGGCGCAGGATATCGATCAGCACGCGGGCGTGGCCGCCGGCGCAAAGCACATAAAGTTCGCTCAAAGCCGTCATGAAGTCTCTTGTCTCGGAAATGGACGCCGTCATTGAGCGTTAAGGCGTTTCAAGACATAGTGCCAGCCAAATCCGCGTCCCTCAAAATCTCGTGTCTTTCGGACCCCTTATGGCCAAAAAACCCTCCCAGAAATCAGCTAAGAACGCGGGGCAAAAAGTCGCCCTGATCACGGGCGTCACCGGGCAGGACGGGGCCTATCTCGCCGAGTTCCTCTTGAAGAAGGGCTATGTTGTCCACGGGGTGAAACGCCGCTCCTCGTCCTTCAACACGGGCCGCATCGATCACCTTTACGAGGACTCGCACAAAACCGGGGTGAAGTTCTTCCTGCATTACGGCGACATGACCGACGCCACCAACCTGATCCGGCTGGTTCAGGAAGTGCAGCCCGACGAGATCTACAATCTGGCCGCCCAGAGCCATGTGCAGGTGAGCTTCGAGACCCCGGAATATACGGCCAACTCCGACGCGCTCGGCACGCTGCGGCTTCTCGAAGCCATCCGTATCCTCGATCTCAAGGACAAGACGCGCTTCTACCAGGCGTCCACCTCCGAGTTGTATGGCCTGGTGCAGGAAGTCCCGCAGAGCGAGAAGACGCCCTTCTATCCGCGTTCGCCTTACGGCGCCGCCAAGCTGTACGCCTACTGGATCACGGTGAATTACCGCGAGGCCTACGGCTATCACGCCTCCAACGGCATCCTGTTCAACCACGAGAGCCCCTTGCGCGGCGAGACCTTCGTCACGCGTAAGATCACGCGCGCGGTGGCGGCCATCGAGCTCGGCCTGCAGGACAAAATCTATCTCGGCAATCTCGATGCGAAGAGAGACTGGGGTCATGCCCGCGATTACGTGGAAGGCATGTGGAAGATCCTGCAGCAGAAGACGCCGAGCGATTACGTGCTGGCCACCGGCGAAACCCACGAAGTGCGCGAGTTCGTCGAACTCGCATTCGCCGAAGTGGGCCGCAAGATCAAATGGAAGGGCAAGGGCGTGAACGAAAAGGGCATCGACGCCAAGACCGGCGAGACACTCATTGAAATCGACCCCCGCTACTTCCGCCCGACCGAAGTCGACCTCCTGCTCGGCGATCCGCGCAAGGCGCATAAGGTGCTGGGCTGGAAGCACAAGACGTCCTTCAAGGCGATGGTGAAGGAAATGGTGACCTCGGATCTGGCGACGGTGAAAGCCGAAGCCATGCGCTTCGGTAGAAATGATTAAGTTCTGTATGTTGAACACGCACCCTCACCCGCATCGCTCCGCTCGGCACCCTCTCCCGCTTCGCGGGAGAGGGTGGGCCCCGCGCTTCAGCGCGGGAGGGTGAGGGTATGGCGACCTACGCCCTTTCCGGAAAACGCGTCTGGGTGGCGGGCCACCGGGGCATGGTGGGCAGCGCGCTGGTACGCCGCCTGGGTGGCGAAGGCTGCGAACTTCTGACCGTAACACGGCGCGAGCTCGATCTGACCCGTCAGGTGGAAGTCGAGACCTGGATGCGCGAGACCAAGCCGCAGGCGGTTTTTTTGGCCGCCGCCGTGGTGGGCGGGATTGTCGCCAACGACACGCGCCCGGCCGAGTTCCTCACCGATAACCTGCAGATCCAGACCAATATCATCGCCACCGCGCACCAGATCGGCGTCGAGAAGCTGTTGTTCCTGGGGTCGACCTGCATCTATCCGCGCCTCGCGCCGCAGCCGATGAACGAAGACGCGCTGCTGACAGGGCCCTTGGAGCCGACGAATCAGTGGTATGCGATCGCCAAGATCGCGGGCATCAAACAGTGCCAGGCCTACCGGCGCGAACACGGCCGCGACTTCATCAGCTGCATGCCGACCAATCTTTATGGTCCCGAGGACAATTTCGATCTGACGTCGAGCCATGTTTTGCCGGCGCTGATGGCCAAAGCGCACGAGGCCAAGATCACGGGCAAGCCGTCGCTGACCTTGTGGGGCACGGGCACGCCGCGCCGCGAGTTCCTGCATGTGGACGACCTAGCCGATGCGTGCGTGTTCCTGATGAAGACCTATTCCGACGACCAGCTCGTCAACATCGGCGTCGGATCAGACGTCACCATCCGCGAACTGGCCGAACTCGTCGCCGACGTGGTGGGATTCAAGGGCACCTTCACCTTCGACAGCACGAAACCCGACGGCACGCCGCGCAAGCTGGTCGACGTCGGGCGCATCAATGCGCTGGGATGGAAAGCCAAGACGGGACTGCGCGAGGGAATTGCCTCCGCGTATGAATGGTACAAACAGAACGCCGCGACAGCCTGAGTAAACAGCACGTATGCCGATCTACCTGCCCATTGCCGAACTGTCCGTGAATATCTGGCTTGTTCTGGGCATGGGCGGGATCGTGGGTCTGCTGTCGGGTCTGTTCGGCGTCGGCGGCGGCTTCCTGATGACGCCGCTTTTGATCTTCATCGGGGTTCCTCCTACCGTCGCGGTGGGCACGCAGTCGGTGCAGATCGTCGCCTCCTCCGTCTCGGGCATGCTGGCGCACATGCGCCGCAACAATGTCGACTTCCTGATGGGCGGCGTGCTGACGGCCGGCGGACTGATCGGGTCCAGCTTGGGCGTCTATCTGTTCAACATCCTCAAAAGCACCGGCCATATCGATCTGACGATTTCGCTGGGCTATGTCGTGTTCCTGGGCGTCGTCGGCGGCTTCATGCTGATGGAAAGCCTGCCGGGCGCCTTGAAGAAACGCCCTGTGGCCCAAGCTCTCGCGGCGCGCGGTCCGGGCCGTCACATCTGGATGCACGGCTTGCCGTTCAAGATCCGCTTCCGCCGGTCCAAGCTTTACATCTCGGCGTTGCTGCCCGCCGGCATCGGCTTCCTCGTCGGCCTCCTTGTCGCAATGATGGGCGTGGGCGGCGGCTTCCTGATCGTGCCTGCGATGATCTACCTGCTCGGCATGCCGACGCAGGTGGTGATCGGCACGAGCTTGTTCCAGATCACCTTTGTCACGGCGATCACCGCGCTGTTGCAAGCCATCGTCAACCAGTCGGTGGACGTGGTGCTCGCGCTGCTCCTGCTCGTGATCGCGGTGATCTCGGCGCAGATCGGCGCGCGCCTGTCGGGGAAAGTGAAGGGCGAGCAACTGCGCGTGATGCTGGCGGGGATGGTTCTGCTGGTCGCCATCAGCCTTGCGATCGGTCTTGTGCTGCCGCCGCAAGAACCATTCTCGATTACCGTGGGGAACACGCCATGAGAGCGGCCCTCCTCGCGCTGTTATTGCTGACCGCCTTGCCGGCGCATGCCCAGGACGAACCGCGCGTACCGGAAGTGCCGCTGGTGGCGGACCTATCGAGCCATCTCGTGGCCATCACCTCGCGTTTCACCGGCACCGACGTGCTGTTGTTCGGCGCCACGGATGGACCGGGCGACGTGGCTGTCGTGGTGACGGGCCCCAAGCGCGATGAAGTCGTGCGCCACAAGACGCGCGTCGGTCCCATCTGGCTCAATACCGAAGATGTGACACTGGCCTCGGTGCCGTCTTACTACCGCGTCGTGTCCTCGCGCCCCGTGGAAGAGTTCGTGCCGCAGACGCTGCTGACCCGGCACGAGATCGGCGTCGACAATATCCGCATGCTGACCGCGGACGAGAACATCCCGCTCGATCAACTGGCGGAGTTCAGAAAAGCGCTGGTGCGCCTGAAGACGAACGAAGGCCTCTACGATCAAGGCATCGGCGCCATCAACATGATGTCGAACCGCCTGTTCCGCGCCGAGCTGCATTTCCCGTCGAACGTGCCCGTCGGCACTTACAACGTGCAGGTCTATCTGTTCCGCGAAGGACAGGTGGTGGCCGCCGAGATCGTGCCCTTGAACATCTCCAAGATCGGTATCGGCGCGGACATCTATGACTTCGCGCACAATTTCGCGCCGCTATACGGCCTTCTCGCCGTGCTGCTGGCCGCCAGCGCCGGCTGGGCGGCCAGCGCCGTGTTCCGGCGCGTGTAACCATGAGCGGCGAAGCCCCAACGCCCCCGACGCCGGCCGCGGTTTCCGCCGCGGACGCCGGGCGCACATTTCTTGTCGTCGTGGACCGCTCCGTCGAGTTCCGCACCGCGCTGCGTTTCGCCTGCCGGCGCGTGCTCAACACCGGCGGCAAGGTCGCGCTGTTCCACGCCGTGCCGCACAGCGACTATCACCACTTCGCGGCCATCGAAGAGCTGATGCAGCATGAGGCGAAGACCGAGGCCGAGCGCCGCCTGCAACAAATCGCCGCCGACGTGCACAAGGCGACGGGAAGATTCCCGGACCTGCACCTGCGGCAGGGCGATACCCTCGAGCAGCTGTTCGCGGTGATCAGCGCGAATCCCTCCATCGACATGCTGGTCTTGGGCGCCAGCGTGGGACCGGAAGGCCCGGGCCCGATCATCTCGGCCCTTTCGGGCAAGCTGGCGGGCAAGATTTTGATCCCAGTGACGATTGTGCCGGGCGACCTCAGCGAAGAACGCATAGACGCCCTGACATAGCGGGTTTTTGTTGGCGCGTGATCCGGTCGAAAAACCGGCCGCCACTTTTTCGGATCACGCGCATTGATCGAGGACCGGATTGGTCCTATTTAGGCCTCCTATTTCTCCATGTCCCGGGGCCGCCCCATGTTCATCCAGACCGAAGAAACGCCGAATCCCGCCGCCCTCAAGTTCCTGCCGGGCCGCCCGGTTCTGGAAACCGGCGTCGCCGATTTCACCAGCCGCGACGCCGCCGCGCGCTCGCCGCTCGCGCGCCTGTTGTTCGAGATCGACGGGGTGGCGGGCGTGTTCCTGGGCTCGGACTTCGTGACGGTCACCAAGACCAACGAGAAGAACTGGCAGGTGCTGAAGCCGATGGTGCTGGGCGCGATCATGGATCACTTCACCGCCAATGTACCGGTGATGGAAGCCGGCGAGGACGCGGCCACCGACGACGCGGAATTCAACGACGAAGGCGTCGACGGCGAGATCATCGAACAGATCAAGGAATTGATCGAAACGCGCGTGCGCCCGGCCGTGGCGCAAGACGGCGGCGATATCGTCTACAAGGGTTTCAAGAACGGCACGGTTTACCTGAACTTGCGCGGTTCCTGCGCCGGATGCCCCAGTTCCTCGGCGACGTTGAAGATGGGCATCGAGAACATGCTGAAGCACTATGTGCCCGAAGTGCTGCAAGTCGAAGCGGTGATGTAAGCAACGAGGGGCCGTGATGCCGAAGCTGGACGACGAGGCGCTCGATCTCCTCTTCCGCAAGGCGCGCACGCATAACGGCTTCGCGCCCACGGCCATCGCTGAAAGCCTTTTGCGCGAGGTCTATGACCTCGCCAAATGGGGCCCGACCAGCGCCAACTCCACCCCGGCGCGCTTCCTGTTCATCGTCAGCCCTGAAGCGAAAGCCAAACTCGCCCCGGCCATGAGCGCGGGCAACCGCGCCAAAACCCTGGCCGCGCCGGTGACTCTCGTCATCGGCTATGACACCAAATTCTATGAGCTGTTGCCGGAGCTGTATCCGCGCGAGGAAGCGCGCGGCTGGTTCGAGAATAAACCGGATGTGGAAACGGTGGCTTTGCGAAACAGCGCGCTGCAAGGCGCTTATTTCATGATCGCCGCGCGGTCGTTGGGGCTTGATTGCGGGCCCATGAGCGGCTTCGATGCGGCATTAGTGAACAAGACCTTCTGGCCGGACGGCCGGATCAAAGCGAATTTCATGTGCAATATCGGTTACGGCGATCCCGCGCGCGTCTATCCCAGAAGCCCGCGTCTGCCGTTCGAACGAGCCTGCGAGGTACTGTGATGAGCGACGTGAACGACGAAGCGGCCGCGCCGAAAAAGAAAGCCCCCGTGAAACGCAAAGCCGCGGCCAAGAAGAAGGTCGCCGCAAAGAAGGCGCCGGCGAAAAAAGCCGCGCCAAAGGCGAAGCGCAAAAGCGCGAGCGCCGCGATGAGCGACGCGGCGGTGAAGGCCAAGACGGGGCGCACCTGGAGCCAGTGGTTCACCCTGCTGGATAAGGCGGGCGCGGCGAAGATGACCCATAAGGCCATCGCCGAGCTGATCGCCAGGCGCCACAAGATCCCGGGCTGGTGGGCCCAGATGGTGACCGTGGGCTATGAGCGCGCCCGGGGCCTGCGCAAGGTGAATGAGACCTTGTCCGGGTTCAGGACCAGCGTCAGCCGGACCCTGGACGCCGGGGTCGATGCCGCGTTCGACGCCTGGGACAACGCCAAGACCCGGGCCGCCTTCCTGAAGGAGGCCGTGAACGTCTCGACCCGGAACCCGGGCAAGAACCTGCGTTTCACCTGGAAAGTCGGCCGGGTGGAAGTGCGCTTTGTGGTGAAGGGCCCGAAGAAGACCCAGGTGACTGTGGACCACGAAGGCCTGAAAAGCGCCGCCGACGTCGGCAAAGTCCGGGCGCAGTGGTCGGCGACCATGGATAAATTGGGCGACAAGCTCAAAGCCCGGCTGAAGAAGGCCTAGCCGGGCCGGTTTTGCTGCGCTTCATGCTGCAGCAAATGCTGCAACATGAGGTGCAGC
>JAYRTJ010000138.1:0-8602 GCA_041919675.1 Rhodospirillaceae bacterium | reverse complement strand
TGCCTTCCAGGCCCGCGACATAACGGCGCTGCGTGCGGCCGTTATCCGCCTTGATGTCGATCGGCGTATTGCCTGTCGCGGGATCCGTGATCGACGAGCGCGGGCCCGCGGCCATGAACGAACCCATCGTCAGATTGGTGACGCCGAGGGTGACCATCTGCGCGCGGATATTTTCCGGCAGGAAGGCGTTGTCGACGCGCACGTTGATGTTGCCGAGGCGGAAGTTCGGCACCAGCGATCTGTTCAGGGCGTGGGTATAGGCCCACGATATTTCGGTGTAGACGTTGACGTTGTCGGCGAGATCGTAACTGAGACGGTTGAACACGTTGGTGCGCTGGACTTCGAGGTCGAGCGACGGCCACTTCCAGATATTGGATTGATCGTAGTCGCCGCCGACCATCTGCAATCCGGAGATCGTGCCGAAGCGGAACGGCGCTTGTTTGCCGTCGGCCAGGAACTGGATGCCGCGGAACGGCGAGTTCGTGCCATTCACGTTATCGCTGAGGATCAGGCCGCCCGCCGTGGCGTTCGACAGACCGACGGGGCCGGCGATGATGTACTGCGGTTGGCCATTCCCCGCGACATAGGCCGGATTGAGGATGAGCGCGGTGGAGTTTTTGGCGTCGTTCCAGGGGCGCGGATTGCCGACGATGCCCGCGGAGAAGGTGTGCTCGCCGAACAGCAGCACGTGGCCGCGGCCGCCGGCGAAGGGTGTGCCGCCGGTCACACTCAGTTTGTAGTTTTCGTCGTCGCCGTACGTCGAGACGCCGCCCTGGACTTCGCCTTTGATGCCCGTGTACTCGCGGTCGAGCACGAAGTTCACGACGCCGGCCAAGGCATCCGAGCCATAGACCGCGGATGCGCCGCCGGTCACCACGTCGACGCGCGCGACAAGACCGCCGGGGAAGCCGTTGATGTCCGGTGTCGAGCCGTTGTTCTCGAAACCGGCGAGGGTCGCGCCGACAATGCGTTTGCCGTCGAGCAGAACGAGGGTGCGCACCGCGCTGAGCGCGCGCAGGTTCAACTGATTCACGCCGCCGGTGCCCGAACTGACGTTGGTGCTGGCGTTGGTCGTTCCGAGACTGCCCTGCAAGGCCGGCAGGCGGTTGACCGCGTCCGCGATGTTGGGTGTGGAAATGACGTTCAAGTCGTCGGAACTCAGCACGGACACAGGCGTCGGCGCTTCGAACCCGTCGCGCACGATGCGTGATCCGGTGACGACGATTTCATCCAGTGACGAAGGTTCGCCTTGCGCGGTTTGTGTTTGCGCGAAGCTTTGCGTGGGCGCGGCGAGAGCAAGCAGCGCCGCGGCCGCGGTGGTGGAAAGAAGATTTTTGGTGAAGACAGACTTCAAGTGCGCGTGCATCAGAGTTCCCTCCCAGGAAGCTGTGAATTCCGAACTCAAATCGTCTAAAGGGTGAAAACCAGCGGTTATCCCCGCGCCTTTGTAACATGTTTGCGGTCAGACCCGGCGTAGAGGGTTGGAATTACATGCCATTCCGCAGTGCGGTGGTGCGCCGGCGCAACAGGCCGCCCTGCAACCTCTGGACGATTTTCCGGAGAAAAATTCGTGCGATCTGAAGGTGTTACGGCGCGGCGCGGGACATTTTAGAAAGCCTTCATGACCGCCAGCGCAATACGATCGGCACAGGGGCTGGTGCAGGCGCGCGCGCTGTTGCCGTGGTAGCGCAGATCGAAGGTCAAGCCGAGCGCCTCCGCCGCGAGACCGGCCTGCCAATAGACATAGTTGCCGCCGGCGGCGGGATCGAGATGCGCATGTCCAATGACGGCAACGCCGCTCACGCCCGCGCCGATGGGCCAGTTGCCCTCAATGTCGGAAAACACGGCGGGCCCTGCATCGTCCGAATAATGCGGGGTGTAATGCAGCGCGCCGGTGACCTCTCCGCCCGCCAGCACGGTACGAGCCGCGCCGTAAAGCTCGACATAGTCATAGTGTCTGCCGCGCGGTGCGCCGGGGTAGGCGATATAGGTGACGCCCGTGTCGAGGGTCATCGGCCCGGTCTCGAATTCGTAACCGAGGGTCGCTGACAATTCGGCGTCGGTGGGATCGCCCGGACCAAAGTCGATGGACGACGCCCAGCCGCCGACATGCAGACCCGTGCGCGGCGTCCAGATGGCGGACGCCTGCACGGCCGGCCCGCCGTCGCTGAACGACAGGCCGCGATAGACATAATCCGACGTAACGGCGACCTCGGCCGAGAACCGCTCGTCCACCGCGTCGCCGGCCGCGGCGGCGTTGACGCCGGCAAGCAAACTCAAGAAGACGCCCGTGAGCCGGCGGATCAAACGTGCGCGAGCGGGGGCGGGTTGCAAGAAAAGCTATCCTTGATTTTCGTCTTTCGCGCGCCATTATTGGTTTCCCTTCCGGGGTCGGCAAGAGGCTCCGCAACAAAGGTTTTGTGTCGTGGCGGAGTTCAATCAGGTTTATGCGCGCGCGTCGTATTACGACATCGCCTTCCGCCGCGATATCGACCCCGAAGTCACTTTCATTATGGACGAGTACCGGCGCCTGAATGGACGCCCGCTTTCCTCGGTGCTCGAGATCGCCTGCGGTCCCGGTTATCACGTCTGCGCGTTTGTGAAAAAAGGCGTGCGCGCCATCGGCCTCGACCTGCGCCCGGAGATGATCGAGTTCGCGAAGGTCTATGCGAAAGGCCAAGGCGTCGAGGCGGACTGGATCGCGGCGGACATGCGCGGCTTCTCGTTGCCAAAGCCCGTCGATGCGATCATCACCATGTACGACAGCATCGATTGTCTCGCGACGGGTGATGACCTTGTCGATCATTTCCGCACGGTGGCGAAGAACCTCACGCCGGGCGGAATCTATCTGTTCGAGGTCACGCATCCGCGCGATTGCTCGATGTTCAACTACGGCTCTTACAAATATGAGGGCGAGCGCGACGGCGCCAAGGTGGAGATCATCTGGGCCGTGAACGATCCCGTTCCCGATCCCATCACCCAGATCGCCGAAGTCGAGACCATCCTGCGCGTGACGGAAAAGGACCGCGTGATGGAATTCCGCGACACGGCGCGCGAACGTTTCACCATGCCGCAGGAGTTCATGGCTTTGATCAAGCTTGCCGGCGGCCTCGACGTTGTCGACGTCTATGGCGATTTCGTTCAAGGGCTGCGCATGGATAATTCGCCCGCGTCGCGGCGCATGATTTTTGTCCTGCGGAAACCCGCCTAGCCCCATGAGCGGTCCCTCGCGCGAACTGTCGTCCCACGCCAATTATCTGTCACCGAAGCTGACGGTGCGCGACTGCGGGGATAAGCCGGGGCGCGGCGTCTATGCCGTCGAGCCTGTGGGCAAGGGTGAGCTGGTAGCGGTGTGGGGCGGACGCATCGTGACCCAGGCGGTTGCTGAAGCTCTGCCGCCGGAGATCCGGCGTTATGTGGTTCAGGTCGAGGACGCGCAATTCCTCGCGCCCGTCGAGCCGATCGATGCCGCCGAGCTTATCAATCATTGTTGCCAACCCAACTGTGGGCTGAGCGGTCAGATCGCACTCGTGGCGCTGCGCCCGATCCGGCCCGGCGAAGAGATCACGTTTGATTACGGAACGACGGACTCCAGCGCGTTCCTGTCGTTTTCCGTTTCTTGCGGCAAGTCGCTCTGCCGCAAGCGCCTGCGCCCGGACGATTGGCAGAGGCCCGACGTCCAGGACGTCAATCGCGGCCACTTTTCACCCTACCTGCAGCGCCGTATCGACGAAGACGCCAAGGCCATTCAGGTCGCCGAGTAGTTTTTACGCCGCCGCCAACAGGCGGTTGGTTTCGCGCAGGCGCGCCCCGAACATTTTGCAGATGTGAAACAGCACTTCCGGGCGCTGCATCACGAGAGTCGAGAACCGGTCCCGGTCCAGCGTCAAAAGCGTTGTGTCCGTGAGGGCGATGACGCTGGCCGAGCGGGGCTGGTCGTCGAACAGCGCCATCTCGCCGAAGAACTCGCCCTCGCCGAGCTGCGCGACTTCTTTTTGTTCGGTCCCGATGCGCACCGACGCCTGGCCGCCGGCGAGGATGAACAGCGTCGCGCCGCTCTCGCCTTCGCTCACGATGGTCTCTCCGGCGAGATAGCTATCGGTCCCGAGCGTTTCGTCGACCGAGAGCAAATCATCCAGCGAGAGCCCCTCGAAGAGGGGAATGGTTTTCAGGAAGATCAAGCGGCTCATGATGGCCTCCTTGTCCTTGGTGCCGAGGGTTTCAAGGGTGTTTTGAACGATGGGGTCATGATCGCCCCTTACGGTGAACCCGAACTCGGCGCCGGCGAGGATGGCGCCCGCGCGCATCCAGCGGTTCGGTTCCTCGAGCGCGTTCTCGATGACCTTCTCCAATTCGTCGGCGGTGCCGTGTCCGCGGCGGCTTGCGGTCGCGTCCATGCCGCCTTCCAAAAGCGGAAGAAGCGGCAGGACGAAGCGGCGGTGACCGATGGAGGCGACGGTCTCAACGGCATTGGCGCGGCTGCGGGCGTCGCCGCCCGTCATGATGCCGCGCATGGCCTGAAGCGTGCGGCGGTAGCCGAGCGCGGCGACGACGGCGAGGGTTGTCTCCAGCGCTTTGCGATTGCTGTCGGCAAGCGCCGCCGCGAACGCGGCCCAGCGATCGTCGGCGCGCGGCGGCGGCAGCATGGCGAGACGCTTGGCGTTGCGGCGCAAGGTCTTGAAGTGACGCTCCTGCAGGTGCGTGTAGAGCAACTCCTCGACCTCGGCGCCGCCGATGCGCCCCGCGGCTTCGATGGCCGCGGCCTCCACGAGGCCGTTGCCTGCCGCGAGGCTGTCACGCAATACCGGTAAAGCGCGTATGCCGAAGCCCGCCACCGCTTTGGCCGCCTGGAGGCGCACCTCCTGCAAGGGATCTCCCAACGCGAGGGCCAGCACGGGCAATGCAAGAGGATCCTGCAGCGCCGCCAGCAAACGGCACGCGGCGCGGCGGGCGGCGCTCCGGGCGGGATCCGTCGTCGCGAGCGCCTCGCGCGCCCAGTTCTCGGCCTCGGGCGGCGCTGCCGTGCCCAGGGCCGCGGCGGCGTCCAGAAGTTCGGGCAACGCGGCGGCGGCCGTCTCGGCGCGCAACCGCATCAACAGCGGACGAAGGGCAGGGTCCCGTGCGCGGCGCACGATGTGCAGCGCGCGGATCCGCAAGCGCTCCGGGCCCGCGAGGAAGCGCGCGAGAGCGTCTTCTTGCGCTTGCGTGGGCGCACGCCGGCGGCTGAGGGCGATGACGGCCAGGCCGGCGACGGTCGGCGCCGGATCTTCGGCAAGATCGGTCAGGCGCATTTCGTCCAGAGCGCCGGGCGTGTTCATCAAAGCTTCGAGCGCCAGCGCCCGTACACCGGCGTCTTCCGCGTCCGTCAGCGCGACGAGCGCGCGCGTGCAGGCCGCACTCGGATGCCGATCGATCAGAGTCAGGAACAAGGCGCTCACGGCGTCCTGGCGCTTGGCGAGAAGGCCTTCGATCTCGTTTTGCACCGCGCCGAGATTGCCGCGCACGGCGAGTTCCAGGCCCGTGCTCTGCGCTTTTGGATCGCTGCTGAGAAGCAGGCGGCGGACATCTTCGGGTGGGATCTGAAGTTCGCGCGCGGCGGTGTCGCCAAACTCCATCGACCCCGCGCGCAGCATGTCGCGCAGCGCCTTGGGATAAGCGTAACGGATCGCAATGCCGCAGGCGAGGAACGCGAGCGCGAGGCCGAAACCGATCCATGTCACGATGCCCTGGGCGACATGGTCCTGTACAAACCACAAGGCGCCGCCGGTGACCGCCATGGCGAACGGATAGACGAGCCCGTCGTTGAAGATGCGCACCTTGCCGACGAAGCGGTGCGGCATGGCGTTGTAGTTGGACACGAAGACCGGCGCATCGACGCTGTGGGCCCAGGGGTCGTAAACGACGTGGCCGTAGACCGCCGAGGGCAGGGTGAACGACGATCCCAGCGCTCCGAAAGCGCTCACCGCCATCACGGGATAAACAATGTTCATCCGCGCGACGCCGAGACGGTTCAACAGCGGTCCGGTGATCAGCGTGCTGGTGAGGATGTTCAGCACGTTGAGCGCGCCGTTCAGAACGCCGAGGAAACGGGTGAGTTCCTGCTCGTCGGGAAAACGTTCGGTGTAGATGACAAAGACCTGATACTCGATGACGCTCTGCACGGCGATGTTGAGGAAGACGCCCGCCGAGATCAGCGCGACGATGGGATAGCGCGCGACCAGCGGCGCGAAGGCGGCGAAGCTCTCCCGGAGGCTTTCGTCTTCCTGGGGCTCGGGCTCACCCAAAGGTCTCGTGCGCCGCTGCAGGACAATGAAGGCGCCGAGGGTCGTCGCCAGCAGCGCGGGCATGCCGAACAGAAGCGTGGCGGCGTTGAACTCTTCCGCGCCGAGGCCCGCCAGCGCGCCGCCGAAAAGGCCGCCGAGCGCCATGCCGACCGCGAGGGCCGTCGTGCTGCGGTTGGTTTCAACGGACGTGAAGTAATCCGCCACCAGCACGTAGAAGATGCTGTAGCTCGTCTGCTCGAACACGCTGATGACGATGTACAGCCCGTAAATGAGGGGCAGCGAGTCCGTGTGCGCGGCGGCCGCGGCCAGGCCCATCACGCCGGCCCCGCCGCTGATGAAGGCCGTGAACAGGGCGGTGCGCGACCAGCGGTCGATCAGGCGGGTGAACGCGATCGAGATCGGGATCGAGATGGCTGCGTAGACGACGTAGTAGACCGGGATGGCGTCGGCGCCGGCGCGGTTGAGGAAGAGCGCGGCGGCGAGGGTCGAGCCGTAGGTGTTGGCGGTCGCAAGGACGGTCGCCAAAAGAACGAAGCTTAAGATCCGTGGAGAAAAACGCGCCACATCCACCATGAGGCGGGTTGTAGCAACATCCCGCGCAAGAGGCTACCGGGTGAGCGTTTCGCTCACCCGGGTGTTTTTACGGCGCGGGCGCGGTGGCATGCGCGCGCGGCGGCGGCACGCGCGCATGTGAGGCTTGTTCATAGTCGTAAGCGAGCGCCAGCAATGTGGCTTCGCTCCAGGCCGTGCCCGCGAACGACAAGCCGACCGGAAGACCATTCACCAGTCCCATCGGGACCGACAGGATCGGATAACCCGCAACGGCGGTGGCCGTCGTCAACGAACCGGGCGCGGTGCCGCGTTCGGCGGGGATGGGGCCGCTGCCCGGCGTGCCGTCGGGCGGCAAAACACCCGCGGGGCCGCCCGTCGGCGTCACGATGGCGACGGCATTGTATTCCTTGAGGATGCGGTCGATGCCGTCATCGCGCGTCATCTTCAAGGCCTTGGCCATGTTCTCGATGTAAGCGGGGTTCCGGCGGCCGCCTTGCGTCGCCTCGGAATCCTCCCACAGATCCATCTTGTGCATGTTCTCGCGCGGATCGGCTTTGCTGAAGGCGATGAGATCGGCGAGCGATTTTACGGAGACGGTCTCAGGTGTCGCGGCCAGGTAAGCGGTCAGGTCTTCCTTGAAGTCGTGCAGCAAGGTGACGCGCATTTCCGGACGCGGGTCGACAAGAATGTCCGCCGGGACGTCTACCAACTCCGCGCCTTGCGCCGTCATGACCGCCAGCGCTTTGTCGAACGTCTCGCCGACAACGGCGGCGTTGTCGCCGGACGGACGAATGACGGCGACGCGTTTGCCTTGCAGCGCGTCCTCGCTCAGCGCCGCGACATAGTCGGTTTTATGCGCGTCGGCCTCCGCCGACCACGTGTCGCCCGGGTCGCTGCCGGCCATCACGTTGAGCAGCATGGCGGCGTCGCGCACGTTGCGGGCCATGGGGCCGCCCGTGTCCTGCGTCAGGCTGATCGGCACGATCCCACGGCGCGAAACGAGGGCGATGGTGGGTTTCACACCGACCACGCCGTTGACGTTCGCGGGGCTGACGATCGAGCCGCCGGTTTGCGTTCCAACCGTCGCGGCCGCGAAGCTCATCGCGGCGGAAATGCCCGACCCGTTGCTCGAGCCCGCCGCCGTACGTGCGATGTCGTAGGGGTTCTTGGTGCTGCCGCCCACCGTGCTGCCGTTGAGCAGCGACGACGTGCGGAAGCCCGCGAACTGCTGGGTGTTGGCTTTGCCGAGGATGACCGCGCCGGCGGCGCGCAGGCGCTTCACGACTTCGGAATCGGCGGCGGGGTAATTCTTCTCGAGCGCGAAGGAGCCGGCGGTGGTCGGCATGCCGACGGCGTCGAAGTTGTCTTTGAAAAGGATCGGAATCCCATCCAGGGGGCCCAGCGCCTGTCCGGCCGCGCGGCGCTTGTCGGATGCCGCCGCCTGTTCCAGGGCGTCCGGCGCGATCATGATGATCGCGTTCAGCGGCTCTTCCATGGTTTCGATGCGGTGGAGGTAACCTTTGGTGATCTCCACCGAGGTCGTCTTCCCGGCCGCGAGGTCGGCGGACACTTGGGAGAGCGGCACTTCTTCAACCGCGTAGGCCTCTGGGGCCTTCTTTTCTGAACATGCCGCGAGCGACAGAGCCATCGTCAGCAGAACCAACAGGCGATAGCGCATCTTCTATCCTCCGGGCAGCGGCTGGAAGGACAGGCAGCTTGGCCGCAACGGCGGCCAAAGTAAATGCGGGTCGGTATCGATGGTGCCC
>JAYRTJ010000137.1:0-8629 GCA_041919675.1 Rhodospirillaceae bacterium | reverse complement strand
GCAACCGACATGATGCCCGCAGCGTGAGAGATCCGCCTTCGCTCCATTTGGAGCTACGGCGCGATAAATAAGTGGAGCCGCCGAAAGCCGTCGGCCGTGCGTGACCTCCCAATGGGCCACGAGTTAAGGTGGGCGCCGTTTCACCAGACCGGAATCCGGTGAGGGACAGCTCCCGAGCGAAGATTATCGCCCCTGGGGGTTCAGAGACCTAACCTGCCCAGCAGCTCCACTCCGGAATCTAGGTGCCTTCGAGCCTTGCGGCAATACGCTCAATGCGTTCCGCCAAGTTATTAATAGACGTGGTGATGGCGGTCTCGGAGGCCATCCGGCTGGCGTTCCCGGAGGCGGATTTCATAGCCTCCAGTTCGGCGATGGTATCCGTGAGCTCGTCGGCGACAACCAGGCCGGTCATTACCAGAAGGAGCGCATCGCTCATGGAGCCCGCGGCGCCATGAAGCTGCTCGGCGCGCTGGTCGAGGAAGCGGCCCAAACGGGCCAGGTGCGCTTCCTGGCCGTCGTCGCAGGCAATCTGATACTGGCGCCCGCGGATGGTGATGGAGACTTGTCCCATAGCCCCGCGCCTATTCGTCCAGGCCGGCACGGACTTGGCCGATGACGGCATCAAGCCGGTCGGCCACGCGGCCGGCGCCGGCCTTCAGCGCGGCATGGTCGCGAGTCAGTTGTTCGAAGGCTTCTTGCAGTCCCGAAAGGTCTTCCGACGGGCCCTTCGCCCGGGCCGCGGAATCGATGCGTCCGATCGCGCGCTCAAGCCGTTCGAGCGCCTCACGAACGTGCGGGTTCACAATATCTTTCAAAGAAATAGCGCCCCAACCTCGAAAACGAGTTTAAGCCTATGAAGTTCCGGGTGAGCCGTCAACAGAACGCTCACGAACGCGAGAACACCTGAACCGGGTGGACGTTGTAGTGGGACCTATCCAAGGGGAATGCCACTCGTTATATCTCCGCCCGAGCCTCGCCGGGCACGCCTCCGTTCGTGCCGCAGCCGGTATATTTCCGACCGACCATAGAAGGACACGCTTCATGACCATGACCGCCCGGGTAAAGACGATCCTCAGCGCTTACGAAAGCGACAATCCCGGTACGAAGGCGAACCTCGCCCGCATCCTGATGCAGGGCAAACTGGGCGGCACCGGAAAGCTGGTGATCCTTCCCGTCGACCAGGGTTTCGAACATGGTCCGGCCCGCAGCTTCGCCGTCAATCCGCCGGGCTATGAGCCGCACTATCACTGGCAACTGGCGATCGACGCCGGCCTGTCCGCCTTCGCCGCCCCCTTGGGCATGATCGAAGACGGCGCCGCGAGCTTCGCCGGCCAGATCCCGACCATCCTTAAAGTGAACAGCGCCAACTCGCTCAACGGCGAGAAGGACGCCCCGACCCAAGCCATCACGGCGGGCGTCGGCGACGCCCTGCGTCTCGGCTGCTCGGCCATCGGCTACACCATCTATCCGGGCTCGGAAAAAGCCTTCGACATGCTGAACGACCTGCGCGAACTGACCGCCGAAGCCAAGGCCAAGGGCCTGGCGGTGGTCGTGTGGTCATATCCGCGCGGCAAGTACGTGACCAAGGACGGCGAACTGGGCTTCGACATCATCGCCTACGCCGCCCACATGGCCGCCCTCATGGGCGCGCATGTCATCAAGGTGAAGCTGCCGAACGCGCATCTCGACCTGCCGGAAGCCAAGAAGGTCTATGAGTCGGCCAAGATTCCGAGCGCGACCCTGACCGAGCGCGTCCAGCACGTGGTGCAGAGCTGCTTCGGCGGCCGGCGTATCGTCGTGTTCTCGGGCGGCGCCAAAAAGGGCGAAGACAGCATTTTCGACGACGCGCGCGCCATCCGTGACGGCGGCGGCAACGGATCGATCATCGGCCGCAACGCCTTCCAGCGCCCGAAGGCTGAAGCTTTGACCCTGCTCCAGAAGCTGGTCGACATCTATCAGGGCAAGAACTAGGCCCCGCCTTGCTTGAGCCGGGCATGCCCGCGCAAACGCCAAGCTGCCGGCTCTACATCATCACCCCGCCCGCGCTTCCGGACGGCTTTGAAAAAAAGCTCGAGGAAACGCTGGCGGCCGGTGATGTGGCCTGTTTGCAGCTCCGCCTGAAAGACGTGAAGGACGACGTGATCGTCGCCGCCGTGAAGGCGCTGATGCCGATCTGCCATGCGCATGACGTCGCCTTCATCCTGAACGACCGCCCCGACCTCGCCGCGCGCCTGACGTGCGACGGCGTGCATATCGGGCCGGAAGACATGCCTTACGAAGAGGCCCGCGCCCTGATGGGGCCCGACGCGACCGTGGGCGTGACATGCAAGGACTCCCGCCACGCCGCCATGGAAGCGGCCGAAGCCGGAGCCGACTATGTGGCCTTCGGGGCCTTCTTCCCGACCACCACCAAGGACGCCACCGCGACCGTCACCCCGGAGATCATCGAAATCTGGACCGAGACCACCATGATCCCGTCGGTGGCCATCGGCGGCATCACGGTCGAGAACTGCGAACCCCTCGTGCAAGCCGGCGCCGACTTCCTCGCCGTGTGCAGCGGTGTGTGGAACTACCCCCACGGACCGGCGGCGGCCGTCCGGGCTTTCAATGCGATCTTCGAAAGATATCCGTTTCGCGGCTGATCGCAGCTCTCTCCCGCCGGAAAGGGGGAGATTAAGAGGGGCGTTTGCTGATTTCTGTTCATAAACAGAAAACGGCCCCTCCCTGACCCTCCCCTTTCAGGGGAGGGGAAAATAACTACTTTTTCTTCGCCGGCTTTTTCTTGGCGGTCTTTTTCTTGGCGGCCTTCTTTGCGCTCTTCTTCTCCGCCTTTTTCGCGGCTTCAGCCTTCTTGCGGTTGGCGGCGGCGCGGGTGGTGACGAGTTTCGAGATGATGTCGTAAGGCGGCAGCGCGTTCAGGGGGAATTTGAGGTTGCCCTTGGCGTTGGCGAACTTCGCCGTCGCTTTCCGAAGCTTCGGATCGTCCGTGGGCGGGAAGAAGCCGATGTGGCTCTTGAAGGCCGAGAAGTAGGCCACCGCGCCGTCGCGGAAATAGCCGACGAGGCCATAACTGATTTTCTCTTCACCGTCGGGCAGCGCCTTGTGAACGGTGGCGCGGATCGTCTTCATCAGCGCGCGCACCTTCGGCGGATAAGCGGCGATGTAAGCATCGACTTCAGGATTCATTTTCATGTGACGGGAGCCCATAAGACATCGGTGATGGTGTCGGCCCCGGTCGCGAGCATGACGAGGCGGTCGAAGCCTAGCGCACAACCCGAGGACGGCGGAAGTTGCCCCAGAGCCTTTAATAATTCGTCATCGACCGGCGGCGCGGTTCCATAGAGCTGCGCATGCAGCGCCCGGTCGGCTTCGAAGCGGGCGCGCTGTTCAACGGGGTCGGTGAGTTCGGAATAGGCGTTGGCGAGTTCGACGCCGCAGGCATAGAGCTCGAACCGCTCGGCCACACGCGCGTCGCCCGGCTTCTTGCGGGCGAGCGCGGCGAGGTTGGCCGGGTATTCGCACAGGATCGCCGGCGCGCCCATGCCGAGATGCGGTTCGATACGGTCCAGCATGACGCGGAAGAAGATGTCCTCCCATGTATCGCTGTCGCTGACATGGATCCCCTGCCCGCGCGCGGCGGCGCGCAAGGCCGTGGGGTCGGGCATCAGCGTGCCGTCCGTCACGGCGAGGAGATCGATCTTCGCGTATTCGAAAAAGGCCGCGGCGACGGTAAGACGGCGCGGTTCGCGCGCCGGATCGCAGACCCGATCGCCGCGCCGGAGCAGGCCGTCGTTGGCGAGACTGCGCTGCGCCACCTTGGCGACGTTGCGAACAAGAGCCGCGCAATCGCTCATCATCGCGCCGTAGTCGGTCCGGGTGCGGTACCACTCGAGCATCGTGAACTCGGGCTCGTGCCGGGGCGAGCGTTCGCCGTCGCGCCACACCCGGCAGAGCTGCATGATCTTCGGCAAGCCCCCCGCCAGGAGCTTCTTCATGGCGAATTCCGGCGAGGTGTGGAGGTAGCGGGGCTGGCCCGTCTCGTCCAAGGGCTCCCGCAGGCTGAGGGCGAAGGGCCGGATATGGCGCTCGATCCCCGGCGAGCGCTGGATGGCCGGGGTTTCGACCTCAATAAAGCCTTCAGCCTGGAAATAGGCCCGCACCGCCTTAACGGCCGCGCGGCGGGCGTCAAGGAAGGGGCGCTTTCGCGCGAGGGTTTCAGGGTGCCACCACGTCTCGGTCATATGCCCTTTTAGAGCTTCCAGATCAGGGGTCAAACTGATACAAGCGCCCCGGTTTTCCGCACATTATTGAGACGAACAGGCGCTCCCTATGAAGATTAATGCGAACTCGATCCGCGGCGGCATGGTCATCGAGCACGAAGGCAAGCAGTGGTCCGTGATCAAGCACGCGATCGTCCAGCCCGGCAAGGGCGGCGCCTTCATCCAGGTCGAAATGCGCGACGTCGCCTCGGGCACCAAGAGCCAGGCCCGCTGGCGCACCGCTGACTCGGTGGAACGTCTGGAAGTGCGCGAGATCGACTGCCAGTACCTGTACAAGGAAGGTGAGATGTACACCTTCATGGACAAGAGCACTTACGATCAGTTCGGCATCAACGGTGAACTTCTTGGCGAACGCGCCGCGTTCCTGACCGACAACATGGACGTCGCGGTGGACTTCATCGAAGGCAAGCCGGTGTCGGTGACCCTGCCGAAGTCCGTCGTGCTGACCGTCGTGGAAGCCGATCCGGTGGTGAAGGGCCAGACGGCCGCTTCGTCCTACAAGCCGGGCATCCTCGAAAACGGTCTCAAGATCCTGATCCCGCCGTTCATCGAAGCGGGCACCAAGATCGTGGTGAACACCGAAGACACGAGCTACGTCGAGCGCGCGAAGTAATTCGCGAAACACCTGCTTTTGTTGATTCGTTAGGGCTTTTCGATGGCGCGTGGTTCCGCTCTCTGGACCGTGATGACTGGGGCGGCGCAGAAGGCCGGGCGCGCGCTGCGCCGTGACTTCGGCGAAGTGGAACAGTTGCAGGTCTCCAACAAGGGGCCGAGCGACTTCGTGTCCGCCGCCGACATCAAAGCCGAGAAGACGCTGCGCACCGAACTTCAGAAGGCGCGTCCGCGCTTCGGCTTCCTGATGGAAGAAGGCGGCGAAGTGCCGGCCGAAGACGGCAAGCACCGCTGGATCATCGATCCCATCGACGGCACCACCAATTTCCTGCACGGCATCCCGCACTTCGCGATTTCCATCGCGCTTGAGATGGAAGGCGAGGTCATCGCGGGTCTGGTCTACAACCCGATCGTCGAAGAGATGTTCTACGCCGAGAAGGGCAAGGGCGCGTTCCTGAACGATCACCGTCTGCGCGTCTCCTCGCGCAACCGTCTGTCGGACGCCGTGATCGCGACGGGCATCCCGTTCCTGGGCCGTCCGGGCCACAAACCGTTCCTGGACCAGATGGGCCGGGTGATGGCCGAAGTGGCGGGCATCCGCCGCATGGGCGCCGCGTCCCTGGACCTGGCTTACGTGGCCGCCGGCCGCTACGAAGGCTTCTGGGAAACGGGGCTTCAGCCCTGGGATATCGCCGCCGGGGTTCTCCTGGTGCGGGAAGCCGGCGGGTTCGCCACCGACTTCAAAGGCGGCAAGGACGTCGTCCACAACGGCAACGTCGTCGCCGCTAACGGCAAGCTCCATAAGCAAATTTTGGATCTTGTTACGAAGGGTTAGGCCGCTCCGGCTCACCGCTTCGTTAACCCCCGATTGACCACCCCTGGCCTATATCTGATGGACGGGCCTTCCCGGGCCTGAATCAGTTGTCTCACCTTGGACGGCTGTTGTAGTTTTGAACCCGGGGAAAAGGCCAAAGCGAAGACTTTTCAACGGCTTTGGCCAAAGCGCGCAAAGACGCGGGCCAGCGTAGTATGTGTGGGGGCCGAACGTGAAACGCATGAGAAACGCCACGGGCAAAGGCAAGCTGCTGCGGACGTCGAGCCTTTGGGCGCTCGCCGTTGTGCTGGCCGGCGCCGTGCCCGCCCGCGCCGACGGCATTCCGAGCGCAAAGCCGGCCGCGCCCGTCACGCGCGCCGACGCCTCCGTTTCCGTCGATCTTTCCGCCATCGAAGCCGGCGGCTCTGCGAGCCGCCGCCTGCTCGTGCCGGGCGCCGGTGCGCCGGCTGCGCCCCGTGTCGCGTCGGGCGGCGCCAGCGGCCGCGTGATCTTGCGTCCGCCCGCGGGCATCGCGCCGTCCATTAGCCGTCCGCAGGCGATCCGCCTGCGTCCGCCGCCGGGCGTGACGCCGATCACCCCGAGCGCCCCGATTCAAATGGCGCGCGCGATCGCGCCGGAACAGACAAAACCGAGCGCACCGATCGCCGTTGAATCGGTGAAGCCGCCCGCGCCCACGACGCCGCCGCCGGCCGCCGCGAAACCGGCCGCGCCGGCCGCTGCGAAGCCGGCCGCGCCGACCGTCCCCGCGCCCACGTCGGCCGCAAAGGTCACGCCGCCGCCCGCTGTAACGCCGCCGACCGCAAAGCCCGCCGCCGCGAAGCCTGCCGCGCCGCCCGCTCCTGCCGCTGTGACACCGGCTGCGCCTGCGAAGCCGGTTCAGATGGCCGCCGTGAAACCGCAAGCGCCGGTCGCGCCCGCACCCGCCGCGGCGAAACCCGCGGCTCCACCGGCTGCCGCCGTTACACCGCCGGCCGCGAAGCCCGTCGCGCCTGCGGCTGCGAAACCCGTTGTGACGCCGCCCGTGACGGCCGCGGCTCCGCCCGCCACCGCTAAACCGGCCGCGCCGGCAAGCGCCGCCCCAGCAAGCACCGCAACGTCCGCACCGACGCCGCTCACCGGGCCCGCCGCCGCGCCGCCGGCGAAGACCGTTGCCGCCGCGCCCGCGACTCTCGTGCCGAGCACGCCGGCCGCGGCTCCGCCCGCCACTCCGGCCGCCACTCCGGCCGCCGAGCCGGCCAAGGAAACACAAGTCGCCGCGCTGCCGCCGGCCGCCGTGAAAGCGCCGACGCCGCGTCAGCCGGATGTGTACACGATCTCGTTCGCGGTCAACGCGTCGGACGTTCCGGCCGATGCGAACCCGAATTTGAAGGCCCTCGCCGCGCGCATGGTCAAGGATCCGGCCTTGCGCGTTGAACTCATCGCCTACGCTTCCGATCCGCAGAAGAGCGTCAGCCGTTCGCGCCGTCTGTCGACGGAGCGCGGGGTGAACGTGCGCAAGGAACTGCTGGCGGCCGGCGTTGAATCCACGCGCATCAATCTGCGTGCGCTGGGTGAGCAATCCGGCGGCGGCGCGCCCGACCGCGTCGACGTGCTGCTGGTGCGCCGCTAGTCCGGTTACAAGCCGGTCATTTGCGCGCCCCAGCTTTGCCGTAATAGATAGCGAAAGTCAGACCGCGCACATCTTTCGCGCGCGTAAAAGGAATACGGATGACCGATACCAAGACGTACCTCACCCGTATGATCGTCTTCCTCGCCATCGTCGGCGTGGGATCGGCCTTTGTCGCGCCGCAGCTTCTGAACATCTTCCTCGTGAACCCGGTGCTCAACACGCTGATCTTCGGCGTGATCATCACCGGCATCATCCTCAACTTCCGGCAAGTTATGCAGATCGCGCCGGAAGCCGAATGGATCGAAAGTTTTCAGACCACCGCCAACCCGTCGCCGGGCGACGGCCTCGCCGATGACCGCCTGCACCCGAACGAAAGCAAACTGAAGCTGCTGTCGCCGATGGCGCGCATGCTGCAGGAAAAGCGCACGCGCGGACGCCTGACCATCAGCGCGCCGGTGATGCGGACACTGCTCGACGGGATTGGCGCGCGCCTGGAGGAAAGCCGCGAGCTGTCGCGCTACTTCACCGGCCTTTGCATTTTCCTCGGCCTGCTCGGCACCTTCTGGGGCCTCTTGGGCACGATTGACTCCATCGCCGACGTGATCCGCAACCTGTCGGTGACCGGCGAAGACATGGCGACCGTGTTCAACAATTTGAAATCGGGCCTGGAAGCGCCGTTGTCGGGCATGGGCACCGCGTTCTCGTCCTCGCTGTTCGGCCTCGGCGGGTCGTTGGCGCTCGGGTTCCTCGATCTGCAAGCCGGACAAGCTCAAAATGCCTTCTACAACGAACTCGAAGAATGGCTGTCCGGCGTCACGCGCCTGTCCTCGGGGGGCGTCGGCGGCGAAGGCGAACAGGGCGTGTCGGCCTATACCGAAGCGCTTCTGGAGCAGACCGCCGAGAGCTTGCAGGAACTCCAGAACATCATGGCGCGCGGCGAGCAGAGCCGCGTGGCGGGCAACGAGCAGCTTCATCAGCTGAATGACAAGCTGTCGATCCTCGCCGATCAGATGCGTGCCGAGCAGCAGGTGCTGCTGCGCCTCGCCGAAGGTCAGCGTGACCTGTCGGCCATCGTGCGCAGCATGAGCGACATCGCCTCGGCCGTGACCGCCCCGGCGGTTTCGAACGCGGGCGGAATGGATGATGTGACGCGCGGGCATATCCGAAATATCGACAGCGCCCTCACCCGCCTCGCCTCGTCCATCACCGCGGGCCGCGAAGAAGTCGTGCGCGAGATCCGCGGCGAGATCAAACTGCTCGCGAAGACCATTGCGACGGCGGGCTCGCGCGAGA
>JAYRTJ010000136.1:0-8686 GCA_041919675.1 Rhodospirillaceae bacterium | reverse complement strand
GATGAGGGCATCATGCTCACCGAAATTCCGGCGCCGCCGTTCATGGAAGAAAAGCGCGCCAAGAAATTCGCCGAGATGTTCAAGGAAGCCGGCCTTGCCGACGTTCAGCTCGACCAGGAGGGCAATGTTCTGGGCTTCCGCAAGGGCACCAAGGGCGATGGCAAATTCGTCGTGATCTCGGCCCATCTTGATACCGTGTTCCCGCCCGAAACCGACGTGAAGGTGAAGCGCGTGGGCAACAAGCTCAACGCGCCGGGCGTCGGCGACGACACCTTCAGCCTGGCCGCCATGCTCGGCATGATCCGCGCGATGAATGTCGCCGGCATCAAGACCCGCGACGACATCATGTTTGTCGGCACCGTGGGCGAAGAAGGCCAGGGCGACTTGCGCGGCGTGCGCTATATGTTCACCAAGGGCCCCTACAAGGACAAAATCAAGACCTTCTTCTCGATCGAAGCCGGCAGCGTGGCCAGCATCACCAACGGCGCGGTGGGTTCGAAGCGCTATCGCTTCACGTTCAAGGGCCCGGGCGGCCACAGCTATGGCGCCTTCGGTCTGGTGAACCCGATGTACGCGCTCGGCCAGGCGGCCGCCAACATGTCGCAGATGGAAGTGCCCGAGAAGCCGAAGACGACCTACAGCATCGGCGTCATCGGCGGCGGCACGTCGGTCAACTCGATCCCGCTCGAAGGCTGGATGGAAGTCGATATGCGTTCTGAAGCCCCGGCCGAGCTCAAGAAGATCGAAGATAAGATCCTCGCGGCCGTGCAGGAGGCTGTGAAAGCGGAAAACGGACGTCATTCCACGAAGGAAGGCGCGCTGACCGTCGATGTGAAGCTGATCGGCGATCGCCCGGCCGGCGGCACCGCCGAAAAGTCCGAACTGGTGCAGATGGCGACCGCCGCCATCGCCGCCGGCGGTTACAAGGCCGACTACGGCTACAGCTCGACGGACTCGAACATTCCGATGAGCCTCGGCATTCCCGCCATCACGATCGGCAAGAACGCACCGGACAACCGCGGCGGCCGCGCCCACTCGCTCGACGAGTGGATCGATATCGAAAAGGGCCCGATGGTGAAGGGCATGACCACGTCCCTCAGCATCCTCATGGCTGTGACCGGCATGGAAACGAAGTAACGCGAGACCCTTTCGCGGAAAAGAAAAAGGCCGTCCCGCGGGGGGCGGCCTTTTTTGTTGGGCCTTATGCCGGGTCTCGGCGCAGCGCCTGGCACATGCAGTGCACGGCGCCGCCGCCGGCGGCGATCATCGAGACATCGGGATCGTAAACCGTCAGCCCTTCGGCGCGGCAGGCCTGGGCGAGCTTCTTGCTGGTCGACGGGACGAGCACGCGTTCGCCGCCAAGCGCGACGACGTTGGTGCCCATTTGCATCACGTCGCCGTAGGAGACGTCGATGATGCGGATGCCGTGCGACTTCAGCCACGTGACGAATTCTTCTTCGACCGCCTCTGTGCACACGACCGCGAGATTTTCGGCCAGCATGCCCATCTGCACGTCCAGATGCAGGAAATGGGAGTCGAACGCGTAGCCGCGGAATTCCCACCCCTCGCCTTCGAACCAACCCTTGATCTGATTGACGGCGGGTTCAATGGAGCGTTCGCCCGAGAAACCGCACACCGCCACGCCGGGCTTCAGCACCATGAAGTCGCCGCCTTCGACGTTGCCCTGAGAGACGATGTCGTAGATGGGGATGCCGGCTTCGAGGTAGAAGCGCAGGACCGAAGCGATCTCGCCGCGGCGATACGGCTTCTGCATCTGCATGACGATGGCGCCCCATGGGGTCATCACGCTGCTGTCGCGGGCGAAGATCTGATACGGGAGGCCGTCTTCGGCGGGCAGAATGTGCGTGGTGACGCCGGCCTGACGGTAGACGTCGAGCATCTCGGCGTACTGCTTTTTGGCAGCCGCGAGATCGAACTTCAGTCCCACGCGCTCGGTGCGTTGTGCGACGGCATTGCCCGGCGTCCAACGGAAATTGTCGATGGGGCCGACCAGCACATCGCGCAGGACACCGTATTCGCTGTCGACGCCCCAGCGGTTCGGCTTGGGTGTACCGCCGCCGGGCAGGCGGGAACGGAGCTGCATGGTCTTCCTCCAGATCGGATAATGCGTGGCCTTATATATACGGCGCGGCCCAGGGCCCGCCTTGCCGAAAAATTCACGATCTGTGGAAAATTTTTCACGGGTGGCCGAAGGCCCCAAGACCCTCGGCCGGCGCTCGAAAAGCGTTGATTACCGCGCGGCGTCGGCGGTTTTGACGTCCAATGCCCCCGTCGCGCGCAGGGCCATGATGGCGTAGCCGGTCCCGATGTTGGAGATCAGATGGCCCTTATCGTCGGTATTGATCGAGGCGGTGAACCAGCGGCCCGATTCCCGCTGGTGCGTGAGAAGCCATTTCACGCCGCCGTCCACGCGCTTGTCCGCCCGCGTGTAACCGGCTTTCGCCATGACGTAGGTGACGAGGCCGGTGGCATATCCGTCGCTCGGCGCGTTCGGATCATTGGGTGAGCCGTCGCGGCGGTTCCATGTGCCGAGCGCGCGCAAGCTCCAGCCGCCGTCTTTGTGCTGCAAGGCCGAGAGTTCGGCGAACGTTGCGGACTGTTCCGCCTTGGTCATGAGCCCCGGCGTCTTCAGCGACGCCCAGAGCAGGATGGTCTTGTGATGCAGCGTCGGCGCCGGGTTCTCGGCGAAGAAACGCGCGAGCTTTTCCATGCCCTTCTTGGCCTGGGGCGTCGCGGCGTAGTTATCGGGCGCCAGTCCCACCGCGAGCGCCACCATGGCGCTGCCGTACCAGGAATCCCCCAGCGGCGGCGAATAGAAGATGTTGGGATACTTCCACGTGCCGTCGCCGCCTTGCAGTTCCCACACCCGGTCAAGGGCGTCGCGCGTCGCGGGACTGAGGCCCTTGCCATGTTCGGCGTCGTTGATCGTGAGCATCGCGGCGAGGATGAGCGAATGCGGCAGCGCCGGGCGCGACGACCGCAGAGTCACACGCTCCTCGAAGAAGGACCGCACGCGCGCTTCGACAGCCGGATCCGACGCAAGCCCAAGCGACGGCCGCGCCATCATGTAGGCGTAGTTGGTGTGGCAGGTGCCGCATTGACGCTGCGCGGACCAATTCACCGCGATGGTGTCGAGATACAGCGCGGCCTTTTCGGGCGAGACTTTTTTCAGGAACGGTTCGTCGGGCGATGCCGCCGGCTCCGGCGTCATGACCGGCGGCGGAAGTTCCGCTTCGGCGGCTCGGGCGGGAGGCGCGGCCATGAGCGTCAGCACCGCTGCGGCGCCGAGGAGCGAGGACCGGAGTTTCGTCATGCGCATCTCCCTCGCGATCAACGTGGCTGTTACGTCACGTGATAATTGACTGATTGTTATCATCAAATTTAGTATGACAGTTGTCAACTTACAGCGGTGACCTTTCATGGCGCGCGTACGGATGTCGGCATTTTGTGTGGTTCTCGCGGTCGCGGGCAGCACAGCGATTTCCGGAGCGGCGCAAGACGCCAAACCCAAGACGCTGCCGGTGCCTGAAATGGGCTTCTTCGTCACCAGCGTCGGATCAGGGCGCGGCGGCGACCTCGGCGGCCTCGAAGGCGCCGACAAACATTGCCAAGAGCTCGCGGAAAAAGTCGGCGCCGGAAAACGCGTCTGGCACGCGTATCTCAGCGCCAGCCCGACAGCGAACGCGCCCGCCGTCAACGCCATCAGCCGCATCGGCGAAGGCCCATGGGCCAACGCGGCGGGCGAAGTCATCGCCCGCAACACCTGGGAGCTTCACGACGATGTGCTGAACACGATCGCCTACGATTCCGCGCTGACGGAAAAAGGCGAGCGCCTGGACCCGAAGGTTCACAGCGTCATGACCGGGACGCTACCGAACGGAAAGGCGTTTCAGGCCGGCGGCACCGCCACGTGCAACAACTGGACGAGCAGCGATAAAGGGGCCGTTCAGGTCGGACACATGGACCGCAAGGGCGACCGCACGCTTCCCGCGCCCAATTCATGGAACTCCGCACGCCAGGTGAATTCCTGCAGCCCGCAAGGCCTCGGCGAAGCGGAAGGCCAGGGCCTGTTCTATTGCTTTGCGCAGGGTTTGAAGAAGTAAGTCTACTTCTTCGAGAGGTCGTTGATGGCCTGCTGCAGATGCTGGCGCAGCAAATGCGCGGCTTTGTCGCCATCGCCGCTTTGGATCACCGCGAGCAGCTCGCGATGCTCTTCATACAAAGACTTGTGCGACTCATACGCCGGGCGAAGCTGGGCGATGGAAAGACGGATCTCGTCCTCCAAAAGGCTAAAGAGGCGCAAAAGGCGCGAGCTGCCCGTCGCCGTGACAATCGCGCGGTGGAACTCGAGATCGCTGGCGACAACATCGCTCCATTTGGCGTCGGGCGGGAACATGCCAAGGCGCATCACCGCCTGTTCGGCGTCGTGAATAGGCAAGCGGTTGTTGGCGACCGTGCGGATCGCTTCAATTTCGATGAGCGTGCGGACCGCAAACAGGTCGCGGACCTGATCCGGCGTCAGACTGGGCACATAGGCGCTGCGGTTGGCTTCGCGGACCAGGAGCCCGGTCAGGGTCAGCTGTTGAATGGCCGCACGGATGGTCGGGCGGGCCACCCCATATTGTGCGGCGAGTTCTGCTTCCGGCAGCGGGCGGCCCGGGAGGAGGTCTCCGCTCAGGACGCGCTCACGGAGCGAGGCCGCGAGGGCATCGATCACCGAGATCCGGGGAATCTTGAGATTGTACTGTCCAGCTCCCGCCATCGCCGACGCCACGCCTTACCTCGTCTGACCATGAACACAAATCATTGAAAGACAATCACAAACTGATTGGCCATGTCCGGAAAGCCACGCGGCGGCTTCGCTCCAGTTTGGCTGCAACGACATTGTCAGTTTCTAAATTGTATTACTGACTGAGTGTATAGCTGAGGGCCTCAAAGTCAATAAGACCGGGCCGGGTTAAGCTTTTTATGCGGCATAAGATGCTACGCCGCACCGCCCCTGGGCACCGTAGGGCTACGGCAGTAACTGCCCTCCGCTTCCGCCAATTGCAAGCTGCTGCGCTTCCCAAGGCGTCAAAAAAGAAGAAAACGCCGCCACCGCGCTCCTATCGTCATGGGACACAGGGGGGGGGCGGCAACACAATGCGAATTGGCGTTCCGAGACAGACCACTGCCCGCGCCGCGGACCGCGCCGACGCCGCGCGCCTTCGTTCAAACGCACCCCCCTCTCACCTCGCATTGATCGAGACCGCGGCAAGATCCTACGCGCGTGCGCCGCTGGCGGCGGTGGCGCAAAGGGGCCGACTGAGACAGACTTCGCTTTGGGGATGACACGAACTGGGGGACGCGCCGATGACCAACTGGATGCATCGCAAACCTATCGAACAAGCTGACATGGCCGGCCATCACCGGCTCGCCCGAACGCTGTCCTGGTGGCATCTCATCGCGCTCGGCGTCGGCGCCATCGTCGGCACCGGCATCTATACCCTGATCGGCGTCGGCGCGAACCTCGCCGGACCGGGTGTGCTTCTTTCCTTCGTTGCCGCGGGCGTCATCTGTGCCTGCGCCGCGCTCTGCTACGCCGAAGTCTCCACCATGATCCCAGCCTCAGGCAGCGCGTACACTTACAGCTATGTGATCCTCGGCGAGGTCCTGGCGTGGGTGGTCGGCTGGTGCCTCATCCTCGAATACTCACTGGTGGTGAGCGCCGTCGCGGTCGGATGGTCCGGCTATGCGGTGGGTTTCCTCAAATCCCTCGATATCGCGCTGCCGCTGGCGCTCACGGCGGGTCCGCATGCCGGCGGCATCATGAATATCCCCGCGATCTTCATCATCGCCTGCGTCGCCGGGCTTCTCATCGCCGGCACCCGCGAAAGCGCGACGGTCAACGCAGTCCTGGTGGTCGTGAAGCTTGTCGCGCTTCTGGTATTCATCCTCGTCGCGCTGCCGCACTTCGATTTTTCGAATTTCGAGCCTTTCATGCCTTACGGCTTCGCCAAGCATGAGGTGGACGGGATGCAGCGCGGCGTCATGGCGGCGGCGGCCATCATCTTCTTTGCCTATTACGGCTTCGATGCGATCTCCACCGCCGCTGAAGAAGCCAAGCGGCCGGAACGCGATCTCCCGATCGGCATCGTCGGCTCCATGATCGCCTGCACGGTCCTCTACATCTGCGTCGCCGCCGCCGCTGTCGGCTCGACTCCGTTCACGGCCTTCGCAAACAGCCCGGAGCCGCTGGCGCTGATCATGCGCGAGCTTGGCCAAGGCGCCGCCGCCGCCGCTGTCGGCGCCGCGGCGATCATCGCCCTGCCGACGGTGATCCTTGCGTTTCTGTACGGGCAAAGCCGCATCTTCTTCGTGATGGCGCGTGACGGTCTGCTTCCCGCGAAACTCGCGGTCGTCAATGCGAGAACCGGCACGCCGATCCGCATCACCGCCCTCACGGCGGTGATCGTAGCCGTGCTGGCGGGCCTGATCCCGCTCGACGAGATCGCCGCGCTCGCCAATGCCGGCACACTCGCCGCCTTCATCGCGGTTGCCGTGTGTGTGCTAGTCCTGCGTCAACGCGATCCATCGCGGGCGCGCGTCTTCCACACCCCCGCCGTGTGGATCGTGGCGCCCATCGCGATCTTGGGCTGCCTCTACCTGATGTGGAGCCTGCCCACGACGACGCAGAAGTTCTTCCTGATGTGGAACGCGATCGGGCTGGTCGGGTACTTCATCCGGAGCGCGTTCGTGAAACGGCCCGCTGCCGCATAGAAATCACGCGCAGGCGCAACGCCCCGCGCCTTCCCGTGCGGGCCGTTCTTATTTGGGCTCGGGATGATGCACCAGCGTTTCAGGTTCGCCGAAGAGACCCTGGATGGGCTGATGATGCTTGATGAAGGGCGACTTGATCACGACGTAGCTGAAGTACTTTTCGATCCCGAAGCCGCCTTCGAGCATGCCTTCAATGATCGACTGATAGTGCACCACGCCGCGCGTGATGAACTTCAGGAGATAGTCATAACCGCCGCTCACGAGGTGACATTCGATCACTTCGTCGATCTTGCGCACGCGCTGCTCAAAACGCGAGAAATCGCCGCTGCGGTGTTCCGACAACGTGACTTCCGTGAAGACGATCAGAAATTCGCCGAGCTTGTTGAGGTTGATGAGCGCACTGTAGCCGGTGATATAGCCCGCGCTTTCCAGCCGTTTGACGCGCGTGAGACACGGGCTCGGCGACAACGAAACCGCCGACGCCAACTCGACATTCGTCATGCGGCCGGAGCGTTGCAGCTCCGCGAGAATCTTCAGATCGATCCTGTCGAGCTTCGGACTTGGAATCATATGAGAGCAGCCCCCGCGCACGCCTTCAATTCCAGCACGCCGGCGAGCGTCCGGCGAATGCGGTCAAAGATCAAGCTCATTTCAACTTTAGAGCGGCGCGCTCGTCGCATTGGTCCCCCCGGGCCAATCTCACAGCGGGTAGCAGCTTAGCGTATTTTTGCAGGCCGCTAAACGGCGTCGGCAACCGCTTTGCCACAAGTTTCCGTGGAGGCGGTTCCTTTGAGGTCCCGCGTCCGGAAGGCCGGCGTACTGAGTGTCTTTTCAATCGCGGCGAGGATGGCGGCCGCGGCTTCCAGTTCGCCAAAATGCTCGAGCATCATGGCGGCGGACCAGATTTGGCCCACAGGATTTGCGATCCCCTTCCCGGCGATATCCGGCGCGGAGCCGTGCACAGGTTCGAACAACGACGGGAAGCGGCGCTCCGGATTGATATTGCCCGACGGCGCGACACCGATGGTGCCCGTACAGGCAGGTCCCAGATCGGAGAGGATATCGCCGAACAGATTCGAGGCGACCACGACATCGAAACGGTCCGGATTGAGCACGAACTGCGCCGTCAGAATATCGATGTGATACTTGTCCCAGCGCACTCCGGGATAATTTTCCGCCATCGCGACCACGCGCTCGTCCCAATAGGGCATGGTGATGCCGATGCCGTTGGATTTGGTCGCCGAGGTCAAGTGCTTCTTCGGGCGTTTGGCCGCCAGTTCAAACGCATAGCGCAGCACCCGGTCGATCCCGATGCGCGTCATCACGGTTTCCTGGATGACGATTTCACGTTCGGTGCCGCGGAACATGAGGCCGCCCACCGGACTGTATTCGCCTTCGGTGTTCTCGCGCACGACCCAGAAATCGATGCTGCCCGGCTCGCGGCCGGCGAGCGGACACGGAACGCCCGGCATCAAACGAACCGGTCGGAGATTGACGTACTGATCGTATTCACGGCGGAACTTGAGCAGGGACTCCGCCAGCGAGATGTGATCGGGCACCGTATCGGGCCACCCGACGGCGCCAAAGAAGATCGCATCGACCGCGCCGATCCGTGCTTTCCAGTCGGCGGGCATCATCACGCCGTGCTTGGCGTAATAGTCGCAGCAGGCGAAATCATGCCACGTCAGCTTCAGCTGGAAGCCGAAGCGTTTCGCGGCCTTTTCCAGAACGCGAATGCCTTCCGGCATGACTTCCTTGCCGATGCCGTCGCCCGGAATGACCGCGATGGAATATGTGCGCGTCATGATATTCGTCCGCGTCCTGTTATGACTTCAAGCCGCCGAGGTGGAAGGTCTTCTCGGAGAGATATTCCGCGATCCCTTCCCGTCCGCCTTCGCGGCCGATC
>JAYRTJ010000135.1:0-8796 GCA_041919675.1 Rhodospirillaceae bacterium | reverse complement strand
GCCGCCCTTGCGATGACGCCGCGCGCGGCGCGGATTTGGTCAAAGCGGGCCGCCACGCTCCATATGCTGGCCCGCTTTGCCGAGGCTCTCGAAGCCGCCGACCATGCGCTTGTTCTGTGTCCGGATCTTCCGGCGGCGCTGGAGACGCGCGGCAAGGTCCTGCTGGAAATGAATAGGATCGAAGAAGGGCTGGCGGCGCTTCAACAAAGCGGCGCGAGCCGCAATTCACGCGCCCGCGTGCCCGCGCATAAGGCGCGCCACGACGCAGAGCAGCGCGCGTATCTCGCCGCGCAAGGCATTACGGTCGAGGCGGGAAAACTTTATATCGCGGGCGGCGAACGGATCCCCGGGCGCGCCGTGAATCCCGCCAATGCCGAAATCGTCGCGAAGACCTGGGCGCAGGCCGATCCTCAGGTCGCGGTGATCGACGACCTCTTGACGCCGGAAGGCCTGGAAGCCTTGCGCAAATTCTGCCTCGGCTCAACCATGTGGGAGCGCGCCTACGACAATGGATACCTGGGGGCTTTGCCGGAGAGCGGCTTCGCGGCGCCGCTGCTGGCCCAGATCGCCGAAGAGCTGAGCGCGACGTTTCCGACGGTGATCGGCGATCACGGCCTGCGCTTGTTGTGGGGTTTCAAGTACGACAGCACGCTGAAGGGAATAACGATCCACGCCGACCAGGCGGCTGTGAACGTCAATTTCTGGATTACGCCGGACGAGGCCAACCTCAATCCGGACCGCGGCGGCCTTGTCATATACGACGCGAACGCGCCGGCCGATTGGGAAGCGGCCGAGTACAACGGCAACGATCCCCGGGTGTGGGACTTCCTGAAGCGCGTGAACGCCAAGCCCATCACGGTCCCCTACCGCATGAACCGGGCGGTGATCTTCGACTCCGACCTTTTCCACGAGACGGACGTCCTGGAGTTCAAGGAGGGCTACCTGAGCCGCCGCATGAACATCACGATGTTGTTTGGACGGCGTACGTTTTACGGGAATTGAAGGCTTTTTCGAGCTTCGGGAGCGAGTCTCGGGTTGCGGGCAGGGGGGGCCGGAAGTACGTTACGGCCCCTTTCACAAGAGGAGTCCGCCGTGTCCATTCTCGCCAAGCGCCTGTCCGCCATTAAGCCGTCGCCGACCATCGCGGTGACTACCAAGGCGGCGGAACTGAAAGCGCAAGGGTTGGACGTCATCGGCCTCGGCGCCGGCGAGCCGGACTTCGATACGCCCGATCACATCAAGGCCGCCGGTAAGGCCGCCATCGACAGGGGCGAAACCAAGTACACCCCGCCGAACGGCACCCCGGCGCTGCGCAAGGCCATCGTCGCGAAGTTCAAGCGCGAGAACGGCCTCGACTACAAGCCCGAGCAAGTGACCGTCGGCGTCGGCGGCAAGCAGGTGATCTTCAACGCGTTCCTTGCCACCGTGCAGGACGGCGACGAAGTGATCGTGCCGGCCCCGTATTGGGTCAGCTATCCGGACATCGCGCTCCTGTTCGGCGGCAAGCCCGTGTTCATCACCTGCGGCGAAAACGCGCGTTTCAAGCTCTCGCCGGAAGCGCTCGCGGCCGCGATCACGCCGAAGACCAAGTGGCTGGTGCTGAATTCTCCCAGCAACCCGACCGGCGCGGCTTATACCCGCGACGAACTGCGCGCGCTGGCCGACGTGCTGCTCAAGAACCCGCATGTGTGGGTGATGACCGACGACATCTACGAACACCTCACCTACGACGGCTTCAAGTTCGCCACCCTGTGCGAAGTCGAGCCGAAGCTGATGGACCGTACGCTGACCCTGAACGGCGTTTCGAAGGCCTACGCGATGACCGGCTGGCGCATGGGGTATGCCTGCGGCCCGGTCGAGCTCATCAAGGCGATGAACATGATCCAGTCGCAGAGCGCGAGCCATCCGACCTCGATCACCCAGGCCGCGACCGTTGCGGCCCTCGACGGCCCGATGGACTTCCTTGCCCCGCGCAATGCAGCCTTCCGCCAGCGCCGCGACATGGTTGTGAAGATGCTGAACGAAGCCAAGGGCATCACCTGCCAGACGCCGGAAGGCGCCTTCTATGTTTACCCGTCGTGCGCGGGCACGATCGGCAAGACCACGCCGAAGGGCCGTAAGATCAACAACGATACGGACTTCGTGGAAGCCCTTCTGGATGAGGGCCTCGTGGCGGCGGTGCAGGGCGCGGCCTTCGGCCTGTCGCCGTATTTCCGCATTTCCTACGCGACCTCGACGGAAGCCCTCGAGAAAGCCTGTCAGCGCATCCAAGGGTTCTGCGCGGCGCTGACCTAAGCTCCGAGTCCCGTTCACGACGGCGCCTTAAAGCCCGGCCGGACTGCCCGGCCGGGCTTTCTAATTTAATAGCCACCTATGAAAATTGCCGCGCCGGCCGGCGTCACGGCGACCGGCGCAGGCGACTCGATGAGCACCCGGGCGCGCCTGGGCAGGCTCCAAGGGTCTTTGTGGGCTATCCTGGAAAAGAATTCGGCCCTGAAGGGGGAGGACCTTCAGGGCCGATGGATTTTACGTCCGGAGACGGGTCTTTCGACCATAGGCGGCTTCCGGGGGAGGACCGGTTACCGCCGATCTGCAGTGTTTGCTGCGATGCACAAAATCTATCCTTGAACCCCTCTCAGCACCACAGACATTATCGCGCGCGCCCTATGCACTTGGTGCATAGCTGACTGTTTAGGAAAAATGACAATTTCTGCAGTTAGTTACGCGGAACGAGCGCCGTCGTCCAAATGCTGGGCGACAACCCGCAACTGAGACTTCGCGCGGGCGATTTCACGCACCAAAAAGTCCCTGAAAACGGCCACGCGGGCCGATTGGCGGAGTTCCTCGGGGTACACGAAGTAGGCCTCGATCGGCGGTCCTTCGACTCCCGGCAGCACCTGGACCACCCCGCGGCCTTCCTGGAGGAAGTATTCCGGCAGGGCGCCGATCCCGATTCCCCCCTTCACCGCCCGGTAGATGCCGTACAGGTTGTTCACCCGCAGGGCCGAATGGGCCGAGATGTTCTTCTCGCGCAAAATCTCGGGCAGCCAGTTGATCGACCGCACCGGCGCGACGCCTTCGCCGAACAGGACGAGATCGTGGCTCTTGAGGTCCTCGAGGGTGTGGGGAACGCCGCGGTCCTTCAGATAGTCCGCCGAGGCATAGAGGTTGGCGCGCAGGGTGCCGAGGTGGCACTGGATCAGGTCCGGCTGCGTCGGTTCATTGAAGCGGATCGCGACGTCCGCCTCGCGCATGGCGAGATCGAGCTCGCGGTCGTCGAGGCGCAGCATCACTTCGATGCCCGGGTAGCTCTTGATGAATTCCTTGAGGCGGCTGGTGAGCCACACGGATCCGAACGCAACGGTCGTGGTGACGCGCAGGACGCCTTCGGTGCTTTCCTTGGTTTCCGTGAGCAGGCTTTCGACGCTGTTCAGCTTGGCGAATACGTCGTGCACGGTCTTGTAGAGAAGATCGCCCTGCTCGGTGAGGATAAGGCCGCGCGCGTGACGATGGAACAGCGAGACGCCGAGCGATTCTTCGAGCGCGCTGATCTGCCGGCTGACGGCGGACTGTGAAAGGTTGAGAGTCTCGCTGGCGTGCGTAAAGCTGCCGGCTTCGGCAACGGCGTGGAACACACGCAGCTTGTCCCAATCGAGACGGCTATTCGGTCGTTGTGGCACTTGAGATCCTTTCCGCGCGCCTATTGCGCGTCCAGCAGCCCATATAAACCGCGGTTTTTAGGCCGCGGGCACCCACAAAAAAATCTATCCACCATGCGCCGCGAGGAAACGATCGGCTTCCAGCGCCGCCATGCAGCCGGTGCCGGCCGCGGTGACCGCCTGACGATAGACATGATCCTGCACGTCGCCGGCGGCGAACACGCCGGGAATATTCGTACGTGTCGAGTCCGCCTGCGTCACGAGATAGCCGTTCTCGTCCATGTCGAGCACGCCCTTGAACAGCTCGGTGTTCGGCGTGTGGCCGATGGCGACGAACATGCCGTCGACCTTCAGCTCGTGAACGGCATTGGTCTTGATGTTGCGCACGCGCACGCCGGTGACGCCCGGCGGCGCGTCCTTGCCGAGGACTTCATCGACCACGGAGTCCCAGATCACCTGGACCTTGGGATGCTCGAACATGCGCTTTTGCAGGATCTTCTCGGCGCGCAGCGAATCGCGCCGGTGGATGAGGGTGACCTTGGTGGCGTGGTTGGTCAGGTACAGCGCTTCCTCGACCGCGGTGTTGCCGCCGCCGATGACCACGACCTCCTTGCCGCGGAAGAAGAACCCGTCACAGGTCGCGCAAGCGGACACGCCGAAGCCCTGGTACTTTTTTTCCGATTCGATGCCGAGCCAGCGCGCCGAGGCGCCGGTGGAGATGATGAGCGTATCGGCCGTGTAGGTGTCGCCCGAATCGCCGACCGCGGTGAACGGACGCTTCGTGAGGTCGAGTTTCACGATGGTGTCGCCGACCATGCGCGCGCCGACGTGCTCGGCCTGCTTTTGCATCTGCTCCATGAGCCAGGGGCCCTGGATGACGTCCGGGAAGCCCGGATAGTTCTCGACGTCGGTGGTGATGGTCATCTGGCCGCCGGGCTGCATTCCCGCCACCACGATCGGGGCGAGGTTGGCGCGGGCGGAATAAATCGCGGCCGTGAGGCCGGCCGGGCCCGAACCGAGGATCAGCACTTTGGTATGAGTATTTGACATAGCTTAGCCGGGCCTCACCGAGGGCAAAAACTGCTTTGCAGCGCAGCAAAATAAGGGCGTTCAGATATACGGTCGCACGAAACGGGGCGCAAGGCCGCCCGAACCTCGCCTGCGCCCCAAGCATAACTCGTAGAGCGTGTCCTATAGGAGTTGCGTTCTAGCGCTAATCTTTATAACAATCTTGCGCGCGTTTGGGGAGAGGCGCCGGCTCTGCTTCAGATGTTGGGGGATGAATGCAACGCGTGAAACTCGACCGGATCGACCGCCAGATCCTTTCCGATCTGCAGGCGGACGGCCGAATGACGAACGTTGAGCTGGCCAACCGGGCCGGGATCTCGGCGCCGCCGTGTCTGCGGCGCGTCCGGGCGCTGGAGCAGGCGGGCTACATCAAGGGCTATCACGCCCAGCTCGACCAGGCCCAATTGGGCTATGCGGTCAGCGTCTTCGCCCACGTCGGCCTCAACAGCCAGGCCGAGGTCGATCTGTCGGCCTTCGAGACCCTGGTCAAGGAATGGCCCGAGGTGCGCGAGTGCCACATGCTGGCCGGCGAGACCGACTTCCTGCTCAAAATCGTGGCCAAGGACTGGGACGCCTATCAGAAGTTCGTCACCGAGAAGCTCACGGCGGCCCCCAAGGTCGCCAACGTGAAATCGGCCCTGGCGATCCGCAGCGCCAAGAATCTGCCGGGGGTGCCCATCGCCGTGGACGGCGACAAGCCGGTCCAACCGCCGCTCACCGTACCGGCGGGCGTCGGGACATAAAAAAAGGGCGCCCGAAGCGCCCTTTTGTTTTTCACGTCGCTGCAGCGCTTATTTGAACTTCACGTAGGGCGGCCTCGAAAGGCTCAACGCCTATTTGAACTTCACGCTGAGGACTTCGTAGCCTTTCGATCCGCCCGGCGCGCTCACTTCAGCGGTATCGCCAATGGTCTTGCCGATGAGCGCGCGGCCCAGGGGCGACTGCACGGAGATCTTGTTCTTCTTCAGGTCGGCCTCGTACGGGCCGACGAGCTGATAGGTGGTCTCTTCGTCGGTTTCGACGTCGGCGACGGTCACCGAGGCGCCGAAGCGCACGGTCTTGCCGCCCGAGAGCTTCGAAAGGTCGATGACGTCGGCGCGGCTGACGATGTCCTCCAGCTCGCTGATGCGGCCCTCGATGAAGCTCTGGCGCTCACGCGCGGCATGATATTCGGCGTTCTCCGAAAGGTCGCCATGCTCGCGCGCTTCGGCGATCTGCTTGATCACGGCATAGCGTTCCACGGCCTTGAGCTGATGCAGCTCGGCCTTCAACGGCTCCAAACCTTCCGCGGTCATTGGAATTTTTTCCATGACGCTTCCTCGTCCTCAAGAAATAGAACAGCCCACGCCGTGGAGGCGAGGGCCAGATCCTAACGATCGAATGTCGTCTAGCGACTAAAATAGGATTGCAGGGGCGCAACATCAAGGGCCCCCTCTTTGAGGCCTCCAATGGCCGTCGCGGCCGCTTCCGCGCCCGATAACGTGGTGTAATGGCAAATATTGCGGGTTAGAGCGGTTCTACGGATCGTAAAGCTGTCCTTGAGGGACTGCGCCCCTTCCGTGGTGTTGATAACCATCTGGACGTTACCTGAAATCATCTCGTCGACGCAGTGCGGGCGGCCTTCGGCCACCTTGTTCACCGGTTCGGCCGGAATGCCGGCTTTAGCCAGCGCGGCCTGCGTGCCGCGCGTCGCGATGACTTTGAAGCCGAGATTCACAAGACGGCGCGCCAGGTTCACCGCCTGTTCCTTGTCGCGCTCGCGCACCGACAGGAAGGCCGTGCCGGAGACCGGCAGCGCCAAGCCGGCGCCAAGCTGCGCTTTTGCATAGGCGCGCGGGAAGTCGGTATCGAGGCCCATGACTTCGCCGGTGGACTTCATTTCCGGGCCGAGAACGATGTCGACGCCCGGGAAGCGGTTGAAAGGGAAGACCGCTTCTTTAACCGCAACATGATTCGAGATGGCCGAGCCTTCGCGGCCCACCAGGCCAAAGTCGCCGAGCTTCGCGCCCGCCATGATACGCGCGGCGATCTTCGCAACCGGAACGCCCGTCGCTTTGGCGACGAACGGCACCGTGCGGCTGGCGCGCGGATTGACCTCGAGGATGTACACCACGCCGTCCTTCACGGCGTACTGCACGTTCATCAGACCGACGACCTTCAGCGCAAGCGCCAAGGCATTCGTCTGGCGGCGGATGTCCGCGATGATCTCCTGGGGCAGCGTGTGCGGCGGCAGCGCGCAGGCGCTGTCGCCCGAGTGAATGCCCGCTTCCTCGATGTGCTCCATGATGCCGGAGATATAGACGTCCTTGCCGTCGCACAGGGCGTCGACGTCCACTTCGATCGCGTTGGAGAGATAGGAGTCGATGAGCAGCGGGTTGTCGCCCGTCGCCTTCATGGCGCTGCGGATATATTCCGACACGCCGGCTTCGTCATAGACGATGCGCATCGCACGGCCGCCCAGCACGTAGGACGGGCGAATGACGACGGGGTAACCGATGCGATTCGCCGCGGCGCGCGCTTCGTCGGCGCTGCGCGCGGTGCCGTTGGCCGGCTGGCGCAGCTTGAGGTCTTCAAGCAGGCGCTGGAAACGCTCGCGGTCTTCGGCGAGGTCGATGGCGTCCGGCGAGGTGCCGAGAATGGGGATGCCGGCGGCTTCCAGCGCATGGGCGAGCTTCAGCGGCGTCTGGCCGCCGAGCTGCACGATCACGCCGAGGACCTTGCCGTTCGATTGTTCGGTGGTAATGAGCTCGATGACGTCTTCGGCCGTGAGCGGCTCGAAGTAGAGGCGGTTCGAGGTGTCGTAATCGGTGGACACCGTTTCGGGGTTACAGTTGACCATGATGGTCTCGAACCCGGCGTCGCGAAGAGCAAACGCCGCGTGGACGCAGCAGTAGTCGAACTCGATGCCCTGGCCGATGCGGTTCGGGCCGCCGCCGAGAATGATAACCTTGTTTTTCGCCGACGGTTCGGATTCGCACTCCGGCTCGTTGAGGCCGTCGCCTTCGTAACAGGAGTACATGTACGGCGTCGGCGAGGCGAATTCGGCGGCGCAGGTATCGATGCGCTTGAACACCGGGCGCACGCCGAGCTGATGGCGCAGCTTGAACACGTCCGCGGCCTTCCCGCCGGTAAGCTCGGCGAGGCGCGAGTCCGCGAAGCCCATCTTCTTGAGACGCAGCAAACCCTGGCGGTCGGACGGAAGGCCCTTGGCGCGCACGTGAGCTTCGGTGTCGACGATGGCCTTCAACTGAGCGACGAACCACGGATCGAACTTGGTCGCGCGGTGCACTTCGTTGGCGCTCAGGCCGGCGCGCAGGCCCTGGGCGGCGACGAGCAGGCGGTCCGGGCGCGGCTTGGTCATGGCGAGGCGCAGAGCATCCTTGTCCATGGTCGGCGCGCCGCTGTCGTCGAGCGAGATTTCGTTGAGGCCGTTGAGGCCGGTTTCCAGCGAGCGCAGGCCCTTCTGCAGGCTTTCCGCGAAAGTGCGGCCCACGGACATGGCTTCGCCGACCGACTTCATGCTGGTGGACAGCAAGGGATCGGCGTCCGGGAATTTCTCGAAGGTGAAGCGCGGGATCTTCGTGACCACATAGTCGATGGTCGGCTCGAAGGAGGCCGGCGTCGCCTTGGTGATGTCGTTGGTGAGTTCGTCGAGCGTGTAACCGACCGCGAGCTTGGCGGCGATTTTTGCAATCGGGAAGCCCGTCGCTTTCGAGGCGAGGGCGGACGAACGCGACACGCGCGGGTTCATCTCGATAATGGTCATACGCCCGTCGGCCGGATTGATGGCGAACTGGACGTTCGAGCCGCCGGTGTCGACGCCGATTTCCCTGAGACAGGCGATCGAGGCGTTGCGCATCACCTGGTATTCCTTGTCGGTGAGCGTGAGGGCCGGGGCGACCGTGATGGAATCGCCGGTGTGCACGCCCATCGGGTCCACGTTCTCGATGGAGCAGATGATGATGCAGTTGTCCGCCTTGTCGCGGACGACTTCCATCTCGTATTCTTTCCAGCCGAGCACGGATTCTTCGACGAGGACGGTGCCGACAGGCGACGCCGCGATGCTGGT
>JAYRTJ010000134.1:0-8973 GCA_041919675.1 Rhodospirillaceae bacterium | reverse complement strand
CGTGCGGCACCACGGTGATTTTCACCGTGATCGCGTTGGTCTGCGCGTTGAAGCTGACAAGTTCCATGCCGTTGCGGGTCGAGGTCGCCTTGCGGATCTCGACGCCTTCCCCGGTCGTGTACTTCTGTGCCGTGCCGCCCAGGGCCGAATAGGCTTCGATCAGATCCGAGCCCAAATCGGGCACCCACACCGTACCGTCGTTGGCTTCGATCCTGAAATCGCTGCCGGCATAGGTCCCGACCAACTGCGTCGTGCCCATGCCCAAATCGTTGCGATATTCGATCTTATTGGGCGTGCCGTCGCTGCGATTGATGTTGCCGATCAGGTTGAAGCCGACGCCGCCGGCGTCCGCCTCGTTGTTGATCTGCGTGACCTGCGTGTCGTACTGGTCCTTATAGAACTTGAGGTCTTCGGTCGTTCCGCCGACGCTGCCGCGCATCAGAAGCAAGGTCTGATTGATCTTCTCGATGCTTTCCTTGCCGTTATCGACGGCGATCTCGGCGTTATTGACCTGCGCCTTCACCGCGATCCAGCGCTCGTTCTGCACCTCGATTGCATCGCGTTTTTGGGTCGCGGCGTCCTGAATGGCCTGCTGCTGTTCGGTCAGGCGCGCGTTGGCATTCGCCTTGATCTGATTGATGAGCGAGCTGGTGGTCGAGCCGATATTGCCGAGCAGGGCGCTGGTTCCGTCGGAGTTGAACGCACCCAGCACGGACGCGCCCGACGAGCCGGCGGTTCCGAGCAGGCCGGATCCGGTCACACTGATCGGAAGGCTTGAAAGTATGCCGACCATTTAGCTCCTCGGGTTCGTCCCCTACGCCAAGCCATTCATGCCTGGGGGTGTCTTCGCGGCAAAGCTCACCTGCCGCCAGTGGTACCACGGCAGGGGTAGTTTTCCAAACTTGGACCTTTTAGGAGGAAGATTGAAGAAGGGTTAACGCGGCCCGGATCCGCCACATCAAGTCCTCCCAATTCCCCGATTCCTCCTGCCGGAACAAGCGCATGGACGGATACCAGGGGCTGTCGTCGCGCCCGAGCATCCAGCGGTAGTCCGGCATTTTGGGGAGCAGCACCCACACCGGGATGCCCAGCGCCCCCGCGAGGTGAATCGCGGCCGTGTCGACCCCGATGACGAGGTCCAGCTGAGCGATCACCGCGGCGGTATCGGCAAAGTCCTCCACATGGCCGTCGCAGGCAAAGACCAGGCGGTCCTGCGGCAATGCCGCGGCTTCACCGGCCTTGGGGCCGACCTGCAGGCTGACGAAGTCCGCCGCGGTCTCTTCCATGAGCGGCGCGAACAGCGCGGCCGGCAAGGTCCGGCGTTTGTCGATCTTGTTGTCGGGCGAGCCGGCCCAGACCAGCCCGATGCGCCGGCGTTCGGACTTGGGAAGCGTGAGGCCGCCCTGCGCCTTGAGATCCTGTGCCTTGAGATAAGGAACCTTGTTTGGCGCCGTCTCGGGCATGGTGTCGAAGATGTGCGGCAAGCTCATCAGCGGCGCATGCGCGTCGAAGGCCGGCAAGGCTTCGCCGGCCGCGATGACCTCGTTGATCGCGGGGATCGTTTTGAACAGGCGCACCAGCGCCTTCGGACATTCCAGGATGAGGCGGCCGCAGCGTGCGTTCGCGGCCTCGGCGTAACGCACGAACTGGATGGCGTCGCCAAGACCTTGCTCGGCATGCAGGAGAAGCGCGCCTTCGATTTTCGCGCCATTCCATAACGGGGGCGTAAAGGTCCGCCGCTTCGAGCTGAAGTGCCGCATCCGCCAGCGCCATTCATATTCGCGCCAGCCTTCGCGCCATTGGCCGGTCAGCAGCAGCACCCAGGCGAGATTGTAGTGCGCTTCCGCGTTTTGCGGCGCGATTGAGACAGCCTTGCGGATCGACGCCTCGGCGTCGGCGACATCGCCCATGTCGAGCTGCGCCACGCCGAGATTGGTCCACGCGTCGGCGTGCCCCGGCGCCCGCATCAGGACATCGCGGAACAGGATCACCGCTTCGTGCGGCCGGTCTTCGCGTGTCAGGAAGATCGCAAGATTGCAGCGGTGCGCGACGGATCCCGGCGCCAGCGCGACGGCTTGTCTCAAGTGCTCTTCCGCGGCGTCGATCTCTTTCAGCTCTGTGAGAGCGTTGCCGAGATTGCCGTGCGTGAGCGGATCGTTCGGCGCGATGGCGAGCGCCTCGCGGTAGATCGAAACCGCCTCCGCCGTGCGCCCTTGCGCGCGCACGATCACGCCGAGATCGTTGAGAATATTTGAATCGCCGGGCCTCAGCGTAAGGGCGCGCCGCAGGCTCACCTCGGCGTCCGCCGGCTGCCGGTGCGCGCGTTCCTCCTGACCCTTGGCGATCCATACGTCCGCGCGCTCGGGAAACATCTCTACCGCTTCCGCCAGGATCCTCAGCGCCTCGGCGCGCCGGTTCATGCGGGCCAGGGCCCTGGCGAGATGGATGCGCGGTTCGGCCAGATGCGGCGCGCGGTTGGCGGCATCGACGAACTGCGCGGCCGCCTCGCTGACCTTCCCCAGCTTCGCCAGCGCAAGGCCCAGGCTGGTCCGGTAAACGGCGTTCTCGGGCGCGATGTGCAGGCAGGTGGCGAGGAACGGCAAAGCCCTGTCGGGCACACCCTCGTCCACCGCGATCAAGGCCAGGCCGTGCAGCGCCGCGGCCTCGCGCGGCGCGGCGGCAAGCACACTCTTATATATGGCGCGGGCCTGATCGATGGATCCGGCCGCATGCAGCCGGATGGCGTCCTCGATCAGGGCGGGGACGGGGGCGCGAACGAGGTCTTGCGTCATCTCTTGCTCGAATGATATCGCGGATCATGCCCGAGTCAGGCAAAGAGCGCGAGATCATTGGCGGCCTCCTGGAGGACGCGGCGCAAGCCTATGAGCGCGGCGCCGTCGTCAGGGCGAAAGCGATCTACAGCGGCATTCTTCGCCTGCACCCGGACGAAGCCGACGCCCTGAAACGCCTTGCCGAGATCGAACTCAATGGCGGCGACACGGCTTTGGCGCTGGCGCTGTTCCAGCGGGCCGGCGCCGTCTCCACCGTGGACGCAGGCCTTTGTTATGGGATCGCGACCGCGCTGCGCCTGATGGGCGATGCCAAGGGGTTTCGCCTCGCGCTGGAAGCGGCCTTGCGCATCAACGTGAATTATCCGCCCGCCCTCTACGACATCGCGGTCATCTATCAGCAGGAAAAAGACTACGCGCGGGCTCAGGCCGCCTATCAGCGTCTGGTGGCGGGCGGCGCGAAGGATCCCAACACCTTCTTCAACGCCGGCGTCGCCGCCTTCAAGCACGGTGACCTGGTCGGCGCCGAACGCTGGTTCCACGCCAGCGCCATGATCGATCCGAAAGCGCCGCGCCCGTTCATCAACTTGGCCATGATCTACCGTACCTGGGGTTACCCGAAAGAGGCGGTCGCCTGCCTGGAGCGCGCCGTGGCCCTCGCGCCCGACAGCGCCGAGGCGCACTGGAATCTCGCCAACGCGCTGCTTGTCTCGGGCGATCTGGAACGCGGTTTTGCCGAATACGAATGGCGGTTCCGCCGCCCGGGCCGCGCGGAGCGTAAACTCGCGATCCCGCGCTGGCGTGGTGAAGTGCTCGGGGGGCAGACGCTTCTGCTCACGCTGGAACAAGGTATCGGCGACGCCATCCACTTTGTGCGTTTCGCGGAACAAGCCGCCGCGCGCGGCGCGCGTGTGGTGATGGAATGCCATCCCGGCCTCGAGAAACTCCTGGCCACGGCGCCGGGTGTGGCGCGGACTGTGACGGCGGGTACGCCCGTGCCTGAAGCACAGTGTTATCTCCCGCTCATGAGCCTGCCGCATGTGCTAGGGACGCGCCTTGAAACGATCCCCGCGCCGATCCCGTATCTCAAGACGCCTGAAGGCGCGCCGCCCTTCGCGCTCTCCGGTGACCTGAAGGTCGGGCTCGTCTGGCGCGGCAACCCGAAGCATGAAGCCGACGACAAGCGGTCTGTGACCCTTGATCTGCTCGCGCCTCTGCTCGCCGTGCCCGGCGTGTCGTGGTTCAGCTTGCAGGTCGGCGACGTGGCGGCCGAGCGTGACGCTGCGCCGGCCGCGGCGCGCCTGATCGATCTCGCCCCGCAACTTCGCGACTTTGGTGCGACCGCATCGGCGGTGTCCGCGCTTGATCTTGTCATCAGCGTCGACACCGCGGTCGCGCATCTCGCCGGGTCGCTCGGCAAGCCGGTTTGGACCCTGATCGCCGAGGCCAACGACTGGCGGTGGTTGTCGGGGCGCGGGGACACGCCCTGGTACCCGGCCATGCGGCTGTTTCGCCAGCGCCGGGGCCGCGACTGGCAGCCGGTGTTGAAAATCATGGCCCATGAGCTGGCCAATGCGCTGGTCAATGCGCGGGTCGATGCGCTGGCCAACCGGGCATCTGGCGGAGACGGTTAGGGCTCATCATGCCCCTCGACGTTGCAGACCGGTAACCTTGATGCGCCCTGAAACCGCCGCGCGCATCTTCAAAGTGGAGACCGGCCACGACGCGGCGATCACGGTTCTGCGCCACGGCACGGTCACGGCCGCGCTGACCGAACGCCCAGGATCCAGGGTTGCCGGGCTCGCTCCTTCGACAAACGGGCTGCTTTTGCATACAGTAGTGTTCGTAACCCTGGATCCTGGGGTCGCGCGAAGGCGCGAATTAAAGGAAGGCGGGCCCTCGCCCGCCGTTGCCCAGGATGACCAGCCGGTGTAGGGCTCCGACCGTCTTCATGAGCGACGATATTCCGATCATTTTTGCCGAGGACCTGCGGCGGCAGGACCGCAATGCCGCGCCAACGGCGGTGTTCTTTTCCGCCGGGTCCACGTCGCAGATGCAGCAGTACGCCGCCGCGGGCTGGCAGGTGATCGCGGCGCCCGGCTTTCGCTCCGATGCGAAAATCGAACTCGCCGAAGTTCCGGCCGTCACAAGGGCCGAAGAGTCCATCCCGGCCTGCACGCTTCTGTCGTGCGAAGCCAAGTTCCTCCCGCCCGAGACCGCGGCGCATATCCGCCGCTGGCAGCCGGCGGTCGCAAAGTTCAATTGCGCGTTTTACGATATCTCGGACGCCGGCGCGCTGGCGCAGTCTGTGGCGGGCCTTGGGTACATCCCGTTGGTGGCGATCTGGCGCGACGACAATAGTTTCGGTTATCGCGCGATCTCGAACCTCGGAACGCTCGCCTCGTTCCCCAACCTCGAATGGGACCGCACCAACCTCATCGCGGTGCGTGAGCCGGCGTTCGCGCAAACCATCCTGACCCTCGCGCGCCTCTATGTGGGCGAGGAGCGGCGCATCCAGGAGCTGCGGGTCGCCAACGCCATCCGTAATGATTACATCGCGCGCCTTGAAGACGCGCTTCAGGCGTATCAGAAGCCGTGAGCACCGCCGGGCACGTCGCATATTTCGTGATCGCGGCGGCGTTCACCGGCTTTTTTGTCATGGCCAGCATCGCCTACGACCAGTTCCGGTCGAAGTCCTGGCAGGCATTTCTGATGTGCGTGACGGTGCTTTTGCTTCTTCTGATGATCATGAAGAGCGCGACGGAGATCGCCAACGAGGCGCGCGGGGCCGCAAGCGAGAGCGCCGCGCCGGAACGTTAAGCTTCGGCCTTGAGTTTCTTGCGTAAGCCCGCGAGCAGCACGTCACCCACCGCGGCGCCGATGCCCCTGGAGCCGAGATGCGCCGCGCGCGTCGCGTCCCTCACCGCGTCGGCCATCTCGCGCCGCAGGCTGTGGTCGGTGAGCAGGCGTTTCACCACGGTCACATAGTCTTCCATCGAGCGTGTGACCAGCACGTCGAGGCCGATTTCCCTGAGGAGGGCCGCGCTTTGACGGCAGCGCGCGGTATGTCCTTCGCGCACCACCGGCGGGCAGCCCACGCTCAAGGGATCGAGCAGCGAGACCGCGCCCGCGTAAGGGAAGCTGTCGAGATAAAGATCGGCCAGCTTCAAGACGCCCAGCAGCGGGGCCCGGCTCGGCTGGGATTCGAGGACGTGCAGGCGCTCGACGCCGACGCCGCGCGCGGCGAAACGCTCCTGCACGAAGCGCAAAAATCCGTCTTTATGCGGGTAATGCGTCGTCCAGTTGGGATTGAACGGATACATGACCAGGTGCGCGTTCGGCACCGCTTCCAGGATGCGCGCCCAGGTGGTCAGCAGTTCAGGTCCGATCTTGAAGTAGTTCGCGCCGGTGGCCAGCAGCAGCGCCGCATCGGGCACGCCGATGCGTTCGCGCGTGAGCTCTTCCGGCGCGATCTGCGCCTTGCTTGCGAAGATATAGTGATTGGACGATCCGGGAATAAGCGCGAGTTCCTCGGTGTAATCCTCCTCGGCGTCGCCCGGCTCGTTGAGCGCGCCGTTGATGAACATATCCACGCTCGCAAGGCCCGTGGTCAGGCTGCTGCAATGCATGGCCACCTGAAGGCGCGCGAGGCGCTGCGCCATCAGGAGGGTCCAGGGGAACTTGCAGGTGTTGGTGATGTTGGCGCCCGCGATCAGGACGTCCAGTTCCTCCTGCGCCAGGACTTGCGCGCAGGCGGTGATGTCGGACACCGGCAGCGCCACGAAATCGTCGGCAACATCCTCGAAGCCCGCGCTCACCGAGGTCGCGGCTTCATCGGGCACATAGGCCGTGACCTGGAACAGGCTGCGGTCGAGCCCCACCAGATGTCCGCGCATGGCGGCCACTTCACTGATCGTGCCCGGACACAAGATGCCCACGCGTACCGTCGTCTGGCTCCCGGGATGCGGCGGCGGCGTGATGTCGTGCGCGAGGCTGTGGATCTCGAGGTACCTGCGGATCAGATCGCCGCGCTTTTGCGCCAGTGTGCGCAAAGGCACATCCTCGCCGTAGATGGACGAGATCACGTAACCGTCCATGAAACCGGACAACACCTCGCGGCGGAACTCGAACTCATCGATGACCGTCACCGCCTTGTGGATCTCGGCGACCGTGGCTTCCACATGGGCGAGGGCGCGGCGGCGCGCGCCTTCGCGGGTGAAGAACATCGGCACCGCCAGCAGCACCTTGACCACCGTGCAGAGCAGCGGCGTCGGCACGTCCACGATGTCGAAGGCCCGCTCGATGCTTTGCGGCGGGGTGAACAAGGACAAGGCGAGATAGGCGCTGACCTTGCGCGCGACGTCATGCTCGACCGAAAGGATCCGGTGGCAGCGCTCGGCAACCGCCTGGTCGCCTTTGGTCATCGCAAGGTGGCGCACGCCGGAATTGATCATGGTCATGATCGCGTCGCCCGCCGGGCTGCGGCAGAGCTGTCCGATGCGCTCGACGCGCCCTTCCAGGCAGATCTCTGCCAGGTTCAGGCGCAGTTCCCTTAATTTGCGTTCCGACTCTTGATCCATGCGGCGGGGAATCTAACGGATTTTGGGGCCGGTGAGATAGGGCGTGAGCGCATTCAGTGTCTCTTTCACGGCATTTGCGTGCAATGCCATGACCGCGCGGCCCGCGGCGCCCATCCTCTCACGCGCGGCTTTGTCGGCCAGCAAGTGGCCGAGGGTCTCGGTCATCGCCGCTTCGCTGCCCACCTGCAGGGCGGCGCCGGCGCGCGTGAGCTCGGCGGTTATTTCACGGAAGTTGCTCATATCCGCGCCCAGGACGAGCGCGCAACCCAGCAGCGCGGGTTCGGCCGGGTTCTGTCCGCCGCCCACCGCCAGCGACTTGCCCATGAACACGAGGCCGGCCGCCCGGAAGAACAGGCCCAGTTCGCCCATGGTGTCGGCGATATAAACCTCCACATCCGGTCCGATGGCTTTCGTCTCCGAGCGCAGCGCGGTGCGAAGGCCGGGCATCGCGTCACGCATCGTGCGCCCTTTGTCCGCGTGACGCGGAACGACCATGGTCAGAAGATCGGGGATGAGGGTCTTCAGCGCCCGATGCACGCGGCCGACGATGCAATCCTCGCCGGGATGAATGCTCGCCGCCAGCCATACGGGGCGGTGGCCGATGGCGGCCTTGAGTGCGGCGAGGCCGGTGACGTCGGCGGGCAGGGGCGCCGCCGCCAGCTTGACGTTGCCGAGCGCGCGCACGTCGTAAGCGCCGAGCGCACGGAAACGTTCCGCGTCTGCGTTCGACTGCGCCAGCACAAGATCGAACGCGGCGAGCACGCGCTTGGCGAAGCCCGGCCAGCGCCGCCAGCCGCGAAACGCCTTATCCGAAAGCCGTGCGTTCAAAAGGACGGCCGGGATTTCCCGATCGCCGATTTCGGCGAGCATATTCGGCCACAGCTCGGACTCGCTCCATATGACGAGATCGGGCTCCCAGTGGGCGAGGAACGCGCGCACCCAGGCCGGGCGATCCAGCGGCACGAACTGATGGATGCATCCGGTGGGCAGACGCTCGGCCATCAGCGCGGCCGAGGTCACGGTTCCGGTCGTGACCAGGACGTCCCATCCGCTCCCGCGCACGCCGGCGATGATCGGAAGAAGCGACAGGGCCTCGCCCACGCTGGCGCCGTGGAACCAGGCAAGCTTGCCGATGGGCCGCGCGTGCGCGGCGATGCCGCGCCGTTCGGGCAGGCGCGCGGCGATCTCCTTGCCGCGCGCGGCGCGGTAATTCAGCCAGCCGCGCAAGGGCGCGCCGGCGATGGTGGTGAGACTACGGTAGAGAAGCCGCAGCATCAGGTTGCGGCTCCGGGAAGGAGGAAGGTTTTACTTCTTCGCCGCGGCCAGGAGCTGGTCGACGACCATCTGCGCCTTGGGCGCTTCCATCGCGTTGCCGGTCTGGCTCGCGATCCATTCCTTGACCTTCGCGGCATCGACCGGATGGTCCTTGAGCAGGACGCAGAGAATGGCTTGGGTGGCGAACAGGTTGGCGGCGAGGTCATTGATCGCCCCGAGGAGCATGTCCGTGGTCGCGTTGGCGGTTCTGTTCATCTTATCGAGGTCATCGCTGACCTTGGCAAGAAGACCCTGCACCTGGCTCATCATGAATTCGGACATCGCGTTTT
>JAYRTJ010000133.1:0-9189 GCA_041919675.1 Rhodospirillaceae bacterium | reverse complement strand
ATGGGTTCGTTCATGGCCGCGGGCCCGCGCTCGTCGATCACGGATCCCGCGACAGGCAATACGCCGATCGACATCAAGGCGGATAACGGCCGCACGCAGCGCCGTTATGTCGCGGGCCTGGAAGGCAACTTCGATATCGCGGACGCGAATTGGAAGTGGGAGGCCTATTACGCACGCAGTTCCACGCATAATTCGACACGCGGCGCCGACAACATTCAGCCGGCGCGGCTCAATCAGGCCATCGACGCCGTGCGCAATCCCGCCAACGGCTCGATCGTCTGCCGGTCGAGCCTCACGAGCCCGAATGACGGATGTATTCCCTACAATATCTTCGGCACCAACGTGAACGGTCCGACCGAGTGGAAGTACCTCGCGCCGCAACCCGGTTACGCCATCACCATCTTGTCGCAGGACGTGATGTCGGCCAGCCTCACGGGCGAGCCGTTCTCGACCTGGGCGGGTCCGGTCTCTCTGGCGTTTGGCGGTGAACACCGCAAGGAGAAGGTCCGCGGCCTTGCCAGCGCCGACGACGTCGCGCGCCGGTTCTTCGCCGGCAACTACATCGCCACCAACGCGCAATGGCATGTCACGGAAGGCTTCGTCGAAACCGTCGTGCCGCTGGCAAAAGAAGAAGCGTGGGCGGACTCCCTCGAACTGAACGCCGCCGTGCGCGGCGCCCAGTACAGCGAGTCGGGCTTCAACGCGACCTGGAAGGCCGGGTTGATCTACATCCCCACCCGCGACCTCACCTTGCGCGTCACGCAATCGCGGGACATCCGCGCGCCGAACCTGGGCGATCTGTTCAACCAGGGCCGCGCCGGAACCGGGAATGTCAACGATCCGTTCCGCAACAATGAAAGCGTGACCATCGTCTCGGCCGACGTCGGCAATCCCAACCTTCAGCCGGAAAAAGCCGATACGACCGGATTGGGTCTCGTGTACTCGCCAAGCTGGATAGAGGGATTCACGGCCTCGCTCGACTACTATCGGATCCACATCAAGGATGCGATCACCATTCTTGACGGCCAACGCGTGCTCAATCGCTGCTTCGCCGGCGTGACCGCGTTGTGCGCGGGGATTCAGCGCGGCCCGGCGCCCGCCGGCCAGACCGTCGGACCGATCACCTTCATGGCGGTTCAGCCGCAGAACGTGCTGACCCAGAAGACCGACGGGCTTGATTTCGAGTTCGCCTACAACACGCCGCTCGACAAATTCATCGGCGGCATGAACGGCGAGATCGCGCTGCGCGGCCTTGCCAACTACGTGTTCAAACTGGATACGAGCGATACGGATCCGGTCACCAACGTGACCACGATCATCAAGGGCGCCGGCGTGATGCCGGACAGCGGCGGGATTGGCTTGTCGCCGGGTCTCGCGACGCCGCACTTCCGCTGGACGACATCGTTCACCTACACCCTTGAAGCCTTCTCGGGCACGGTGACATGGCGCGGCACGGGTTCGGGCGTCTATAACAACGCCTTCGTTGTCTGTTCGTCCGGATGCCCGGCCTCGACGGCGACCGCGCCGACCATCAATCAGAACAGCATCGGTTCCGTTCAGTACATCGACCTCGCGGCCAACTATAAGATCATGGATGACCACGTCACGATGTATGCGGTCGTCCAGAATGCGCTCAACCGCGATCCGCCGATGATCGCCGCGGGCATCCAGAACGGATTCTACGGCGGCCTCGACAACGACAACTTCGACCGCATCGGCCGCATGTTCCGGATCGGCGCGCGCTTCGCGTATTAAACATATTGTCTGTAAAGAGCCCCGGCGGCGGCGCTGCCGGGGTTTTTTATGCCGGCGCGGGACAGACCACTTCAAACCGCGCGGCGTTTGAAACCAAGACATAGCCGTCAAAACCGCGATAGCCGTTGCGCGGATAAAAGATGTCCGCCACGTCGTACCGCGGCGCCCCACGTACCGCGACGCCGACGATTTTTCCATCGGCGGCGAAGTAGACGAAGCGCGGCTGACGCCGGCTTTGCAGATCCACCGCCCAGCCATGCACCGCGCGATATGCGGTATCGCCCGGAATAGCGCTCACACTCTCCACGGCGTTCTCACAGGCGCGGGCGCCGGCGCCGGCGGATGTGCCCAGCCGCGCGATGACCTCGTCCCACATGGGATCGGCGAAAACGGACCGGTGCGACGACGCGAGCTGAGCCGCGATATCCCGCAACACTTCATACTGTTCTCCCGATCGCGCATGGAACACCCAGGCGGTCGCCTCTGGATCGGGAATGTCGAGTTCGAACGCCAGCGCCGCCCGGCGGCTTCCATGCACCAAAGCCGGTCCGTCGTCACCGAGCGGCCGGATCAGTTGAACCGGAAAGAGGATGAGCGCGATCGCCCAACTTGTACGAAGTAATAGCCGGCCTGCATCGCCGCGATCCTGCAGCATCACCGCAAGAAGAAGAGCGAGCGCCGCCCATGCGACAAGAGACGGCGTCGCATAGCGCGAAACCAGGGCGGCGTTTTCAAGCTCCGCCGCGCGGCCATAGGCGGTCAGTATCGCCGTCGCCAGGACATAGGCGGCGAGCGCGACGAGCGCGAGGACATGAGGATCGAGCCGCGCGCGCTCGGTCCAGCACCGGCGCACGACATACGTCAGCCCTGCGACATACAAGGCGGCGCCGGCCATGCCCGCGGCGATCGTTTCTGTAAGAGCCGCGAACGGAAAAGCGATGAACGTCGCGGCGAAGACGACGAGGTTCCGCGCCGCCGGCGGGGCGGAGGCCGTCCCGGAATATCCATGGAACCACAACACCGTCAGCGCGGCTCCGCACGCAACGATGAAACCAAGCCGGGCCCAGGACCACCGCGCGCGGGCAAGGCCGAGCACCAGCTGCATCGCGAACAGCAGCGGGAACACCAGAAGTCCGTTCGCCATGGTCCCCGACGATGCCGCGCCGAGAACAAGCGAGGCGGCAAACCAGCGCCGGTCGCGGCCCGCGCGCATCGACCGCGCCATCGCCCAAAAGGCGAGCAGCGGCACGAGATAAGCCAGGAGAAATTGGCTTTGAAAGGGCGAGTCGAGATTCTCGCGTTGCAGCCACGACAGCGACAAGGCCGATAGACCGGCGCAAACGGCGAACCAGTCGTCACGCCTGGCGAACAGCCCGCGGGCCTGGACGCAAAGCGTCACCCAGATCGAAAGTAAAAGCACGACGTTGGCCGCGGTCAGGAAAGCGAACCGCGCGCCGAAATACTGGAAGTCGATCCAGAACAGCAGCTTGGAAAGAACGATGCGATGTTCATTCCAGAAGGAGAAGGTCTCCGAAAGAAAACCGTTCTCCACGGCGCGTAAATAGGAAAGCAGCGCGCCTTCCCACATGTCGTGGGTCGGCACGGGCGTATAGGCGCGAACCACGCCCGCGAGCAGGAGGACGAAATAGATGACAGGGATGACGCCGAGCGCGGCGGGGCGCTGCACCGCCGCCCGGATCCGCGACATCCCCCTGCCTATCCATACTTGGGCCGGCGCAAGAACCGCCCGCATGTCCCCCTCGCTTCTTCGCAGCCGAGTATAACGGGCAATATGGTGATGCAAAAAGTAATGTAACGGAAAAGATGCGTTCGCCCGCCCGTTCGCGTATGGTCCCAGCGAGGGGTGGGGGCGTACGATGGAGACGAATTTTCTGGGTGTCTTAGGCGGGATGGGACCGCTGGCGACGGCCGATTTTTTGCGCAAGCTGGTGAAGAAGACGCCGGCGGACGTCGATCAGAAACATATCCCCGTTCTCCTTTACGGCGACTGCACGACGCCCGACCGCACCGCGAGCGTCGTGGGCAAAGGCCCGTCACCGCTCCCGCACCTTCTGGCCGGCATCCGGTTTTTGAGCGCCCAGGGCGCGCGCGCGATCTGTATCCCCTGCAATAGCGCTCACTGCTGGTACGACGAAATGCAGGCCGCATCGCCGGTCCCGGTGCTCCACATCGTGAAAGCCAGCGCCGAACAGGTACGCCGGAAAAACCCGGTGGCATCCCGTGTTGGCGTCCTGTCGACCTTCGGCACGCACCGTATGGGCATCTATCGCGATACGCTGTCGGCCATGGGTTACGAAGTCGTGACGCCAAGCGATCATGAGTTCGAGACATTGATCTCGCCCGCGATCGCAATGAATAAAGCCAATAAGTGGACCGAAGCCGAGCACCTGTACGACGCCGCGGCACAGTCCCTTTGGGACCGCGGCGCGGAGATCGTCGTCCTGGGCTGCACGGAGATTCCCTTCGGCATGGAACGTCAGTACCGCGCCAATCCCTCCCGGTTCGTCGATTCCAATGATGCCTTGGTCGACGCCGTGCTCGGACTATTTGTAGGCGCACATTCCGCGCCGGCGGCCGCGTGAGATGTCGGCGGCGTCGCTCGTTCGCCAGGGTTCGGCCGGCGTCATTGCCGGACTTTCGGCGATCATCTACTCCCTGTCTTACGGCGCTCTGTTATTTGCCGGGCCGCTCTCCAGCCTCGTTGCATACGCCATCACCGTAACATTGATCACGGCGGTGATCGGCGCCGTAGCGGGCGCTTTATCCGAGGGCCGTTCGTTCATCGCCGGTCCGGACTCAAACACCATTACCGTGCTCGCCAGCATTCTGGCCGCTTTGGGCGCGATGCAGCTCCCCGGGGGGCCGGGCGGCCCGCTGGCGCTGCAGCTCGCCCTCGCGGCGGTCGCGCTGACCGGGGTGTTCCTCGGACTGACCTTTTACTTTGTGGCGCGGGCAAACCTTGCGCAACTGGTGCGCTACATACCTTTCGCGGTCATGGCCGGATTCTTGGCCGCCACGGGCTGGTTGATCGCGAGCGGCGCGCTCAACATCATCGGCGGCATCCCCCTGAGCCTCACGGGCATTGAAGCCTTTGCCCTCAATCCATGGCGGCCGGAACTTGCCTTCGGCGTCGTCGTTGCGCTCACGCTCTTCGTTCTCGCGCCGCGCATTTCCGGCGCCGTGCTCATCCCGGCCGTCATGGCGGCTGCGACGCTGATCGTAAATCTCGCTTTGCAAAGCAATTTCTGCTCCCCTGAGTATTGCGCCGCAAATACGTGGCTGTTCCAGAAAATGACGGCCTTGCCCTGGATGCCGCCTTGGGAACTGGCGCTCGAGCTGTCCGACACGGGTTTCCTATTCGACAACCTGGCGGAAATGCTGGTCGTCGCCTTTGTCGGCCTTGTGACGACCCTTCTTTCGATCGCCAGTCTTGAACTGAGCTATCAGCGGGAGTTCGACCTCAATAGAATCCTAAAGCAACAAGCCATCGCGTCGGGACTCTCGGCCATGGTGGGCGGCTTCTCGCCCATCCTGTCGATCGGCCGCTCACTGCTGAACTACCGATCAGGCGGCGGGCGCGTCGGCGGGCTTATTGCAGGCGCGCTTTGCCTGGCGACGCTTCTTGGCGCCGGCACGGTGATTTCCTACGTGCCGAAACCCGCGCTCGGCGGGCTCGTGCTCTTTCTCGGCCTTGGAATGCTTAAACAATGGCTGTGGGATCCCTGGCGCACCGCGTCACGTCTCGAGTTGGCGCAAATCGTCTTCATCCTTCTGCTCGTTGCCAACTTCGGCTTCATGGTCGGCTTCCTGGCGGGCGTGCTTCTCTCCTGCGCGGTCTTCATCGTCACATACAGCCGCCTGCCGATCGCCAGCGTTTCGACAAACCTCTCGCTCTTCACCAGTTCCGTCGCGCGCTGCGAGACCGGAACGAGCATCCTTCGCGAGCACGGCGAGAAGACGCTGCTTTACCGTTTGCGCGGCTATGTGTTCTTCGGCTCGGCCAGCAGGATCGACAAGGTATTCCGGTCCATGGCCCCGGACGTCGAAGCAATCGTGATCGACTTTTCCAGCGTCAGCGGGATCGACAGCTCCGCCGTCGGCGTCTTTCAACGCATGCTGCGGCGTCATCAGGATCGCAAGACGGCGTTCTACCTGGTTTACAGCGAGGACACGGAACGCGCTGTGCGCGCCATCACCCTGACATCGGACGCGATGCGCGTTCATTATTTCGACGCGCTCGACCGCGCGATCGAAACCGCGGAAGACCATTTGATCGCGCGCCGGGGCGGCATATCCGCGCGTACGACCGCGCTGCAGTTTTTGACGGAGGCCGCCGCACGCATGGCGTTCCTCGGCTATTGCGAGCAGCGGCGCGTCGCGCGCGGCGAGGCCCTGTGCGCCGAGGGCGATATGTCGAACGAAGTGTACTTTCTCGAAAGCGGCGGCCTTGAGGTCGTGAAGCTCACGGCCGACCGGCGCGTCCTGCGTCTCGCGAAACTGGACGCGGGCTCCGTTGTCGGCGAACTGGCTTTCTATACGGGCGAGGCGCGCACGGCGGCTATTGTCGCCGACGTCGACTCGACCATTTACGTGCTTCGCCGCGAGGACCTTGGGCGCCTGCGCGAAAGTCATCCCGAACTTGCCGCGATGTTCGACCATATGGTCATCCATAAGGTCTCTCATGCGCTCACACGCGCGAACAAGCTGCTGGCCTTGTACCGCTAAGGCGAGCGCGCAATAAAAGGCTCGGTCCGGGCGGCGGGCGTTTGGCCTTGGCGAACGGAAGAGGAAGACATGCTCAGCCCGGCGTTTCGGTGAAAGCCGCAGTTGTGAACGCCCGTGCCGGCCCATAAGTTACGAATTGCGCTTCACGGCATGCTGTATTGATGACCGCTCCTTTTTCCGCACGGCTGCGTTCTTATTTCCCGCTGCTTGCGGTGTCCGCGGGACCGTTCCTGCTTGTGCTCCTTGTCCTGCTTGGCCCATTTTTAACAGACCCCACGTATACCCACAGCGGCCTTGGGATCGGGATCGGCCCGCGGCTCCTGCGCGGCGTGCCGACGATCGATCCGAACATCGCCATCACGTCTTTCGCCTTGGGCCTTCGCGCCGCGCAGGATGTCATCGCCGGCCATCTCCCGCTTTGGAATCATTTTCAGGGCTTTGGCGCACCGCTGCTGGGCGAGATGCAGTCGGCCGCCCTGTTTCCGCCGAGCCTTCTTCTGCTGCTGCCGAGCGGCCAGGCGCTGGAGCATATCTTCCTGCAGTGGTTGGGCGGCGTCGGCGCCTATCTCTTCTTCCGCCGTTTCGGTCTCGGCACGGTGGCGGCCGTCGTCGGCGCCGTGCTGTACGAGTTCAACGGCGTCTTCGCAACGTTACGCAACGCCGCGTTCAATCCCGTCGCCTTCCTGCCGTGGCTGCTTTATGGCGTCGACGCCTCGCGCGATCTGGTCGTGCGCGGACGCGGCTACGGCGAAAGGTTCACCGCCATTTGCGTGACCGGCGCCATGGGCGCCCTCGCTCTGTATGCGGGCTTTCCCGAGACCGCCTATCTCTACGGCCTCTTCGTCATCGCGTGGGCGCTCTTTCGCTTGATCGGACTCACGCGCCGCGAAGCGCTCGCCGTCTTCCTTGACCTTGCGGTGGGGGCCAGCCTGGCCCTTGTTGCCGGCGCGCCGCTTCTCGTGGCTTTTGTCACGTATCTGCCGGAAGCCAGTATCGGCGGGCACGGCGATCAGTTTGTCGGCATGGTGCAGGAAAAAGAAACCGCGATTCTTTATTTGCTTCCGTACTTCTACGGCAATTTCATCGCCGCATCCGATGTGCGCATTGGAAGCCTGTCCATCAGCTCGGGCGGCTACATCGCCGTCGCCCCGGCGGTCCTCGCCGCTGCGTCGCTTTTTGCGCCGGGCTACCGCGGCGTAAAAGTTCTGCTCTGTGCGTGGGTGCTGATCGCAATCGGCACAAGCCATGGCTGGCCCGGCATCTCTCCGGCCTTCATGTCGCTGCCCTTGATGAAACTCGCCGTGCCGGGCCGTTACCTGAACGCGAGCTGGCTGTTTTGCGTCATCTTCGCCGCGGCGCTGATGATCGACCGTTTGCCGCAGTTGAACATGGCCCAGCGGCGCCGCTGCGTGACCGGCGCGACCGCTCTTTTGGCGGTGGTTATTGCCGCCATCACCATCCCGGCGGCCGAAATGTTGCCGCGCGCGTGGGCCAGCGTTCCTGTAGCGGCGGCCCTCAGCGCCGCGGCCGGGCTATTGGTCGCGGCCTCCATCTTGATAGCATTGTGCGTGCCGCGTTTGCGCCAGGCCGCGCTTGCCGCCGCCGTCATTGAGGCCGGCGCGCTTTTCATCGTGCCGTTCTTTGCCTATCCCCGCGATGGCGATATCGACCGCGAAGCTCTCGCGTTCCTTCAGAAGAACACGGGATATCAGCGTGTCGCCAAGACCGACAGTTTCGGCCTCGGCGCGAATTTTGGCTCCGCCTTCGGGGTTGGTCTCATCAACTTCGACGACCTGCCCTCACCGCTGCGCACAATTCAATATATCGGCACGCATATCGACGCCTACGCCGGCAATATCTTCTTGCCGGAATCGCCGGCGCTCGCGGGCAAGGAACTCAGCGACCGCCGCCGGCTGCTTCGTGATCGCCTCCCGGCCTATGCGCGGGCCGGTGTGAAGTACGTCATGGCGTCACCCAACTTCTACGCCGAGCCGGCGGGGAAAGTGATTTGGCGCGACGAAAAAGCGATCATACTTCCCCAAGGCGGCATTTTGAAAATCGAAAGCCGGCACACCACGGCGACGATGTCCGTCGAGGCGCTGACGGTGCGCACCGGCAATTTCCGTAATACAACGCCGGGCCTTTTAACCGCGCGCCTGTGTTCAAACGGCGCGTGCGCGGACGGCCGCACGGATTTCGCGAAGATCGAGGACGGGCAACTTGCTTTTATCGCCTTGGATACCCCGCTCACATTGGAAGCCGGCGGCGCGTATACCGTCGCATTCCAGAAACAGGGTGAAACCGCCGGCGTGATCTGGACGTATCCGCTGAGCGAAAACGCACCCCTGCAGCGCGCCTTGGAAAGCCCCACACCGCTCGCGGGCGGGTACGGTGTCGAGTTGGCGTTCGTCCCGGCCGGCCGGCCAAAACCCGTCCACGTCAGCCGGTCCATGTCCATCTTTGAGCTCGCGGATGTCCGCCGCTATGCCGCAGCGCCGGACTGCGAGGTGATCTTGCGTTCGTATGACGAGATGCGCACCTCTTGCTCACGCCCTTCGCGGCTTGTCCGCTTGAACGTCCACATGGCCGGATGGACGGCCACCGTGAATGGCCGCGTTGCGCCGATCGGGCTTGCCGAAAACACATTCCAGACACTTGAACTGCCGGAAGGATCGGCCGAGGTCATAT
>JAYRTJ010000132.1:0-9239 GCA_041919675.1 Rhodospirillaceae bacterium | reverse complement strand
CCGACAATCTCCGAACGGCCGGCCGGCAGCGCCACCTGATGCCGTGCGCGTTCCCAGACCTGCACCAAGGTCATGGCAAATTTCCGAAAGCGCTCGCCGGCCGGCGTCAGGCGGGCGCCCGCCTTGTTTCGCACAAAGAGGCGCCGCCCAAGATGGTCTTCGAGCGATTTGATCCGCGAACTCACCGCCGTCTGCGTGACGTGGAGTCTTTCACTCGCGACGACGAAGCTGCCGCTCGCGATGACTTCCAGGAAGGTGCGGGCCAAGGTGATGTCCACGTGCGGCGCTCCCGAATTAGATCAAAATTTCTTCTGATAATTACAATTAATATGAATTAGTTGCGGGAATAAAGCGATGAGATAGTTCTGCGTAAGGCTGGGCGCAAAAAAAGGAGAGCGTCATGTTGTGGCAGCTTTCGGGACTAAAAAGCTTTGATGTCCATGCGACCGATGGGCGTTGCGGCAAAATCGCGGATTTCCTGATCGACGATACGAGTTGGCGCATTCAATGGATCGTCGGCGACCTCGGCAGTTGGCTTGATCCTCATAGAGTCTTGTTGCCGCCGAGCGCCTTCGGCGCCCCGCGTGAAGACAAACACGTCTTTCCCATCGGCTGGACGCGCGCCCGCGCCGCGACGGCCCGCGACAGCAGCGAGGCGCCTCCGGTTGCCCAGCAGATGGCGGCGCACCAAGCCAGCCCTCACCTGAGCATGGCGGAAGCCATCGCGATCACGGCAGGCGCGACTCTATTACCGTCGTCGGACGGGGCCTCAGACGAGGTCCGCCCCACCGTCGAAATGAACGCTCACCTGCGCAGCAGCGCCGAACTCATCGGCTATGAGGTGAAAGTCAACGACGGCGAGATGGGCGAAATCGAGGACTTCGTTCTCGACGACAAGCCGTGGAGCCTTACGCACCTGGTCATACGATGGTCCAACTGGTGGCGCCCTCATCATGTGATCGTTCCGGCGCGCAGCGTCCAAAGCATCGACTGGAGAAAGAAAAAAATCCGGCTTGCACTGTCTGCCGACGAGATCAGGAGCGCCTCACCGCTCGAGATGATCGAAGTGCACGGCCGGGATTTCACGCCTCGGCGCACGGGATGGGAAAGCGTAATGTGACTAACCCCCAGCCGGTCATGTTCGCTCTCCCATTCCGATTTTTCTTAGCTATCGCGCGCGCGATCGGCGAACCACGGATGAGTTCGCGCTTTGGTCCGCTATGCACGAATGACAGTGCTGCCATTCGCCCGGTCGTCGCACGAACCATGAACGCTCATGTCCATGCCGCTCCGTATCGGATGACGGCGTAATGCGAGGCATTCGAATGTCAAAACCGCGCATGCATCGGACACGGGTCAAGGCCCCCGCCGCCAACGCCGGCGTCACGGAAGCCATGATCCGGTACCTCGTCATCGCGTTCTATGCCCGCGTCAGCATCGATCCGCTCTTGAGTCCCGTCTTTGACCGCGCGCTGGGGGACGATTGGGGACCTCATCTTGACCGGATGTGTGACTTCTGGTCATCGGTTCTTTTGATGACGGGACGCTTCAAAGGAACGCCCATACAAACCCATGAGAACATACCGGATCTGCGCCAAGATCATTTTGAACGATGGCAACATCTGTTCCGCCGCACGGCGTCGGAAATCTGCCCGGCGCCGGCCGCCGCGCAATTTATTCAAAAAGCGGACACGATCGGCGCAGCCCTCTTCGCCGCGATGAGAGGCAAGGCGGCCCCCATCTTAGCCATCGCCGCCGCCGAGGCGGTATATTGATTCAGGAAAGGATGAAGGACGCGATGCTGATTTCGCTGTTGTGCTTCGACAAACCGGACCATGCGGATTTACGCCGGCGTCTGCGGCCCTCCCATCTCGAATGGATCGAGAGTACGGGTGTCCGTCTCACTTTTGCCGGTCCGATGTTGGCACCGGACAGCAAAACCGCGCGCGGCTCGATCATCATCGGCGAATTCACAAATCTGACCGACGCGGAGGAGTTCTCGAAAGCGGACCCATACCTCATCGGCGGATTGTTCGATCACGTGATCATCCAGCCGACCCGTCAAGTCTATCCCGAAACGCATGAGCAGTAGACAGGAGCACACTTTGGTCGTCTCGCTGACGGTCATGCCGCCGCCCCATGAGGCCCTGCGCGGACGTAAAAAGCCGGTCGCGGTCTCACCCCGTCATTTCGTGAACGGTCATTCCACCGCGGAGCCGTTTCCGGTCGGATTCGATCTCGCGATGTTCGCCATGGGTTGTTTTTGGGGCGCCGAGCGGATGTTCTGGTCCATCGACGGGGTCTACTCGACACAGGCGGGATTTAGCGGCGGTTTTACGCCGCACCCCACCTACAAAGAGGTTTGCACCGGGATGACCGGACACGCCGAGGTGGTCCGCGTCGTCTTCGATCCCACCAAAGTCCGCTACGAAACTTTGCTCCGCGCCTTCTGGAACAATCACGATCCCACGACGGCCATGCGGCAAGGCGAAGACATTGGAACTCAGTACCGGTCGGCCATTTATGTGTATGACGCGCACCAGCGCACGCTCGCGGTTGCATCGAAGGCCGCGCTCGGCGCCGCGCTGGCCGGCGGTTCAAGCGCCGTCACGACCGAGATCCGGGACGTACAGGCCTTTTACTATGCCGAGGATGAACATCAGCAGTATATGGCAAAAAACACAGGTGCGAGCTGCGACCTCGCACGCGGCGCCTGCGTTGCCGTACCGATGCGAGCGTAGGAGCCATGCATCGGATCCCCCGTCATAACAAGTGACAGGGCGCGCGAAAGAACCGATACTCGCCGCTCCGGTCTCCATCCCGGCGAGCGATCGGGTTTTCAGACCAGGGTTCTTATCCGCATCATGACGCCGATCTACAAAATCTTGCGCCGCGACGAGTGGCGCGCGGCGCGCGCCGCCGGTGTGTTCGAGGGCTCGGGCATCGACCATCGCGACGGATATATTCACTTCTCAACCGCCGCGCAGGCGCAGGAGACCGCGCGCCTGCACTTCAAGAGCGCGGCGGATCTGGTGGTCCTGGAGATCGACGCCGATAGCCTCGGCGCGGCGCTGGTGTGGGAACCGTCACGCGGCGGCCAGCTGTTCCCTCACCTTTATGGAAAACTTCCGGCCGAACGCGTGATCGCGGTGCATGAAGCCCCGCTCGATGCGGACGGCGTGCCGGTGCTCGCCTTGTAGGAGCCCGACCAGCGATGCCGACGACCTTCTCCCCCGATCCGGCGCGTGTGTTCGCTTTCCTCAAGCGCTGGCCGAACTATCAGCCAACGCCCGTGCGCGATTTCAAAACCGCCGCCGGCACGCTGTTCGTCAAAGACGAAACTGCGCGCATGGCACTTGGCGCCTTCAAGGCGCTGGGCGGTCCGTTTGCCGTGGCGTGCCTTCTGGAAGACCGGTGGACCGAGGCGATGAAGACGCCGGTCCCGGCGGACGGAAAACTGCGCGATTTCGCGAAGGACATCACCTTCGTTTGCGCCAGTGCGGGCAACCACGGCCTGGCCGTTGCGGCCGGCGCGCGTCACGCGGGCGCACGCGCGCGCATCCACTTGGCCGCGACGGTGCAGCAGGTGTTCGCCGACAGACTGGAAGCGCAAGGCGCGAGTGTTGTGCGCTCCGGCGATACCTATGAAGAGAGCGTCGCGGCCGCCACGCGCGATGCGGAAGAGACAAACAGCATCCTGCTGGCCGACGCCTCATGGCCCGGCTATCACCGGCCGCCGGCACTGGTCATGGAAGGCTATACCGTGATGGCCGAGGAACTGCGGGCCTACTTTGAAACGCGCGGGGAATGGCCGACGGATGTGTTCGTGCAAGCGGGCGTCGGCGGACTCGCGGGCGCTCTCGCCCACATGATCCGCGCGAACTGGGCCATGCAACCGCGCATCGTCGTCGTGGAGCCGGACGCCGCGCCATGCTTACGTGAAAGTCACCGCGCGGGAAAATTCGTTACGGTCGAGGGCCCGGTGTCCAACATGGGCCGCCTGGATTGCAAAGAACCTTCGCTCATTGCCTTTGATATCCTGCGACGCTGCGATGTCGCCTATCGGACCGTGAGCGACGACGCGGCGGCGGCGGCCCAGCGCAAATTTCAGGACGTTTATGGAATTGCGACCACACCGTCCGGCGCGGCGGGCCTTGCGGCGCTGCAGGCCGATGAAAGCGCGCGGGCGCTCGTGATCGCCACCGAAGGCGCCGTGAGCGGCACGGAAATTTAGTGCTGCTGGCGGCGCTCGATCATGACGCTCTCAAGCTGTTCGAAGGTGAACGGCTTGACGAGGACATCATGGTTGAGGAGCTGATTGCCCTTCTGCGCGGCTTCCTTGGCGTAAGCGGTCATATAGATGACGCGGATATCCGGGCGCGCCTGGCGGATCATACCGGCGAGTTCGATGCCGGTGATGTCGGGCATCTGGATATCGGTGATGATCGTGGTGATCGGCAGGCCCTTGCGGATCAGGGCGATGGCCCCTTTGGCGGAGTCCGCTTCGCAGACCGTATAACCGAGTTCGCGCAGCATCTCGCCGACGAGGGCGCGCACCATCACCTCGTCGTCCACCACGAGCACGGTGCACGATTCATGCTTGGATACCTTGGTGCTATCCCCAGCGGATGAAGGCTGTTGTATGGGCGCGGTCTCCGAAGCGTGCTGAAGCCTCGCGGGTGCCCAGCGGGTTCTTCAACACCAGGAATGGGCTTGTTCGACCGGTATATATTCGCTCGCGCTGCGATTTCAACGCCAAGAAATTCAATACACGCGGGAACTATTTCCCGTGTTGCGCGTTATTATCTGTCCGTCCGATCCTCGCACCCGCCGACCTGGATACCGTTCTCGCGGCCAGCTTGAACGAAACGCAGCGCAAGGAGATTTACGGTAAGCTGTTCCTGCACATACGTCAGCCCCGCGGAAGTCTCGCGGTTCGAACGTTACGTCACGCTGGAAAAAAAATAACCCTCATCGCGGCGGCGCGGGAAACCGCGCCGCCGTTTTGCTTAGCCGCGCCTTAAGATGAACTCTTCATCGAGCGCCTGGCCGACGACGAATTTATATTCTCCGACGCGGGTAAAGCCGCGGCGCGCATAAAGCTTCTGTGCGCCGAGGTTCTCGGAGAAGACACCGATCCATAACTTACGGGCGGGTTTTTCGAGCCAGCCGAGCGCGGCGTCGAGGAGCGCATTGCCGATCCCCGAACCCTGGTGACCGCCCTTCACATACAGCCGCTTGAGTTCGCCGCAGGCCGGCGTCACGTCAGGATGCGGGAGACCGCAAGGTCCCGCCTGGGCGTAACCGACGATCTTGCCGTCGAGCACGGCTTTAAAGATGACTTCCGCCGAGTCTTCAATCAGCGCGCGGAAGATCGCGGGCTGGTATTTCGCATCCAAAAACGCCGCGAGATCCGCGGGCGTGTAGTGCGTGAACGTTTCGGCGAAGGTGACGCGGCCCAGCGCGGCGATTTCCGCAGCGTCGGCCGGCGCCGCCTTCGAGACGATCACACGCATGCCTACTTCCGTGCCTACTTCGGCCGTTTCTGGAATTTGCGGTCGAGCTTGAGGCCGTCCTTGCCGGATTTCGCATGCGCGGCTTTACCGTGCGCGGCCCACTTCGGCTTGCCGTGGTTCTTGTCGCGCGGCTTATCGCGCGGCTTGTCGCGGTCGGGACGATCCGGGCGATCGGCGCGGTCAGGCCGCGCGCCGCCGTGATCGTCCTGCTTGGCGCTCGGCTTGAATTCGCCCTTGGCTTTCCAGTCGCCTTTCGGCTTCCAGTCGCCCTTTTGTTTGAAGTCACCCTTGGGTTTGAAATCCCCTTTGGACTTCCAGTCGCCTTTCGGCTTCCAGGTCTTCTGGCCGCCCTCGTCGTCCTTGCGCCACTTCTTCTTGAAGTCTCCGCCCTTCGGCGAACTCTTAAAATCGCCGCCCTTCGGCGAACTCTTAAAATCGCCGCCCTTCGGCGAACTCTTAAAATCGCCGCCCTTCGGCGAACTCTTAAAATCGCCGCCCTTCGGCGGCGGGGGGCGGCGGACATGGCCGCCGCCGGCGGGCGCGTCGCTCGGCGTGATCTGGATATCGCCCTTCGAGAGCTTGCCGGTGCGCGCGGTGAATTTCTCGGCCACTTCCGCGGCGATCTCGAACTTGGTCTCGTCGTCGAAAATGCGGATGGCGCCGATCTCGCGCTTGGTGATGCCGCCCTGGCGGCAGATCTCGGGGATCAGCCACTTGGGATCGGCCTTGCGGTCGCGCCCGACATTCAGGCGGAACCACTGGCCGTTGGCGAGACCGCTCTTGGGCTCACGGCGCTCCGGCATGCCGGTGTCCATGAGATCTTCCGGGGCCGGCAGACGCGCGCGGTAACTGCGCACGAGCGCGGCGGCGATTTCCTCGGCCGAGCGTTGGGCGAGAAGGTGTTTGGCGAGCTCGAGATCATCCGCCTCGCCCGCTTCGGCGGTGAGCACGCTTTGCAACAAACGCTCGTTGTCGATTTGGCGGATGGCGTCCGGCGACGGTGGATTGACCCACGACGCTTTGATGTTCGCCTGACCGAGCAGACGTTCGGCCTTGCGGTGAATGGACGGGGTCACCAGAAGAACGCTGATGCCTTTACGGCCCGCGCGGCCCGTACGGCCGCTGCGGTGCTGCAGCGTTTCGGCGTCGTTGGGCAGATCGGCATGGATGACGAGGCCGAGGTTCGGCAAGTCGATGCCGCGCGCGGCGACGTCGGTGGCGACGCAAATGCGCGCGCGGCCGTCGCGAAGAGCCTGGAGCGCGTGGTTGCGCTCTTCCTGGCTGAATTCGCCGGACAGCGAGACAGCGGAGAAGCCGCGCTCGACCAAGGTGGCGTGAAGGTGACGGACGCCGTCGCGCGTATTGCAAAAGACGATCGTGGCCGGCGAGTCGATAAAGCGCACGATGTTCACGACCGCATGCACGTTGTCCTGCGGCGCGATGCGCATGGCGCGATATTCGATATCGGCATGGGCGCGCTTCTCGCCCGACGCCTGAATGCGAAGGGCGTCGTTTTGGTAGCTCTTCGCGAGATTGGCGATGTCGCGCGGCATCGTCGCGGAGAACAGAAGCGTACGGCGTTCCTTGGGCGTGGCTTCGAGGATGAATTCGAGATCCTCGCGGAAACCGAGGTCGAGCATTTCGTCGGCTTCGTCGAGCACGACGGCTTTGAGATTGCCCACGCGCAGGCTGCCACGCTCGAGGTGATCGCGCAGGCGGCCCGGCGTGCCGACCACAATATGACAGCCGAAATTGAGCTCGCGGCGCTCGGCGCGCGGATCCATGCCGCCGACGCACGAGACGATCTTGGCGCCGATATATTGGTAGAGCCAGGTCAGTTCACGCTGGACCTGCAGCGCGAGTTCGCGTGTCGGGGCGACGACCAGCGCCATCGGCGTGTCGGCGCGCGCCAAGGACTCGGCGCCGTCGAGGCAGGTGACCGCGATCGAAAGGCCGAAGGCGAGCGTCTTGCCGGAGCCGGTCTGCGCGGAGACCAGAAGGTCGCGACCCTCGGTGCCGGGCGCGAGCACCGCGGTCTGGACCTCGGTCGGGTCGGTGTAGGCGCGTTCGGACAACGCGCGCGCGAGCGCAGGAGTAGTGTGAGGAAACGCCACGAAAGAAACCTTTGGGAAAAGCGCGCCGCACATGGGGCGCGGGATTGGCGGTGGGTATAGTCGAAACTCATCCCCGGCGCCACCCACCCTGAAAGCATGGCTGACGGCCCGGAAATGCGGGGTTTAGGCGTTATTCCAGCCTCGCATGAGCACCCTGGCGAACGGGTATCACCCGAGGAAAGATGACTTCGCGCGCAGGACTTTGGGCGCGGGCATATGATCGTCGTACACCGCGCGGGCGGATGCGCACGGCAGGCCCTCGAGCACGTCGCGAATGTCGCTCATCGCTTCTGAGCTCGTGAGCACATTGGTGTGCCTGCGCCACGTCGCAACGATGTTCTGAATTTCCGCGAGTTTGCGATTTTCATTCATGGTGCGGTCTCAACGGTTGGAGCGTTGACGATTGCAACAAGCTTTGGAAAACGCGCCGTTTCTTTCAACGTATCAGCGGTGGAAGACCCCGATCTTAGCTCTCGCCGCAGAGATTCGCGAGATCGGGCGCAACCGGCATCGGCTTTTCGGGGGAGACGTTCGCCCCGCCCGTATTGCCCTCGGGCACCCGGCCGACCATGGTCAAAAGGCCGCCGGCCGCCAGGCGTATGATTTGACCAAAAATTTCGCGGGCGTCCCGCCGCGCGAGACCGATCCGCAGCATCAGCCAGTGGGCGGCGGTGTGGGGGCCGGGCCAGGGCTGGCCCAGAACATGGGCCCGTTCGGCATGATGGAAGGCGCCGTCCAGGTCCCCCGCGGCCAGACGTTCGCGGGTCCGCTCCAGTTCCAGCCGGCAAACCCTTAAGCGCTCAGGTGATTTTGCTAATCCCACGGCCGGTAAAACCTCCCCGATTCAGCCAAAATGGCCCTTTCCAGCCCTTGCGGGCCGGGGGCGAACCCTATATACAGCCGCCTTTCCCGGCCACTGGGCCGGACGTCCAAGTTTTAGAGGCGCGCGATGAAGAAGGAAATCCACCCCGACTACCACGAGATCAAGGTCGTCATGACCGATGGTAGCGAATACATGACCCGCAGCACCTACGGCAAAGCGGGCGACACGTTGCGCCTCGAAATCGATCCGAAGAGCCACCCGGCCTGGACCGGCGTGCATCGTCTGCTCGATTCCGGCGGCCAGCTGGCCAAATTCAACAAGCGCTTCAAGGCGTTTGGCACCACCAAAAAGGATTAGGCAGCCGCCCCGCGCCGGCTTCAACGCTTGGCGCGAAGGTTGCTTCTAAATCGAGTAGCCGCACCGGTCTCCGGTGCGGCTTTTTTGTGCTAAACTGTTGCACGGTTGGGCGAACGCGCAACCTTTACGTCGGGTCTTGCGTTAATGGACCGGCGGGGGAGTTGGCCGGGGGATCGTTCACGCCAGTTAAGCGGACTTAAGTCGTTATGTTGGCCATCACCCAATTCGAGGTCTACGTGCTCGACAACGGGCGTTGGACCATCCACGCCCGCTACGCGAGCGATCAGCGCAAGGCGGCCGTCATGGACGCCCGCACCACGGAATTCACGACCGGCCTGCCGACCAAAGTCGTCGCCGAAACCTACTTCCCGGAAATCAATGAGAGCGAGCTGGTGACCGCGTACATCAGCCCGAAGGCGCGCGAGCTGC
>JAYRTJ010000131.1:0-9428 GCA_041919675.1 Rhodospirillaceae bacterium | reverse complement strand
GTGCGGCGGTCGGACACCGTCAGAACCGCGATGTTGATTGGAACAAACGTCTTCTTCTCGTCGATACCCATCATAACTAAGCCTTTGCCTGATCGAGCCGCTCGCGGATGGACAGAAGGTCGCGCCAGGCGAAACGCTTCTGCTGCGGCGAGCGTAAAAGATATGCGGGATGGAACAGCGGCATGGCCGGCACCGGCGCCGCGAGCCCCGGCGAGGAATATTCGTGCCATTTGCCGCGCACCCGCGTGATCCCTAGTGTCGTTCCCAGAAGGGTCTTCGTCGAGAGGCCGCCGACAAAAACAAGCACGGCGGGATTCACGAGTTCGATGTGCCGGCGCACGAAGGGCATGCACACCGCAATCTCTTCATCCGTCGGCGCACGGTTGCCGGGCGGACGCCAGAAGACGACGTTGGTGATGTAGGCGTTGTCCGCACGGCTGAGCCCGATGGACTCAATCATGCGGTCGAGCAGCTTGCCCGACACGCCGACGAACGGCAGGCCCTGGCGGTCTTCGTCCGCGCCCGGGGCTTCGCCGACAAACATCACGCGCGCGGAGGGGTTTCCATCGGCGAACACGGTCTTGCTGGCGAACTGCTTGAGGCCGCAGCCGTCGAAGGCTTCGACCATGGCCTTGAGTTCGGCGACCGACGCCGCCGTGTCGGCGAGATGCGGGCCCAAAGCCGCCGGCGCCGCCACAGGGATCGCGGCCGGCGCCGCAATGACTGCACGGGCGGTGATCGACGGTGCAGGCGGCGCGGCGGGAGCACGTGCGGGTGCGGGCGGCGGCGCCTTGAATCGGTCGACCGGCGCCTCGCCGATGCATTCATCGACGCCGGCGTCCACATACCAGCGCAGCAGCGCGGCGGGATCGCTAAGGGATAGGTCGGTCATGGAGGAGAGCTTGGCAACCCTCGATCCTGGGGACAAGCCCCAGGATGACGCCAAGCGGCGTCACTTGGACGGCGGCGTGTACTTGTAGCCGGCCAGGTTGATTTCGGCCGTGCGGGCCCGCTTGTAGAACCACATCACGAACCAGATCACCAGTGGCACGCTCACGGCCAGCGACAGGTTGAACAGAATGTCGATGTTGTTCTCGCCCCAGCGCAGCGGCAGGTAGCCCAACGCCTCGACGGCCTCTTCGGCCACGCGCAGGAAGCCGAAGGCCGCGACCGTCACCAGGACGGCCAGGGTGCCGGCGAACAGGACCGTGCCGATCACCGCGGAAAAGGTGGCGTTATGCTTCATCCTACAGCCAAGTCCTTGTAAACGCTGCCTAGATACGCCCCCTGAAAGGGGTATACTCTGGGCGCAGGTAGGGGCATAGCCGAACCGTCATTTCTTGTCAAAACCGGGCCGGTAACCGGCCGGCCCTCAAGGCGACCCCCTGACCCTTTTGAATAGAGCTTGGGACCGAGACCATGAGTGAACGCGAAGCAATGGAATTTGATGTCGTGATCGTCGGCGCGGGGCCGTCCGGTCTCGCGGCCGCCATCCGGCTGAAACAACTCGGCGCCGCGAACGACCATGAGATTTCCGTCTGCGTGATCGAGAAGGGTTCGGAGGTCGGCGCTCACATTCTCTCGGGCGCGGTGATCGATCCCATCGCCCTCAATGAACTAATCCCGGACTGGAAAGAAAAGGGCGCGCCGCTCAACACGCCCGTCACGGAAGACACCTTCCTGGTGCTGACGGAAACGGGTTCGGCGCGCTTCCCGAACTTCCTGATGCCGCCGCTCATGAACAATCACGGCAACTACATCGTCAGCCTCGGCAACGTCTGCCGCTGGCTCGCCAGCCAGGCCGAGGCATTGGGCGTCGAGATCTATCCCGGCTTCGCCGCCGCCGAAGTGCTCTACAACGAACAGGGCGCGGTGGTCGGTGTCGCCACCGGTGACATGGGCATCGGCAAGGAAGGCGAGAAGACCGACGCTTTCGAGCCGGGCATCGAACTGCGTGCGAAATACACGCTCATCGCCGAAGGTGTTCGAGGCTCCCTCGCCAAAATGATCCAGGCGAAGTTCGATCTCGCCAAGGACTCCGATCCGCAGAAGTTCGGCATCGGGCTGAAAGAACTCTGGGAGATCGATCCCAAGAAACACAAGCCGGGCATGGTCACCCACACCATGGGTTGGCCCTTGGATTCATCGACCGGCGGCGGCTCGTTCATGTACCACATGGAGAACAACCAGGTGGCCATAGGCTTCGTCGTACACCTCAACTACAAGAACCCGTATCTCTCGCCCTTCGATGAATTCCAGCGCTTCAAGCATCACCCAGAGATCGCGAAGTATCTCGAGGGCGGCCGGCGCATCTCCTACGGCGCGCGCGCCATCACCGAAGGCGGTTTCCAGTCCGTGCCCAAGCTCACGTTCCCGGGCGGCGCGCTGATCGGCTGCTCGGCCGGTTTCGTGAACCTGCCGCGCATCAAGGGCAGCCACAACGCCATGAAGAGCGGGATGCTCGCCGCCGAATGCGCGTTCGAGGCTTTGAAGGACGGCCGCGCCCACGACGAATTCCCGAAGTATCAGACCGCGTACCGCCAAAGTTGGATCTACAAGGATCTGAAGCGCGTGCGGAACGTGAAGCCGTTCCTGTCCAAGTTCGGCAATACCATCGGCATGATGCTCGGCGGCCTCGACATGTGGATGAACCAGCTCGGCATCGGGCTGCCGTTCACCCTGAGCCACGGCAAGACCGACGCGGCCGCGACGCAGCCCGCGGCGAAGTTCAAGCCGATCGCCTATCCAAAACCCGACGGCAAACTGTCGTTCGACAAACTCTCCTCGGTGTTCATCTCGAACACCAACCATGAGGAGAACCAGCCGAGCCACCTCAAGCTGAAGGATCCCAGCATCCCCATCGCGGTGAACCTGCCGCTCTATGCCGAACCGGCGCAGCGTTACTGTCCGGCGGGCGTGTACGAGGTCGTCGATGCCGATGCCAATGGCGGTGGGATTGGAAAACGGTTCCAGATCAACGCGCAGAATTGCGTGCACTGTAAGACCTGCGACATCAAGGATCCGTCCCAGAACATCGTCTGGACGGTGCCTCAAGGCGGCGGCGGGCCAAACTATCCAAATATGTAACGATTACAGTTGCTTTAAGGCGTCGCGTGTTTCGACCCTTCGGGTCTATCATGGTTGCCCTGATTGCCTGATTTTCGTGCCCGAAAGATCACAATGACACGTCGTTTTTCCGCTGTTTTGACGGTTGCTCTCCTAATGGGTGTGAGCCCGGCCGCTTTAGGGGCTGACGCCTCGCCGCCGCCGGCCGCCAAAGCGCCGACGCCGCCCGCCGGCCCGAATGCGCCCCCGTCGGCGTCATCCAAGGTTGGTCTTGCCGCCGCCTATCTCGCGGGCCGTCACGCCGAAGCCAACGGCGACACCAGCAAGGCCGTGAATTTCCTCAACTCGGCGCGCGATCTCGATCCCAGCAACAGCCGGCTGATCGAAGACTCCTATTTCCTCTCCGCACAGATGGGAGATTTCGCCCAGGCGGTCCCGGCCGCCAAGCGCGCCTATGACGCCAATCCGCGGCGCGGCATCGCTCCGGTGATTCTCGCCGCCGACGCCTATAAGAAAAAAGACTATCAGACAGCCTGGGGCTACATCGAAAAAATCCCGGCGCAGAGCGTGAACAGCTTCGCGCTCCCCGTGCTGCGCGCCTGGGGCGCCGCGCCGATCAAGCCGGCCGAGACCGCCCTCGCCGAACTCACGCTCCTCAAGAATTTCCAGGACACCGCGAAGCTGGTCGATCTCATGGGCGGCATGCTCAACGAGCATTACGGCTTGAAAGACGCCGCCGGCGCCAACTACGACACGCTCGCCGCCAGTATCGAAACCGAGCGCACGCCGGTCCTGCGCATTGTCGTGAAGGGTTATCACCGCCTCGGCAAAACTACGCAGGCGAAGGCCGTGCTCCAGCGCTTCGAGAAAGCGCACGGCCCCTCGCCGATGCTGGAAGCGATGAACGCGATGAACGCGATGCTCGCCCAGCCGGCCGCCAAGATCACGCCGCAGGAAGGCATGGCCGAAGCGCTGTTCGCCTCCGCCGAACTGCTTCTGCAGACCGAGCCGAACCCGGCGCGCATGCAGATCGCGACCGCTTACGCCCAGACCGCGATCCACGTGAACCCGCAGCTCACCGTCGCACGCGCCTTCATCGGCAGCGCTTTCACCGCGCGCGGCCGCTTTGAAGAAGCCAACGCCACGCTCTCGGCGATCCCAAAGGGCGAGCCGGGCGCGCTCGAAGCCCGCATGCAGGTCGCGAGCAACCTCACGCAGATGAACCGCTCGGATGAGGCGCTCAGCCTCCTGCGTGAAATCCTGAAAGACCGTCCGACCTGGGCCGACGCTCATATTGCGATTGGCGATTTGTTCCGCCGCGAGGAGAAATTCGGCGACGCCGTCGCGGAATATTCCGCCGCCTTAAAACTGCGTCCCGCGGGCGCCGAGGAAAACTGGGCGATCTACTACACGCGCGGCATTTCCTATGAGCGCACCAAGGATTGGAACAACGCCGAGAAGGACTTCAAGAAAGCCCTGGAGATCAAACCGGGCGAGCCGTCCGTGCTCAACTATCTCGGCTATTCCTATCTCGACCGCGGCGTGAACCTCAAGGAAGCGCGCCGCCTGATCGAACTCGCCTACACCAAGCGCCCCGACGACGGCTATATCATCGACAGCCTGGGGTGGATGCTCTTCACTCTGGGCGAATACGACAAGGCCGTCGTGCATCTCGAGAAGGCCGTCGAGGCCGCGCCCGCCGACGCCACCATCAACGAGCACTTTGGCGATGCGCTTTGGAAAGTGGGCCGCCGCGTCGAAGCCCGCTACCAGTGGCAGCGCGCCCTCATCCTCGACGTCGAGGACGCCCAACGCGCCGCCATCACCAAGAAGCTCGAACAGGGCCTGGCGTCGAAATAATCGCTGACGCTGAGGCGATTTTTGTTTTCTGGTCATACTCGGCGAATACCGGGTATCCAGGGTTACGAAACGCTGTACGCTGCCGCGACCATTTTCCTCTCCGCATAGATCGATCTTCGAAACCCTGGATTCCCGGGACAAGCCCGGGAATGGCCGAACAAGTAAGATGACCTCCTTCTTCGCCTCCGCCAAGATCAGCATGGCCCTGCACATCGACGGCCGCCGGGCTGACGGATCTCATTCGCATGACCCTTGAGGAATTGCTGGAGACAGCTTCGGCCACAGAGCGCGAGGAACGCATGAAGCATGGGCTGCCCCCTGCACATGTGCTGGATATCGCCGAATTTCCCTTCAAGTTCGCGGCCCCTCTTTTCAAGCAGGCGTTCGAATCGATCGCCCACTGGGTCGCCGCGATGCCGGCGGAACCCCGGGTTCACCTGTTCAGCGCCTGCGCGAATGTACTGTCCGGCGATTACAGAGCCGCCGACGCGGCCCTTGAGAAACTCCGGGCGCTCACGAAAAGCCCCCTGGCGCTTATGCAATTCGGCGGCCCTGTCGCGCGTCAACCTATCCAACTGCCGCCAGTGACCGGCACATGGCCGCGTGAAGCCGCCTTCTTCGTGTCTTGCGACAATCAATATTTTGAAACGTATGGGATCCCGCTTTTGCGGTCCCTCGCCGCCGCATCGCCCGGATGTCCGATTCACGTGCATATCATCGGCGAGCCCGTCGTCCTGCCCGACGTCGCTTTAAAAATCACGACGACTCTTGAACCCCAGCCGGTCAACTTCCGTCTGCCCGATTATTATGGAGCCGCACGGCTTGTGCGCTTTGCAGAAGGGCTCGAGGCGAGCCAAGTTCCTCTCGTCATGATCGACGCCGACGCACTGGTAACGGCGAACCCGCGCCACCTCCTTGCGCAATGCAATGATGTGACGTTGCGGATCCGCGCGGGCCGGATCGAGCCCTGGCACCATTTCAGCGCCTGCTACATCGGCGGCTCTCCGGCTTGCATGACCTATTTCCGCCGTGTCGCCGATATTGTCCTTCGAACGATAGACGCCTCATTCTGGGGCTTGGACCAGTACGCCCTTTTTGCCGCCTACGTCCAGCTAAGCCCGCGCCTCAATCTCATAGGACCCGACATCGCCGGCGTGGATGCGGAAATCCCGGGCGTCTTCTGGTTCACCGCGGGCAATGAAAAGAAAAATCTCGCATCGGCGGATTCAAGCTATGCGCGCCTCTTCCGTTCCTTCGCCGCTCACTCATCCTCGTGCGACCCGATCCCATGACCGCGCCCCTATCCGTCTTCGCCCCCGCAAAGATCAACCTGACCCTGCATGTCTGCGGCCGGCGCGCCGACGGCTATCATTTGCTCGACTCGCTCGTGGTCTTCGCCAGCGTCGGCGACGTGATCTCGGTGCGCCGCGCGGATGACATCCGCCTCGACATCACCGGTCCTTATGCGGAAGGCCTCTCGGGCGAAGGCGACAACCTCGTCACGCGCGCGGCGCGTTATCTGCTCGCCGTCACGGGACGCAATGAAGGTGCGCACATCGCCCTCGAAAAGAATCTCCCCATCGCATCCGGCATTGGCGGCGGATCGTCCGACGCCGCCGCGACCCTGATCGCGCTTTCGCAATTATGGGACGAGAACCTCGCTCAGCTTGGCGACGCGGACCTCGCGGCCAAACTCGGCGCCGACGTGCCTGTCTGCCTGCGCCGTACGCCGACCTTCATGCGCGGCATCGGCGAGGCGCTCACGCCCGCGCCCGATCTTCCGCCCGCGTGGCTGGTGCTGGTGAACCCCAACAGGCCGCTGGCGACCAAGGCGGTGTTCGGCGCGCTGAACGGCCGCACCTCCACGCCTCAGACCGAGACGCTCTACGCCGGCCTGCCCGCCGCTGCGGACCTGGCCCGCGCCCTCAAGGGCGGCCGCAACGACCTCGCGACTCCGGCCGGCGAGGTCATGGCCGCGATCGGGGAAATGCTGAGGGCGCTGGAAGGGACAACGGACTGCCTCCTGGCCCGGATGTCCGGCAGCGGCCCGACCTGCTTCGGGCTCTATGGGGATTCCGAAGCCGCCGGCGCCGCCGCGAAAGCCCTGAAATCCGCCCGGCCGGACTGGTGGGTCGCCCCCGCGCCTTTTATGTCTGCCACGTAACGGCCAAGTCCCTCTGTAACAGGGCTTTTTCGGCCCCGGGCGAACCTAAGACGGGGTATGATATGCGCCGGGCCTTGTGAATTGCCCCGACCCTTTAGTCCCGTATGTTCCGGATCATGATGAACACGGTTTTCCGCCTCGGCCTTTCGGCTCTCGTCGCTATAACTTTGGCTTTCTCGGGCGCCGCAACAGCCCAGGATGTCTTCAAATCCGACCAAAGCCGCGCGGCTTTCATTGTCGATCGCACGGCGGTCGAACCGGGCAAGAGCATCTGGGTGGCCCTCGAGCTCGACATGATCCCGGGCTGGCACACCTATTGGCGCACGCCGGGCGATTCCGGTCTGCCGGCGGAGATCGAGTGGAACCTGCCCGAGGGCGTGACCGCGGGCCCGATCCAGTGGCCGACGCCGGAACGCATTCCGTTCAGCGACCTCATGAACTTCGGCTACCACGAAACGGTATTGCTCCTCACCGAGCTGCGGATCGGCGATCAGGTTCCGGCCGGCCCGCTCAAGATCAATCCCGTGGCGCACTGGCTGGTGTGCGCCGACATTTGTATTCCGCAGGACGCCGCGCTCGGCCTGCAGCTCAACGTGGGCGCCGGCGGCATCGAGACGAACTACAGCGAGATGATCGCCGCCAGCCGCGCGGCGCTGCCGCAGCCCGCGACGTGGCCGACGAACGCGAGTGTTCGAAATGGCGTGCTGACCATCACCGCGCGTCCGGACCACGGCGACAAGGTCACCGGCGCGGTGTTCTTCCCCTACGACGAAGGCGTCATCGTCAACGCCGCGCCGCAGGAGCTGGAGATCAACGCCAACGAACTGCGCCTCGAAATCCCGACCGGCGAAAAGGCCGCGGCGGCGAAGACCCTCAACGGGCTCCTGGTCGTGCAGGCCGACGGCGCCAGCGCCGCCGGTTACGAGATCGCCGCGCCCATCGGCGCGGCTGGAGCGTCTGCCAGCGCGCCGCCGGTGGAAGCGATGTCGCTCGCCGCCGCTCTGCTGCTCGCTTTTATGGGCGGCCTGATCCTGAACATCATGCCGTGCGTGCTGCCGGTGCTGGTCATGAAAGCCATGAGCTTCATGACGCGCGGCGCGCAGGATCCGGGTGCGCTGAGGCGCGACGGATTGGCCTACACCGCCGGTGTCATGGTTGCTTTCGGCGTCCTTGTCGCCGCGCTCCTGGCCTTGCGCGCCGGCTCGAGCGCGGTGGGCTGGGGCTTTCAGCTGCAGTCGCCGCCGTTCATCGCCACGCTCGCCTTCATCATGCTGGCGCTTGGCCTCTCGCTGTCCGGCGTATTCACCATCGGCGGGTCCTTCGGCATGGGCCAGAGTCTGACCGCGCGCGGCGGCGCCAGCGGCTCGTTCTTCACGGGCCTGCTCGCCGTCGTGGTGGCGACGCCCTGCACGGCGCCCTTCATGGGCGCGGCGCTCGGTTTCGCGCTGACCCAATCGCCGGCCATGACCATCGTGATCTTCGAAGCGCTTGCCTTGGGCCTGGCATTCCCCTACCTCGTCATCAGCTTCGTGCCCGGCATCGCGCGCCGCCTGCCGCGTCCCGGCGTGTGGATGGAGCGCGTGAAGCAGGTTCTCGCGTTCCCGCTCTACGGCGCCGCCGCGTGGCTGGTGTGGGTGCTGTCGCAGCAGGTCGATGCGGCGGGTTTTGCCGTGGGCCTCGCGGGTCTGGTGTTCGTCGGCTTCGCCGCCTGGCTGTGGGGCACGGCCGCCATGTCGAGCCCGCGCGCTCAAGTGTGGACCAAGGTGACGGCCGCAGCCTCGATCGCCATCGCCCTCGCCTCCATCGCGGCCCTGCGCGACCAATCGCCGATGGCCGCCAGCACGCAAGCGGAGGCGCCGGCGGCGAACTACGAAGCCTATTCGGAAGCCCGCCTCGCCCAGTTGCAGGCCGAAGGCCGCCCGGTGTTCGTGAACTTCACGGCCGCCTGGTGCATCAGTTGCCTGGTGAACGAGCGTGTCGCCCTTTCGCGCCCGGAAGTCGTCGCGGCCCTCAAGGGCCAGAATGTCGCCTACCTGAAAGGCGACTGGACCAACCGCAACGCCGAGATCGCGGGCGCCCTGCACAAGCTGGGCCGTGACGGGGTACCGCTGTACGTCCTGTACGCCCCGAAGGCCGAACCCAAGATTCTGCCTCAGGTACTGACACCCTCCCTGATGGTCGAAGCCCTTAACGCATTGTAAGAGACCAATTTTTGGCGATTGCGGCGCGGGCCTATTTTGCATAGTGTCCGCGGCGTTGGGGCGTCGCCAAGCGGTAAGGCATCGGTTTTTGGTACCGACATTCCTAGGTTCGATTCCTAGCGCCCCAGCCAACCAGT
>JAYRTJ010000130.1:0-9469 GCA_041919675.1 Rhodospirillaceae bacterium | reverse complement strand
TGGCGCCCGAGCCTGCAGGTGACCGGCAACGCCCAGCGCAACCGCAATGAAAGCGAAATCATCAGCTCGGGAACGGGCGGCGGGGCCGTGAACACGTCCGGCACGACGCTGCGCACGCAGCAGACGCTGAACGCGCAAGTGACGCAGCCCTTGTTCCGCGGTTTCCGGACCGTCGCGGGCACCTCGCAGGCGCGCAACCAGGTGATGGCGCAGCGGGCCCGTCTTGAAGCGACGGAAGCGCAGGTGCTGCTCCAGGTCGCCACGGCTTATCTGGATGTCCTTCAGTATCAGAAGGTCGTCGACGTTCAGCGCAACAACGTTCAGGTGCTGAGCCGCCAGCTCGACGCCACCAACGACCGTTTCCGTGTCGGCGAAATCACGCGCACCGACGTCGCGCAGTCCGAAGCCAGCCTGGCCGCTTCACGCGCCTCGCTGGTGCAGGCCGAAAGCGCGCTCCAGCTCGCCCGTTCCGCCTATTTGAACGTCGTGGGCAAAGTGCCTGAAGGTCTCGTGCAGCCGGAAATGCCGGCCAATCTGCCCGCCACCCTTGAAGCGGCGATCAACGCGGCCATGGCGCAGAACCCGGCCTTCCTCGCGGCGGACTACACCGCGAAAGCTGCGGAAGACAGCGTCACCGTCGTGCAGGGCGAACTTCTGCCCACCGTGAACCTCAGCGCGACCTATCAGCGCGGCTGGAACACGCTGGCCGACAAGTCGCGCAACGAAAGCGCCATTGCCGCGGCCCAAGTGATCGTGCCGCTCTATCAGCAGGGCGCTGAATACGCGCGTCTGCGCCAGGCGAAACACACCTCGGGCCAGCAACACCTGCTGGCGGATCAGGCGCGCCTCGATGCCCGTAATACGGCGACCTCGGCGTGGGAAAACTTCCAGTCCGCGACGGCGACGATTGCCAGCTACCAGTCGGCCATCACCGCCAACGAAATCGCCCTTGAAGGCACGCGCCGCGAAGCCGAAGTCGGCTCGCGCACCGTGCTCGATGTTCTGAATGCCGAACAGGCTTATCTCGCGGCGCAGGTCAGTCTGATCCGCGCGCAGCGCGATCAACTCGTGGCGGCGCATCAGATCCTCGCTTCGGTCGGGATTTTGACGGGCGGCGATTTGGCGCTGGCCGTTCAGATCTATGACCCCGTCGCGCACTTCGACGACGTCGAATACCAGTTCATCGGCAGCGATGCCGATGCCGGCGCCGACAAGCGCCACGAAAAATAAACGCGCCGCGGCGGCGGATGACTTCAGTCAGCGCATCCGCCGTGCGCGGCGGTCTCCCTTCAGCCATTCGGCGAAATTTACCTTTATGAACGGCGGCCGCTAATTTGGGCTGCCCCTAAATCTTTGGCCGTGTTATAGAATTCTTTAACCAATTCACTTAGGCTTCCTCAGAATAGCCGGGAAAAACCGGTGGGGAGCGTTTGGACTCATGACTGCCGAAGGCCAACAAGAACCCTCGATGGAGGACATTCTCGCCTCCATCAGAAAGATTCTGTCCGAAGACGACGGCGAGGCTGCAAAGCCCGAGCCGGCGAAGGCTGAACCGCCGCCGCCGCCGCCCCCTCCGCCGCCACCCCCACCACCGCCTCCTCCGCCTCCGCCGCCGCCTCCACCCCCGCCGCCGCCGGTTGTCGAACCGGAGCCCGAGCCGCTGGTGCTGATGCCGGAGCCGGCCATCGAGGAAGAGCCGATCGCGTCGATCTTCGATGCGCCGCCGGAAGAAGAGCCGATTTACAATCCGGAGCCCGAGCCGGATATGCCGCTGCAGCTCACCGACTCAATGATGGTCGAGGAGATGCAACATCATTACGCCGAACCGGAGCCTGCGCCGCAGTACCATCAGCCGTACGATTACGGCGAGGGGCTTGTGTCGCATGCGGTTGCGGCCGCGTCGGGCGCCTCGATCTCCCAGTTGGCCCAGGCCGTGGCCCGCGAACGCGCGGTGTCCCTCGGCAACCACGGCCTCACGCTGGAAGAGCTCGTGCGCGAAATCTGCACGCCGATCCTGAAGCACTGGCTCGACACCAACCTGCCTTATATCGTCGAGCGCATCGTGAAACAGGAAATCGAGCGTATCGCCACCCGCTCCGAACGCTCGTAACCCGCGTAATTTCCTGACTTTTGTCGGCGTTGCACCCGTCTGCCCGGGCGGGTAAACCCTTGCCTTCCGTTTACGAAGGCAAGGCCGATGCTCGATAAAACCTACAATCCCCAAGACGTCGAAGAAACGCTTTACGCCCGCTGGGAAAAGTCCGGCGATTTTGGCGCGGAGCCCACGTCGCCTGAGCGCCCCTATACCATCATGATGCCGCCGCCGAACGTCACCGGCAGCCTGCACATCGGCCATGCGCTGACCTTCACGCTCCAAGACATTCTCATCCGCTACAACCGCATGGCAGGGCGCGACGCGCTATGGCAACCGGGCACCGACCATGCCGGCATCGCCACGCAGATGGTGGTCGAGCGTCAGCTTGAACAGTCGGGCACGAACCGCCGCGATCTCGGACGCGAAGAGTTCGTCAAGCGCGTGTGGTCGTGGAAAGAACAATCCGGCGGGATCATCACCCATCAGCTTCGCCGCCTGGGCGCATCGCCCGATTGGCGCCGTGAACGTTTCACCATGGACGACGGCCTCTCGAAGGCGGTGACGAAAGTGTTCGTCGAACTCCACCGCGAGGGGCTCATCTACCGCGACAAGCGTCTCGTGAACTGGGACCCGAAGCTGCACACGGCGATCTCCGATCTGGAAGTGGAGAATAGAGAGATCAAGGGCAAGATGTGGTACTTCAAGTACCCGGTGGAAGGCGCGAGCGGCGCCTTCATCACCGTGGGCACGACGCGCCCGGAAACCATGCTCGGCGATACGGGCGTCGCGGTGCATCCGGACGACGCGCGCTACAAGGATCTCGTCGGCAAGAACTGTATCCAGCCGCTCACGCAGCGCCGCATCCCCATCGTCGCCGACGAATACGCCGACCCCGAGAAGGGCACCGGCGCGGTGAAGATCACCCCGGGTCACGACTTCAACGACTTCGCGGTGGGCAAGCGCCACAAGCTGGCGATGATCAACATCTTCGACCGTGACGCGAAGCTGAACGAAGAAGCGCCGGAGAAATATCGCGGCCTCGACCGTTTCAAGGTGCGCGACATGGTGGTCGCGGACATGGAGCTTCTCGAGCTGTTCGAGAAGGTCGAAGACAACGCCATGCAGATTCCGTACGGCGACAGATCCGGCGTCGTGATCGAGCCGTGGCTGACCGACCAGTGGTATTGCAACGCTGAAGTGTTGGCGCGGCCTTGCATCAAGGCGGTGGAAGAGGGCCGGACGCGTTTCGTGCCCAAGACCTGGGAAAACACCTTCTTCGAATGGATGCGCAACATCCAGCCGTGGTGCATTTCGCGCCAGCTGTGGTGGGGTCATCAGATCCCGGCATGGTACGCGCCCGACGGCCGTCCCTTCGTCGCGTATGACGAAAAAGAAGCCCATGAACTTGCCAAAAAGCACTTCGGCAAGGACGTGACCTTGGTGCGCGACGGCGACGTGCTCGACACGTGGTTCTCCTCGGCGCTGTGGCCGTTCTCGACGCTGGGCTGGCCCGAGAAGACGCCCGAGCTCGCGAAGTATTATCCGGGCGACGTGCTCGTCACCGGCTTCGACATCATCTTCTTCTGGGTCGCGCGCATGATGATGATGGGTCATCATTTCATGGGCGATGTGCCGTTCCGCGACGTGTACATCCACGCCCTGGTCCGCGACGAGAAGGGCCAGAAGATGTCCAAGTCCAAGGGCAACGTCATGGACCCCCTGGACCTCTGCAACAGCTACGGCACCGATGCCGTGCGCTTCACGCTGGCCGCCATGGCCGCGCAGGGCCGCGACATCAAGCTCGCCGAAGGCCGCATCGCCGGCTACCGGAACTTCGTCACCAAGATCTGGAACGCCGCGCGCTTCTGCCAGATGAACGAATGCGCGATCGTGCCGGGCTTCGATCCAAAGGGCGTAAGCACGACCCTCAACAAATGGATCGTGGCGAAGGTCGCCGAAGCCGCGCGCGACGTCTCCGACGCCATCACCAACTACCGCTTCAATGAAGCGGCGAACGGGCTTTACCAGTTCACATGGGGCACGTTCTGCGATTGGTTCCTGGAATTCGCCAAGCCGGTCTTCCAAGGCGCGAATGAGACGGCGAAAGCCGAGACGCGCGCCGCCTCGGCCTGGGTGCTCGACCAGATCCTGATCATCGGCCATCCGCTGATCCCCTACGTCACCGAGACGCTGTGGGAAAAGCTCGCCGAAGCCGCGGGCCTCACGCGCGCCTCCAGCCTCATGACCACGCAGTGGCCGCAGTACGACGGCCTTGCGGCGCCGGAAGCCTTGGCGGAAATCGATTGGGTGGTGAACATCATCACCGCGATCCGCTCGGTGCGCGCCGAAATGAACGTGCCGGCGGGCTCGCAAATCCCCGCGCTGGTGAAGGACGGCAACGCCGACACTCGGGCGCGCCTGGCCACGCACAACGCGCTCATCTGCGCCAACGCGCGCCTGTCCTCGCTCGCGGCGGCCGACCAGGTGCCGGCGGGTTCGGCCCAGGTCGTCGTGGGTGAGGCGACGGTGCTTTTGCCGCTTGAAGGCGTCATCGATTTCGCCAAGGAGCGCGAACGCCTCAAGAAAGAGATCGCCAAGCTCGAGGGCGACATCGCCGGCACCCGGAAGAAGCTGGCGAACGAGGCGTTTGTGTCCAAGGCGCCGCTCGAGGTGGTCGAGGAAAACCGTGAGCGCATCGCGACCGCGGAAGCGGCCCGCGTGCGCCTCAAGGACGCCCTGGCGCGCATCAGCACGTAATCTTCTTGCGCCGGGTGCAGAAATGACTCCCGGAGAGGTTCACAACCGACTAGCCTAAATCCTATACGATTTTCGAATTAAGAAGGGTTCTCCGATGCCTGACGACGCAAAACGGCCGGCTCAGTTCGATAAATCCAAGCTTCCCAGCCGCCACACGACCGAAGGCCCCGCGCGCGCGCCGCACCGGGCGATGTATCACGCCATGGGCCTGACGGAGGAGGAGATCCACGCGCCGCTCGTGGCCGTGGCCACGTGTTGGAACGAAGCCGCGCCCTGCAACATCGACCTCACGCGCCAGGCGCAGTTTGTGAAGCAGGGTGTGAAGGCGGGCGGCGGCACGCCGCGCGAATTCACGACCATCACCGTCACCGACGGCATCGCGATGGGTCACGAGGGCATGAAGTTCTCGCTGGCGTCGCGTGACTGGATCACCGATTCCGTCGAACTCACCGTGCGCGGCCACTCCTACGACGCGATGGTCGGTCTCGCGGGCTGCGACAAGTCGCTGCCGGGCATGATGATGGCCATGCTGCGCCTCAACATCCCGAGTGTGTTCCTTTACGGCGGCGCGATCATGCCCGGCCACTTCAAGGGCAAGGACGTGACCATCGCCGACGTGTTCGAAGCTGTTGGTCGACACGCGGCCGGCGCCATGTCGGACAAGGACCTGCACGAGCTCGAGTGCGTAGCCTGTCCGTCCGCCGGCGCCTGCGGCGGCCAGTTCACGGCCAACACCATGGCCACGGTCAGCGAAGCGATCGGCCTCGCGATTCCCGTTTCGGCCAGCATTCCGGCCACGATCCGCGAAGCGCGCGATCACTACGCGCGCGAAGCCGGCGCCGCGGTCATGAACCTGCTGAGGACGGGCCTGCGTCCGCGCGACATCTGCACGCGCAAAGCCTTTGAAAACGCGGCCCGCCTGGTCGCGGCGTCCGGCGGTTCGACCAATGCCGGCCTGCATCTGCCCGCCATGGCCCATGAATGCGGCATCAAGTTCTCGCTCGACGATGTGTGCAAGATCTTCGATGAAACCCCGTACATCGCCGACATGAAGCCGGCGGGGAAGTATGTCGCGGCCGATCTCTATCGCGTGGGCGGCATCCCGGTGCTCATCAAGGCGCTGCTCGACGGCGGCTATCTGCATGGCGACTGCATGACGGTCACCGGCAAAACGCTTGAAGAGAACATGAAGAACGTTGTGTTTCCGGCGGATCAGGACGTCGTCTATCCGACCTCGCGCGCCATGTCGCAGCGCGGCGGCGTGACCGGCCTCAAGGGCTCGCTGGCGCCGCAAGGTTCGATCGTGAAGATCGCCCACATGGACCATCTCCAGTTCCGCGGGCCCGCGCTGTGTTTCGACAGCGAAGACGCCGCCTTCGCCGCGGTTCAGAAGCGCCGGTACAAAGAGGGCGATGTCATCGTCATCCGTTACGAAGGTCCGCGCGGCGGGCCCGGCATGCGTGAAACCCTCGCCACCACCGCGGCGCTCGCGGGGCAGGGGATGGGCCACAAGGTCGCGCTCATCACCGACGGACGTTTCTCGGGCGCCACGCGCGGCCTGTGCATCGGTCACGTCGGTCCTGAAGCCGCCGTGGGCGGCCCGATCGCGCTGGTGAAGGACGGCGATCTCATCGCCATCGACGCCGCCAAGGGAACGCTCGATCTCGAAGTCTCGCCGGAAGAACTCGCGCGCCGCCGCGCCGCCTGGAAACCGCGCAAGAACGAATACCAGTCCGGCGTGCTTTGGAAATATGCCCAGCTTGTAGGGGATGCCTGCGACGGTGCCGTTACGCATCCGGGCGCGGAAGCTGAAACCCACGTCTACGCGGATATTTAAAGGGCGGAGATTTGCCGGCCAGGCCATTCCCTCCATTCCCGCGGCCGTCCTGCGTGTTACTGTCACCCGTCACTGATCGCGCTTGAGGCGGGTGGAATGAAGATCACGACGGACTTGAAGGTTTCCGACATCGTTGCCGTGAACTTGCGCAATTATGTCTCCAATCGCGCGCGCTATGCGATGTGCGTGGTGATTGCGTTTGCCTATAGCGCGTACCTTATTTCCGACCTGGGGATGCCGGCCGATCAACGCGCCTGGTTCATCTACATCGCCGGCGGTGCGCTGTTCGCCGTCGCCTTTTTCCTGTTGTTCCTGATCGTCAACGTGCTGAACGCGGTGGTGATAGTCAGGGACACGAGCGGCGTGGTCGGCCCTCATGATATCCATATCCTGCCGGAAGGCTTCCGCGATACGACGCCGGTGACGGACTCCCTGACGCGCTGGCCGGGCATCCACCGCATCACCCGGCGCGGCGACTATCTTTCGTTCTGGGTGTCGCCCTATCTCGCGCACGTCGTTCCGGGGCGCGCCTTCGCCGACGCCGAGGACTTCGCCGCTTTCGAGCGGATCGCGCGCGCCTATCTCGGCGGAGAGAACCTCGCGCCTGTGCCCACGCCGGCCGTTACGCCGCGTGTCGTGGTGCAAACCGATCCGAAGCTCTGGAAGCGTCCGGCTTAGCGTTTAGATGTTCAAGCAGCACCACACGGGCGTGTGGTCCGACGCCTTTTCCTGGCCGCGCGGCTTTTTGTCGATGCCGCTGGCGGCGAGGACATCCGCCGCTCTCGGAGAAAGCAGCAGGAAGTCGATGAGCAGGCCGTGATCCTTCGGCCAGGCGCCGCCCTGATAATCCCAGAAGGAATATTGGTGGGGCAGGGTGTTGTAAACCCGGAAGGCGTCCGTCAGTCCTAAATGCAACAGCGCGCGGAAGCGCGCGCGGCTTTCCGGTTGCAGCAGCGCATCCTCGGCAAAGGCCTTGGCGCTGTAGACGTCGCTGTCGGTCGGGATGACGTTGTAGTCGCCGCCGTACACCCGGATCTCGTCATCCAGCACCGTCTTGGCCATATGCGCCTTCAGCCGGTCCATCCATGCAAGCTTGTAGGTGAATTTCTCGGTGCCGATGGGATTGCCGTTCGGCAGGTAGATCGACGCGACCCGGACCTTGCCGAAAACGGTGCCTTCCACGTAGCGGGCTTGCTCGTCGCCTTCGCCGCCGGGCAGGCCGCGGCTGACGTCTTCAATCGGCGACTTCGAAAGGATGGCGACGCCGTTGTAGGTCTTCTGGCCGTGACTGACGATATTGTAACCGGCTTCCTCGATTTCCATGCGCGGGAAGGCGTCGTCGATACATTTGATTTCCTGCATCAGGACGACATCCGGGGCCTCTTCTTTCAGCCAAACCAGAACATTCGGCAGGCGGGCCTTCAGGGAATTCACATTCCAGGTGGCGATCTTTATCGTACGGTGAGGGCTGGAAATGGCGTTCAAGGGAACCCTGGGCGATTGCGGATGGATGTGACGATCGGGGCCATGCTGGCACGGGGGCTGAAGCGCAGCAAGCGGGCGCCGTTTGGCGCGCTGATCGTGTGCTTTTTCGCATCGACGGCGTTCGCGGCCGCCGCGCCGTCATGCCCGCCGGCGAAGACGCCGATAAAGCTCGACTTCAAGACTCTCACGGCGCCGACCGCCTACAGTCATCGCCTCACCCTCGGTGGGATCGCCAATCTATCGCGCGCGAAGGGCGCGCAGATCGCCGGCGGCAGCCGGCCGGTCGGGCTCACCCTCGCGAACACCCTCTACGGTGTCGCCGGCGAGGTGGCGCTCGCGCCGCAAGGAAGCGGCTTTTGTGTGCATCTCACGTCGGTCAAAATCGATTTTGGCTGGGACAGCATGGACGTTTACGTGCCGGCCGAGTTTCCGGAAGGATCTTGCGAATACCGGGCGGTGCGGGACCATGAAAACCAGCACGTTTCCATCTTCCGGACGTCGCTCGCCGAATTTGCGCCGCGCGCCCGTGCGCGCATCGAAGCGGTGCTCGCCCGGGCGAAGCCGTTCCCTGTGCGCAGCCAGAATGCGGCCGCGCAAACCGCGCTCGCACCGGTCAATGCCGAGCTCGCCGCGCTCCAAAAGGAGTTCAACGCGCTTCATGGCGCGCGCAACGCGCGGATCGACGCGCCGTCGAACTACGCCGCCGTGACGGCGCTGTGCAGGAATTGGGATGGCGCCGGGGCGAAGTAACGCGCCTACAGCGAGAACGAGGTCCCGCAGCCGCAGGTCGAGGCGGCGTTCGGATTGACGACACGGAACGACTTGGCCATCAGGTCGTCGACGAAGTCGATCTGCGAGCCGTTCAGGAGATCGAGCGACGTTTCATCCACGATGAGCTTGGCGCCGTGGAATTCAAAGACCCGGTCGTCGGCCGTCCGCTCTCCGTCCAGGCTGAAGGCATAGGAAAAACCCGAACAGCCGCCGCCCGAGATCGCCAGGCGGAGCATGAGGTCAGGGTTTTTTTCCTCCCGCAAAAGGTCCTGGACCCGCGCCGCCGCGGCGGGGGTCATGGATAGGGGCGTGGCTTCGGAGATCTGATTCAAGGCGCGCTCTCTTCTGGGAACATGGCCAATGTAGGAGGGTGAACCGCCCCGTTCAAGGCGCTCGGGGGGGGGAGACGACAACACAGGGTTGTCGGGTTCCTTTACGCCGCCCGTCATCCATTCTTCACAAAGGCTTGTAAACAGGCCTTCTCATGCGTTGGCAAGGGACTTGCAATACCTCGGGAGCCGGTC
>JAYRTJ010000129.1:0-9483 GCA_041919675.1 Rhodospirillaceae bacterium | reverse complement strand
CCACGGCCGTGCGCGCCATCGGGGTGGGGCTGCCCTATGCCGTGACCGTCTCGGTCTTCGGCGGCTCGGCCGAATCCGTGGCCCTCTTGTTCAAATCCCAGGGCCATGAGAGCTGGTTCTATTATTACTTGACGGCGATCATTGCGACGTCGCTCCTGGTGTACTTCTTTATGCGCGATACCGGTAAAAACTCTGCGATGAATCGGCATGAATAAGGCGGTAACGCTTTGAAAGCCTTATATTAAAGGAAATAAAATTGCGCATCGCAGCCACGGTAATGTATAGTGGTTCTAAAGTAGCCCCCGCCCCGGCGGCGGCTTAAGGGAAGGTAGAGGTACTCGTGAGCACTTATTTAAAAGCATCGATTTCGGCGCTGCTGCGCGGAAGCGCCATCGCCGCCGTTTCGGCTTTCGCACTGGCCGGCTGCTCGGCCCCCACGGCCGAGGGCACGAAGGCCGCCGCGGCGAAGCCTGCGGTCGAAGCCGCCGCCAGCAAGACCGCTGAACCGGAAACCGCCGGCTCGGCCAAGCGTCTGCGTCTTTTGTCGCAGGACCAGTATCTCAACACGCTCGCTTACGTCTTTGGCCCGGACGTGCGCCCTGACGCGTACTTCCCGCCCGCGCAGCGCACCGACGGTCTCCTCAGCCTCGGCGCCGCGAAGGCCGGTGTCACGCCGACGCGCATGGAGGTCTATCAAAAGGCCGCCCAGACGGTGTCGGCGCTGATCGTCGATCCGAAGCGCCGCGATTTCGTCATCACCTGTAAGCCGGCGGACGAGAAGAAATCGGACCGCGCCTGCGCGACCAAGGTCGTCACCGAAATCGGCCGTTTGATGAGCCGCCGTCCGCTGACCGCCGACAAGCGCGATGCGTTCGTGGCCCAGGCCGTGAGCGCCGCCGATAAGCTGAATGACTTCTACGCCGGTCTCGGCGTCGCGCTCGAAGCGATGCTGGTCAGCCCGAATGTGCTGTTTGTCACCGAGCGTTCCGAAGCCGATCCGCAGAACCCCGGTCAACAGCGTCTGGACGCCTATTCGCTCGCGACCCGTCTGTCGCTGTTCCTGTGGAATTCCGCGCCGGACGATCAGCTTCTGAAGGTCGCCGAAACCGGCGAAATCCAGACGCCGAAAGGCCTCGCCAAGCAGGTGGAGCGGATGCTCGCTTCCGCCCGCCTCGATCAGGGCGTGCGCGCGTTCTTCGACGACATGTACGCGTTCGATACGTTCAATGCGCTGTCGAAGGATACGGCCGTGTACCCGACCTTCACCGGTCAGGCCCTCCAGGATGCGCGTGAAGAAACGCTTCGCGTTGTCGTCGATCATCTGATCCGTCAGAACGGCGACTATCGCGACCTGTTCACGACCCGTGAGACCTTCATCTCGCCGGCCCTCGCGGCCATCTATAAACTGCCGGCGCCGCCGTCCTGGACGCGCTACGAATTCCCGGAAGGCAGCCAGCGCGCGGGCATCGTCACGCACATCAGCTTCCTCGCCTCGCATTCGCATCCGGCCCGCACCTCGGCCACGTTGCGCGGCAAGGCGTTGCGTGAACTCCTGCTGTGCCAACCGGTTCCGGCCCCGCCCGCGAACGTCGATTTCTCGGCCGTGGAAAATCCGCGCCCGGGACTGCGCACCACGCGCGATCGCGTCGGTTTCCACCTCGAAAACCCGGTGTGCGCGGGCTGCCACAAGATCATGGACCCGATGGGCCTCGCGCTTGAGAACTTCGACTCCGCGGGCACCTTCCGCCTGACCGAGAAGGGCGCGCTGATCGACGCCAGCGGCACCCTCGACGGCAAGGCGTTCAAGGACGTCATCGGCCTCGGCCAGGCACTGCACGATCATCCGGCGGCGACGTCGTGCCTCGTGAAGCGCGCCTACAGCTACGCCACGGGCTCGCCGACGACCAATACCGATCGTCCGTTGCTCGCCTACTTCAACACGCGTTTCGGCGAAGACGGTTATCGCGTTCCCGATCTGATGCGCACGATTGCGCTCAGCTCGGCTTTCTCGCACGTCAACGACGGCACTCAAACCGCTCCGGGCAAGACGGCGGACGCATCGTCCAAGCCCGCCTCGGCATCGAATTAAGGGAGAAGCAAAATGACTCAGTTCAATAGACGTCGTGTCCTTCGCGGCATGCTTGGCGGCAGCGCCGTTACCGTTGGTTTGCCTCTTCTGAACGTTTTCCTGAACGGAAACGGGAACGCCATGGCGGACGGCGCCTCGATGCCGCTGCGCTTCGGCACCTGGTTCTGGGGCCTGGGCATGAGCAAGTCGATCTTCGTGCCCAAGCAGACCGGCGCCAATTATGAACTGCCGGAAGAAATCGAGTCGCTGAAGCCGATTCAGAAGAACATGAACCTGCTCACGAATCTCGTTGCCTACCGCGACGGCGCGTTCTTCTGTCACTACACCGGCTGGGTCGTGTTCCGTACCGGTTCGTCGCCGCAGGTCAACGATCAGGCGCCGGGCGAAAGCATCGACGTGACGATCGCCAACCAGATCGGCCGCGGTACGCGCTTCAAGAGTCTCACGGCCGCCGCCACGGGCGACATCCGTACCGTGGTGTCGTACGAAAACGCGAACACGCCGAACTCGTCGGAAGTTTCGCCGATCAACCTGTACACGCGCCTGTTTGGCCCGGACTTCCAGGATCCGAATGCTCCGACCTTCACGCCGAGCCCGAAGATCATGGTGCGCAAGAGCGCGCTGTCGAGCGTCACCGACGAGATCAAGGACCTCGAACGTTACGTCGGCGCCGAGGACAAGGCGCGCCTCGATCAGTATTTCACCGGTCTGCGTCACCTCGAGCAGCAGTTCGACCAGCAGCTGATCAAGCCGGAACCGCGTCCGGCCTGTACGCCGGCGAAGGCGCCGAAGGAAGCGACGATGGGCAACGAAGCTTCGCTCGTCCGTCAGCGTCACAAGATGATGGCCGAGCTGCTGGCGATGGCCGCGGCTTGCGATCAGACGCGCGTGTTCAACCTGTCGTGGTCCAACGCCTCGTCGAACACGACGAAGCCGGGCTACGACAAGCCGCACCACACCTGCACGCACGAAGAGCCGGTCGACGATAAGCTCGGCTATCAGCCGAACGCATCGTGGTTCGCCCGCCGTTCGTTCGAAGCGTGGGCCGAATACGTCGGCGCTTTCGCCGCGATCAAGGAAGGCGACGGCACGTTGCTCGACAACTGCTTCATCATGGCCAACACCGATGTCTCCTACGCGCGCGTGCACTCGCTGGAAGAAATGCCGGCGTTCACCGCGGGTCGGGCCGGCGGCAAGATCAAGACCGGCATGCACATCGACTGCAAGGGCGGTCAGGGTACCTCTCTCGGGTACACGGCCATGAAGATCATGGGCCTCGATGCCGAAAGCTGGGGCACCAAGAGCAACCAGACCAATAAGACGATCAACGAAATTCTCGCTTAATCGTCACCTGGCGTGGGCGCGATTGCGCCCACGTCTTTTCGGGAGAGACCATGAAAGACTACGGACGAATTGGGACTGTCCTCACCGCCGCGGCGCTCTTCGCCGGCGTGACGGGCGCCGCCACGGCCGCTTTCGCGCAATCGCGCGGCAAGGCGCCGTTGGAAGACTATGTGCACGAACCGATGCCGGCGGGCATCAAGGTGGTCGTCGCCGACTTCGAAGGCCCGGTATTCGCCGACGCCAACGGCAAGACGCTTTACACTTGGCCGGTCACGCCGCTGCGTAACGGCGACGCCGGCGAGCAGAAGGGCAAGCCGACGTGCGGCGATGTGCCCTCGAAGGTGAACGCGGGGCTCATGAGCCCCTATCCGGGCGGCCTGGAACTGCCCGAAGTCGATACGCGTCCGGCCTGCACGACCATGTGGCCGCCGGTTCTGGCGCCGGCCGATGCGAAAGCGATCGGAAAGTTCACGGTCGTGGACCGTCAGGATGGCAAGAAGCAGTGGGCCTATGACGGCTACGCCCTGTACACCTCCGCCCTCGATGAAATGCCGGGCGACGTGCGCGGCGGCACGAAGAAAAAGACGACGCGCGGCGACTCGCAGGGCGCGGGACGCGAGCCGGCCGCTCCGGCCGAGAATAATCCGCCGCAGTTCAAGGTCTCTGCGCTGCAAAGCGGCCGCCTGCTGACGACCAGCGACTCCCGCTCGGTTTATGTCTCCGACCGCGACGCCAAGGGCAAGTCGAGCTGCATTGGCGACTGCCTCAACGAGTGGAAGCCGATCCCGGCGCCCGCGAGCGTTCAGCAGCAGGGTGACTGGACGGTGATCGATCATCCGACGGGCATCAAGCAGTGGGCCTTCCGCGGTCAACCGGTCTATACGCGCAACGGCGACACGAAACGCCCGAGCCTCGAAGGCGGTGATGTCTCCGGTTGGCACAATGTGTACGTGACCAAGCCGCCCGCCTATCCGAAGGGCTTCGCCCCTCAGGATATGCAATCGGGCATGGTGCTCGCCGACGCCAAGGGCCGCACGATCTACACTTATCAGTGCATGGATGACGCGGCCGACCAGCTGCAGTGCGACTATCCTGAAGCGCCGCAGGTCTATCGCCTGTCGGTCAGCGGCCGCGGCGATCAGGCCATGTCGATGAAAAACTTCCCGTACGTGATCGCCGAGAAGGGCGCCGCCGCCACGAACCGCATGTGGCAAGTGATGGCGATTGATCCCAAGACCGGCAAGAAAGCCGCTGCCGGCCAGCAGGACGCGCTCAATGTATGGGCCTATCGTGGCCGCCCGGTTTACTATTGCGCGCGCGACAAGGCCGCCGGTGACGCCGAGTGCGATACGTGGGGCGAGTTTTATGGCTGGCGTAATGGTTACAAGGCCTTCTGGCTGCGTGACGATTACGGCGACAACGATGAATAAAGATGCGACGAATAATTCGGGATTCGGGAAGGAGAAACCCAATGCGTGGTTTTAAAGCACTGCTGTCGACGACCGCTCTCGCGGCGCTCAGCCTCACGGCCGTCGCGGGCAACGCCGCGGCGGATGAATCGATCCTCAAGGATCGCCGGATCGGCTTCGTCCTGAATTCGAAGGCGATGGCGGTTTACCAGACGGCCGATGCGAAGGCCGAATGCCCGACCGGCTTCAACGACGGCCCGCGCGAGCAATTCGTGAAGTTCTTCCCGGAAGGGACGAAGCGCACGGTCGCCGATACCCAGCTCAAGTATGAGCAGGAATGGTGGAACCCGACGACCGACGCGTCGTGGGAACCGCAGCCGTTCAAGGAACCGGCCGGCAACATCGGCATCGGCCTGAACCTCGACGGCAAAGTGGGTCCGAAGGACTTCACCAGCCCGGACGGCGAGAAGGGCATCGACAACCAACTCTACCGTGTCATCGGCTGCATCGTCGGCTGGCGTGGTCCGGAAGGCCAGTCGCGCCACTTCGTGAAGAGCTACCAGCAGAAGTTCGACTATAACCGCACGATGTTCGAAATCACGGACGTCGACAGCCTGACGGACGACAACGACGTCACCGTCACCCTGTATCGCGGCCGCGATCCGCTCTACTCGAATGCGGCGGGCGATTTCATCGCCGGCGGCAGCCAGCGCATCGATATGCGCTGGGGCAAGCAGTTCATCCACACGGTGAAGGGCAAGATCGTCGACGGCGTGCTCATCACCGAACCGAAACGCGTGACGATGCCGGAATCCACGGCCCGCGGCGTGCCGAAGATGGACATCCACGAGTGGCGCCTGAAGTTGAAGCTGACCGAAACCGGCGCCGAAGGCCTGATGGGCGGCTACATCGACATCGAGCGCTTCTACAACGCGCTCGGCCAGAACTGGGGCACGCACCACCGTTCGTACGGCCAGGAATCGCTGCCGTCCGAATACAAGGCGCTGTACCGCAATGCGGACTTCGCCCCGGACGCCAATGGCCGCAACACCGCCATCTCGGCGGCGTGGGACGTGAAATTCTCGCAGGTCTACATCATCCACCCGGCGCAGCAGGTCGCGGCGAAGGGTGACAAAGGCGCCGCCGCCGAGGCCGTTCCGGCGCGCTAAGAGCCAAGACGCTGTTACAATCGAAAGAGAGGGGAGAAATCCCCTCTCTTTTTTTATGACCTCATGAGTAGGTTTCGAGGGACCCCGCCTGGACAAACCTCCGCCGCGCGGAGGAGAGTACGTCGGCGAAACCAATCCCCGGGGAGGATCTCATGACATTTTCGATTTCGCGCACGTTGCTCGCGGCGGCGCTGACGGCCGCTTTTTCCACCGCTGCTCTCGCGCAAGTCTCGCCCAACGACGGCAAGTCCATGGGCGGCGGCGATTGCGCGAAGAACAAGTACAATTGCAAAGACGTCGCCAACCCGCTGCCGAAGACGGACACGGTGTGGCTGGAAAAGATGACCTGGATCGACGTCCGCGACGCGATGGCGGCGGGCAAGAAGACCATCATCATCCCGACCGGCGGCATGGAGCCGAACGGTCCGTGGCTTACGCTCGGCAAGCACAACTGGGTGCTCGAAACCAACTGCGAAGCCATTGCCAAGGCTTTAGGCGACGCGCTCTGCGCGCCGGTGGTGAAGTTCGTGCCGGAAGGCGGCATTGAACCGAAGACCGGTCACATGACGACGATGGGCACCATCACCGTCAGCCAGGCGACTTATGAAGCGCTGCTCGGCGATATCGCGGGCAGCCTCAAAGCCCACGGCTTCGACAGGATCTTTTTCATCGGCGACAGCGGCGGCAACATGAAGGGCGCCGGCGTGGTCAGTCAAAAACTCAGCGACGCCAAGACCATCGCGGCCGTGATCCCCGAGTACTACAACTACGACAACGTCGAGAAGATGCTGCGCGAGAAGGGCGTCCTGAAGCAGCAGGATCCGAACGAAGGTCTGCACGACAGCGTCGGCATCACCCTCAACATCCTCGCCGCCCACCCGTCGGAAGTGCGCCTCGATGAGCGCATCAAGACCAATACCGCGACCCTCGCGGGCGTCTCGTTCGCCGACAAGGCGGCGAACCAGAAGTGGGCCAAGGACGTGATCGACTTCCGCACCAAAGTGACGGTCGATGCGATCAAGAAAGTGATCGCGGCCAAAGGTCCCGCGAAATAAGGCTGAGTTTGGGGCCGGATCGGCCTATTCGGCTGGTTCGGCCTCGAGCGGCTCGCGCAACGCGCTGAGCAGAAGTTCCAGGGCCGCGCCCACGGACGCGCGGCGCACATCGGTCCGCGTTCCCGCGAACACATAGCGTTTCACCAGCGCGTCGCGCCCCGTCTGCGCCAGGGCCATATACACAAGGCCCACCGGCTTTTCCTTGCTGCCCCCGCCGGGTCCGGCGATCCCCGTCACCGAAATCGCGATATCGGCGCCGCTTGCGGCAAGCGCGCCTTCGGCCATGGCCGAAGCGACGATGTCGCTGACCGCGCCGTTCTCGGCGATGGCGTCTCTGGGCACGCCGAGCAGGCTGATCTTCGACTCATTGGAATAGGTAATCAGTCCGCCCTCGACCGCGTCCGACGAACCCGGAATGGCCGTGAGGCAGCCGGCGATCAATCCGCCGGTGCAGGATTCCGCGGTGACGATGCGCTTGTTCGCGGCCCGCGCCGCGTCGAGCACATCATGAGCGAGATCGGTAAGGTCGTTGGGAAGTTCGGTCATGGTGAAACGAAAGTGGAAGCCGGACCAATCCACCACATGAGGCTGGCGGCGTAAAGCAGAAGCGCAGCGAACAGGCCGGCGAGGTAATCATCCAACATGACGCCCAGCCCCCCCTTGACGCTGCGGTCCACCCAGCCGATCGGCCAAGGCTTCCAGATGTCGAACAGCCGGAAGAGGAGGAAGCCGAGCGCATAGGACAGCCACGAGGGATCGATCAGGGAGACCGCCAGCCAGACCCCGGCGACCTCGTCGAGCACGATCCACTGGGGGTCCCCCCCCTCGGCGCCCAGGTCCTTAAGGTGCCGGGCCGACAGCCAGCACCCCAGGATGAAGGCGGCCAAACTGGCCAGCGGCAGGGCCCAGGGGGCTCCGGTGGCCTGAATCGCCCAGGCGAAGGGCAGGGCTCCCGCCGATCCGGCGGTCCCGGGCGCCCGTTTTACGTAGCCGCAGCCGAACCAGGACAGGGCCAGATTCTGGGGCGCGGTCTTGCGGAAGGATGTGGAAAAGCTGTGTGACATGAAAGCGTTAGGGGTCGAAATTTTGCAACGGTCCGGTGGCAAAAAGGGCTCACATTCATACTCTAAAAACGCAGCCCATTGCTTTGATATAAAATACCTTTTGGGGGATTTACTTTCTCTTTGAATTTCGGGGCTAGAATAGGCAGGATACGCGCGGCTGTTTGCAGTTTCCAAGCGCCAGACGAAATTTCATTGCTTCATTCGAACGGGTTGGGGGCAATCCTTCGAAAAGGCCGAAAGCGTCTGAAAAAGAGCGTAACGCCGGTTTGGAAACGCGAAGGGCTGAGCCCGGAACGATAACAACACCAAGAACACGGCCGGGCCGGATGAACTACGTGTCATCGAGAGAGGGGACGGCGTGTTTTCAGGTAAACCACACTCGAAATTTGATCCGCGCGACCGCGGCCTAAGCCGCGCGCAGAAACTGCTTCAGCGCTTCTTCCCGGAGCGGCAGTTGATTGTGCGCTCGGGCGAGCATATGCGGACTCTGCGGCTTTCCACCAACCGCCAGGCCGTGCTGGTCACGGTCGGGATCATCCTCGGCACCTGGACTCTTCTGAGTTCCGGCCTTGCGATGAACCATGGCGAGCGCATCCGCGCGAAGAACACCGAGATCAAGGACGCCCGCGTCGGCTACGAGCAACTGCTCGCCCAGGTCTCGATCTACAAGGAACGTGTCGCCGACCTGACCAAGGACCTGGAGGACAACTACACCAAGTCACTGGCTCTGGCGGAAGGCGAAGTCGAACTCATGAAGTCCAAGGCGGGCGATGCGCCGAGCGCCAAGAAGACCTTGGTCTCCAAGCTGACCACCCGCGCCAAGGAAGCGCTGACGGACACGGTGGGCGCGCTCTCGGGCGACGCCGGCAACACCGAACTGGCCTTGAGCAAGTCGAAGCTCGAACGCGGCCATGTGGACGACGCGCGCAAGGCGCTTCTGTCCGAACTGTCCGACCTCGAAAAATCCATGGTGGACGTCGTCGGCCATCACCAGAAGACGCCGTTCATCGCGACGGATAGCCTCGAGCTTCGCCAGGTCGTGCTTCAGCGCGACCTCGCCGTCTCGGAGCGCGAGAGCCTCACGCAGAAGGTCTCGTCGCTGGAAAACCAGATCCGCGACATGGAGAGCAACCAGCTCCTGCTCTATCACCGCTTCGCCGAAGCCACGGAAACCAAGATCGCCGATATCGAGAACTCGCTCAGCGTCACGGGCCTCGACGTCGATCTCCTGGTGCAGCGTCAGAAGGGCCGCAAGGGCCAGGGCGGTCCGCTGATCCCGCTGTCCGCGGTGCCCAGTGACTCCGGCCCGCTGAATGAATCGCTCAACCAGCTCAACGCCAACGTCGACCGTCT
>JAYRTJ010000128.1:0-9533 GCA_041919675.1 Rhodospirillaceae bacterium | reverse complement strand
CAGAGCCATCGTCAGCAGAACCAACAGGCGATAGCGCATCTTCTATCCTCCGGGCAGCGGCTGGAAGGACAGGCAGCTTGGCCGCAACGGCGGCCAAAGTAAATGCGGGTCGGTATCGATGGTGCCCACTGCCGGACTTGAACCGGCACGTCCCTTTCGGAACTACGGATTTTAAGTCCGTTGCGTCTACCAATTCCGCCAAGCGGGCACGGGCGAGGATAGGTGGCCGTAACCTACCGGGCGGTTCCGCTTCACGCAATCGCGCTCGACGCGCGCAAATACGTTAGAGTCGCGGGGCGCAATACTGCCGGAAAAGCGCCGCGTATGGCGTGGTATCCGTCATGAGACGCGCTTTCGCGGCGCCGGCCGTGAAGGCGAATACGCCGTCGGTGGTTGCGCCGTCGACGGAAGCGATCTCGGGTCCGTAAAGTTTCAGGTGCGGGCGACATTGAAGCCACGCGGCGAACAGCGCGTACTGGTCGGCCCCCCAAAATGGTTGGTCCATAAGGCCGCGGAGGATACGCGCGATGGTGTCCGCATATCCGGTCTGATCTGCCGAGGATATTCGTCAACAGATGGATGGGATCGCGCACCGCCAGCGCGTCGGCGTCGACGGTGCAAAGCGTATGCTCCGATTGCGCAATCGCGCTAGAGGCCACGCATGGCCTCCGCGAGAATGCCGTAGGACCGCACACGCGCGGCATGATCGAAAATCATGCCGGTGGCCATGATTTCATCGGCGCCGGTTTCGGCGATGGTCTTGGCGAGCCCCGCGCGGACGGTGTCTTTCGCGCCGACGAAGGTGTAGCGCAGCATGCGTTCGACATGCGCTTTTTCCGCCGGGCTCCAGATCGCGTCCATATCATCCACCGGCGGCGGCAATTGTGTCCGGGCGTTGCGGATGATGCCGACAAAAGCCTGCTGCACGGACGTCGCGATGCGTTGGGCTTCAATATCGCTATCCGCGGCGACAACGCCGACACCGACCACGGCATAGGGCCGGTCCAATTGCGCCGAAGGCTTGAAACGCGCCCGGTAGATGGCGAGCGCTTCCATCAAAGCATCGGGCGCGAAGTGCGAGGCGAACGCAAACGGCAGGCCCATGTGCGCCGCGAGCTGCGCACCGAACAAACTCGAGCCCAGCATCCACAGCGGCACTTGCGTGCCGACGCCGGGCACCGCGTGAATGCGTTGATCCGGTTGCGCGGGGCCCAGCAAGGCCTGCAGCTCGGCGACGTCCTGCGGGAAACGCTCCGCCGCCCCGGGATCGCGGCGCAAGGCGCGCCATGTGAGTTGATCCGTGCCCGGCGCGCGGCCCAAGCCGAGGTCGATACGTCCGGGATAAAGCGATTCCAGGGTTCCGAATTGCTCGGCGATGACGAGCGGTGAGTGATTGGGCAGCATGATGCCGCCCGCGCCGACACGGATGGTCGAGGTGCCGCCGGCGATATGGCCGATGATGACGGAAGTCGCCGCGCTGGCGATACCCGGGAAATTGTGATGCTCGGCCAGCCAGTAGCGTGTGTAGCCCCACCGCTCGGCATGCTGCGCGAGATCGAGCGAATTGCGTAAGGAGTCCCCGGCTGTCGTGCCTTGAGGAATCGGTGCGAGGTCGAGAACGGAATACTGGGTCATGGGCGCCTCAATTCGCGTGTAACCTAGGGATGCGCGGCCTCGCGCGCAACGCGGGCGAAGGTCCGCCTTATTTTAACCGCGCGCATCTTCGCGCGCGGGCTTGACCCGCGAGGCCGCTTTGCGGCAAAGCCTCGCCCATGCCGAACCCCGCCGCAGCGCCCGTTTCCCAGGCCGAGATTGAATCCCGCGTGCTTTACCGCGACGCGATGATCTTGGTGATCGACAAGCCGACGGGCATTCCCGTGCATGCCGGCTTCGGCGGCGGCCCGAACCTCGAGCAATCCTTCGTGCATCTGACATTCGGCCTGCCGCGCGCACCATCGCTGGCGCACCGGCTGGACCGCGACACGTCGGGCTGTCTCGTGCTCGGCCGTCATTCGAAAGCGCTGCGCCAGGTCGGCGATCTGTTCGCAAGCGGCAAGGTCCGCAAGACCTATTGGGCGATCGTCGACGGACGCCCACGTGAAGACGAAGGGCGCATCAAGCTCGCGCTCGCCAAGATCCCGGGCCGCGGCGCGGGTTGGAAGATGCAGGCCGATCCGAACGGTCAGCCGGCGATCACCGACTATAAAGTGCGCGGTTCCATCGAGACGCCCGACGGCATCCGCAGTTGGGTCGAGTTCCATCCGCACACGGGCCGCACGCACCAGATCCGCGTGCACGCCGCGCTGCTCGATTGTCCCGTGATGGCGGACCGCGTTTACGGCCGCGCGGGCACGAAAGCGGTCGAAGGCCAGCTCATGCTGCACGCCCGCGCTGTCGCGATCCCGCTTTATCCGAAGAAAGATCCGATTCGCGTGCGTGCGCCCGCGCCGGCGCATATGCTTGAACTTCTCAAGGCCTGCGGCTTTAAAGGCGATACGCCTGGAAAGGACGGCGGAGGCGAAGCTTAAGCTTCACTGACGGGATCGCCGCCCTGGGCGCGCATCAGCGCCGCGACGTCTTCCAAGACCTTGTCGATCAACGCGCGGTCCGTGCCGCGCGCGACGACGCTGGTGCGAAAGCCGGCGGCGCCGCTCATGGACGGATAGCTTCCGATCGCGACGCTCGGATATTTTTCCTGAATGGCGGTCAAACCCGTCGCGATATCGCCTTCGCGCACACCGGCGACGACATTGCCCGACAGCATCGGCGCGCCGCCTTTGAGTTGCGGGGCGAGAGATTCAAACATCGCGTGGGCAATGCTCGGCACGCCGGCGAGCACGAATACGTTCTCGATCCGAAACCCGGGGGCAATCGTGACTTCGCTCTCGATCAGGCTGACGCCGGGCCCGTCCGGTACTTCGGCCATCCTCAAGCGGGCCTCGTTAAGGCGGTCGCCAAAATAAGCGGCCATGCGCGTTGCGACGCCTTCATGCCGGATCACCTTCCGGCCGAAGGCGCGGGCGACGCATAATGTGGTGATGTCGTCGTGGGTCGGTCCGATGCCGCCGGTCGTGATGACGTAGTTGTAGCGGGCGCGCATCGCATTCAGCGTGTCGACAATGACGTCGGCGTCGTCCGGGATGACGCGGGCCTCTTTCAGCCGTACGCCCAGCTCGGCGAACCGGGCCGCGAAGTACTTGAGGTTGGCGTCCTGGGTGCGGCCCGAGAGAATCTCATCGCCGATGATCAGAACGCAGGCTGTGGGCGCGTCGCTCATAGCCAGTCCTGCAGGATGGGGATCAATGGAATATCCGCCGCCGGCATCGGGTAATCGCGCAGCTTGTCGGCGCGCACCCACGCCATGTTCTGGTTTTCCCGCGCGGTCAATTTGCCGCGCCACTGACGGCACACATACAGCGGCATCAGGAGGTGGAATTTTTCGTAGGAGTGCGAGGCGAAGGTGAGCGGCGCGAGGCAGCTGGTGCGGATATCGACCCCGAGTTCTTCGTGCAGTTCGCGGATGAGCGCGGCCTCGGGCGTTTCGCCCTCATGCACCTTGCCCCCGGGAAATTCCCACAGGCCGGCCAGCGGCTTGCCTTCCGGCCGCTGCGTCAAAAGGATTCGGTTGTCGGCGTCCAGCAGCGCCACGGCGACGACGGTGAGGATCGGCAGGCCCGCGCGCGGCTCCTCGCCAGCGCTCCAGCAGCCGTCTTCGTCGTCGAGATGTGCGCCTTCAGGTGCGGTAGGAGCCATTGATGTCGATATAGCCATGGGTCAGATCGCAGGTCCACACCACAGCGGCGCCATTTCCAATCCCGACATCGACGTCGATGCCGATCTCCTGGCCCTTCATGTGGGCGACCACCGGCGTCTCGTCGTAATTCGGCACCGGCGCGCCCTCGCGCGTGATGGTCACGCCGCCGACCGCAATGGTGAGTTTGTCGCGGTCCGCGCGCTCACCGGCTTTTCCGACCGCCATGACGATGCGGCCCCAGTTGGCGTCCTCGCCCGCGACAGCGGTCTTCACCAGCGGCGAATTGGCGATGGACAGCGCGATGCGGCGCGCGGCCTTGTCGTGTTCGGCGCCGGCCACGCGGATCTCGATGAATTTGGTGGCGCCTTCACCATCACGGGCCACGAGCTTGGCGAGCTCGATCAGCAGCGAGTCGAGCGCGCTTTTGAATGCACCGACCCGCGGATCGGCGAGGGATTCGATCGGCGCATGGCCGGATTTGCCGGTCGCGAACAAAAGCAGCGTGTCCGAGGTCGATGTATCGCTATCGACAGTCATGCAGTTGAAGCTGAGATCGGCGCCGGCCGAAATTAGCTGCTGCGCGACAGCGGGCGCGAGCGCCGCGTCGGTGAACACGTAAGCCAGCATGGTGCCCATATCCGGCGCGATCATGCCCGAGCCCTTGCAGAACCCGTTGATCGTCACGGCTTTGCCGTCGATAGACAGGCTGCGCGTGGCCAGCTTGGGGAAGGTGTCGGTGGTCATGGTCGCCTGGGCCGCCGCCAGCCATGCGGTGGCGCTGAGCTTTTCCGGGATCAGCGGCAGGGCGCCGGTGATCTTTTCGACCGGCAAAGGCACGCCGATGGTGCCCGTGGAGGAGACAAACACCTCCTCCGGTTTGCAGCCGAAGGTGTGGGCCGCCGCGGCGCAGGTCGCATTCACGTCGGCGACGCCTCTTTTTCCTGTAAAGGTATTGGCGTTGCCCGCATTCACCACCACCACGCGGCCCGAGCCGCCCTTCAAGTGGGCGCGGCAGCTCTCGACCGGGGCCGAGGCCGTCAGCGAACGGGTCAGGACACCCCCGACCGTTGTGCCGGGCTCCATCACCGCAACCATGAGGTCCGAACGCATTTTGTAACGAATACCGGCCGCGTGATGGGCCAGGCGGACCCCGGCGACCGGCGGCAGCGTGGGTACAGTGGCGGGCGCGAGCGGCGAGACTTTCGTGGCCATTCGGGATCTTCGGACAGGCGGGTAAGCGAAAACAGGCGGGTAAGCGAAAAAAGGGTGCGCGCTTCAATGGCATAAGCGCCCCGAGGGGACAAGTTTGTCCGCTTTAAATCCGCACCGGGGGCGAGGGGCCGCCGATCACGCGGCCGTTATCCGCGCTCCCGCGTAAAAAGTCCCAAATAATCAATGAATTCAGCGAAATCTTCGGTCCCTTCCGTTGACTTCACCCCCCTCTGCTTCTATCTCTCTCGCGCAGTGTCACCGGCGTCGGCCTCGGCCACCCGCCTTTCTATCTCCCTCCTTGAGGTTCCAATGCTCGGCGCCCTCGCCAAACGCATTTTTGGGTCGCGTAACGACCGTCTTATCAAGTCCCTTCGTCCCATCGTCGAAGCCGTCAACGCCAAGGAGGCCGAAGTCGCCGCCCTGGACGATGCGGGCGTGCGTGCGCGTACCGAGTGGCTCAAGGGCCGCCTCGCGGCCGGCGAGAGCCTGGATGATATCCTTGTGGACGCCTTCGCCACCGTGCGCGAAGCCGCCAAGCGCACCCTCGGACAGCGCCACTTCGACGTACAGCTCATGGGCGGTATCGTTTTGCACCGCGCCATGATCGCCGAAATGGGCACCGGTGAAGGTAAGACCCTGGTCTCGACCCTTCCTGTGTACCTGAACGCGCTGTCCGGCAAGGGCGTGCACGTCGTGACCGTCAACGACTATCTCGCCAAGCGCGACGCCGAATGGATGGGCCAGGTCCATCGTTTCCTCGGCCTGACCGTCGGCTGCATCCAGCACAACATGAGCGACGCCGAGCGCCGCGCGGCCTACGCCTGCGACGTCACCTACTCGACCAACAACGAGCTCGGCTTCGACTATCTGCGCGACAATATGAAGTACAGCATGGAGGATATGGCCCATCGCGACTTCAATTACGCCATCGTCGACGAAGTGGACTCCATCCTCATCGACGAAGCGCGCACGCCGCTCATCATCTCCGGCCCGTCGCAAGACCGCACCGATCTGTATGAACGCGTCGACCAGATCATCCCGGACCTGAAGGCCGAGCACTTCGAGAAGGATGAAAAGCAGCGTTCCATCACCTTCACGGACGCGGGCAGCGAGTACGCCGAAGGCCTTCTGCGCGAGCGCGGCATCCTCACCGAAGGCGACCTTTACGATCTGCATAACGTTGCGCTCGTTCACCATATGAATCAGGCGCTGCGCGCCCACCACATGTTCAAACGCGACGTCGACTACCTCGTGCGCGACAACAAGGTGCACCTGATCGACGAATTCACGGGCCGCATCATGGAAGGCCGCCGCCTGTCCGAAGGCCTGCATCAGGCCATCGAGGCGAAAGAAGGCGTCGCCGTGCAGAGCGAGAATCAGACTCTCGCCAGCATTACCTTCCAGAACTACTTCCGCATGTATCCGAAGCTGGGCGGCATGACCGGCACGGCGATGACGGAAGAGGAAGAGTTCGGCCAGATCTACGGCCTCGAAGTCGTGGAAGTCCCGCCCAACGTAACGCGCGCCCGTAAGGACGAGCACGACGAGGTCTATCGGACCGCCGATGAGAAATACAACGCGATCGTGACCCTGGTGGAAGATTGCATCGCGCGCCAGCAACCGGTGCTCGTCGGTACGGTCTCCATCGAAAAGTCGGAAGCCCTCGCCAACCTTCTGCGCAAGAAAACCAAGATCGTCCCGCAGGTGCTGAACGCGAAGTATCACGAACAAGAAGCGCTCATCATCGCCCAGGCCGGCGTGCCGGGCGCCGTGACCATCGCCACCAACATGGCGGGCCGCGGCACGGACATTCAGCTCGGCGGCAACGCCGACTCCCGCTTCCGCGAAGAAGAGGGCAAGCTCGGCCGCCCGCTCACGGACGCCGAAAAAGACGCCATCCGCGCCGATATCGCCGAGAAGAAGAAAGTGGCCCTTGCCGCCGGCGGTCTCTATGTGGTCGGCACGGAGCGCCATGAAAGCCGCCGCATCGACAATCAGCTGCGCGGCCGTTCCGGACGCCAGGGCGATCCCGGCGCGTCGAAGTTCTATCTGTCGCTTCAAGACGACCTGATGCGCATTTTCGGCTCCGAGCGCATGGACACGATGTTGCAGCGCCTGGGCTTGCAGCCCGGTGAAGCGATCATCCATCCGTGGATCAACAAGGCCATCGAGAAGGCGCAGCAGAAGGTCGAGGCGCGCAACTTCGACATCCGCAAGAACCTGCTGCAGTACGACGATGTGATGAACGATCAGCGCCGCGTGGTCTTCGAGCAGCGCAAGGACATGATGCGCACCGAAGACCTCTCCGACATGGTCGCCGACATGCGCCGCGAGGTCATCGACGATATCGTCGCCAAGTTCATCCCGGCCGGCCAGATGCAGGAGTCTTGGGACTGGGCGGGGCTGCACGAAGAAAGCCTTCGCCTTCTCAGTCTCGACCTTCCGGTGAAGGAATGGGCGGTGGAAGAAGGCGTCGCGGAGGAGGAAATCCGCGAGCGCATCAACGCGCTGTCGGATGCGAAAATCAATGAGAAGTCGGCGGCCATCGGCCCCGATATCATGCGCCGCGTGGAAAAGAGCATTGTGCTGCAGATGATCGATCAGGGTTGGCGTGATCATCTCGCGCAGCTCGATATGCTGCGCCATGCGGTCAACCTGCGCGCCTATGGGCAGAAGCAGCCGCTGCTGGAATACCAGCGCGAGGCCTTCGACATGTTCAATCAGCTCCTGTCGAGCCTGCGTGAACGTGTCACCGGTATCCTGTCGCGCGTCGAATTGCGTGTTGCGCCGCCGCCGGAAGACCTTGAGCCGCGCGCGCCCCAACGCGTTCAGGAGATCAAGGAGCAGGTGCAACCGGTCGTCGGCAGCATCGCGCCGTTGCCTTCGGCGATCGACGCGCAGCGCATGTTGCCGCGTGTGCAGCCCGATCAACGCGATCCAAGCGATCCGTCGACTTGGGGCAAGGTCGCGCGCAACGAGGCCTGTCCGTGCGGGTCCGGCAAAAAGTACAAGCACTGCCACGGCACCGTCGAAGAAGTCGCCTAACGCTTAGCACCGGAGTTCGAGGATGCCGCGCGCGCGCAAGCAGGACGGCGTGAACGTCGCCGTCATTCGGCATGTCGCTTTTGAAGACCTCGGCACGCTGGGCGAGTTGTTCGCCGGGCGCGGCTGGAGCGTGAGCTACATTGAAGCCCCGGTTGCCGATTGGAAGCGCTTCGATCCGCTTGCGCCGGATTTGCTCGTCGTTCTCGGCGGGCCGATTGGCGTGTATGAGGATGATCTCTATCCGTTCCTCAAGCATGAGATCGCCGCGCTCCAGAAGCGTCTCAAGGCCGACAAGCCCACGCTTGGGATTTGCCTCGGGGCGCAACTCATCGCGGGCGCGCTCGGCGCGCGTGTCTATCCGAACCGCGAGAAGGAAATCGGCTGGTCACCGTTGATCCTGTCGAAGGCGGGTTATGCCTCGCCGGTCCGTCATCTCGCGCCGGAAAACACGTTCATGTTCCATTGGCACGGCGACACCTTCGATTTGCCGCAAGATGCGACGCTGCTCGCCGGCACGGGCGTGTGTTTCCATCAGATCTTCAGCTGGGGCAAAAACACGCTCGGTTTCCAATGTCACCCCGAAGTCATCGGGCAGGATCTCGAGAAGTGGTACGTGGGGCATGCGGTTGAAATCGCCACGACCCAGGGCGTGCACGTGAAGGCGCTGCGCTCGGATGCGGAGCGCTATGCCGCGAATCTCGAGAAGCAGGCAAAGCTGTGCTTCACCGAATGGCTGGAGAGCCTCGGACTTTAGGTCGTCGGCAAGTCCGGATTCAGCCCCATCAGGCTGCGCGCGAAATGGTGGGAGGTGAACGGCCGCAAGTCGTTCGCGCCTTCGCCGACACCCACATAGTGCACCGGCAGGCCGAACTTCTCGGCCAGCGCCACGACCACGCCGCCCTTCGCCGTGCCGTCGAGCTTGGTCATCACTAATCCCGTGACCCCCGTCATGCTCTTGAAGACATCGACTTGCGCGTGGGCGTTCTGGCCGACGGTCGCATCCAGCACCAGAAGCGTGGCGTGCGGCGCGCTGGGTTCCACTTTCTTGATGGCGCGCACGATCTTCTGCAGCTCGGCCATCAACTCGTCTTTGTTCTGCAGGCGTCCGGCCGTATCGATCAGCAGCACGTCGTCGCCGCGCTTCTTGGCTTCGAGCAGGGCTTCGAACGCGAGGCCCGCCGCGTCGGCGCCTGTATCCTTGGCGAACACGGGCACGCCCGCGCGCTGGCCCCACACCTTCAATTGCTCCACCGCGGCGGCGCGGAACGTATCGCCCGCGGCCATGGCCACCTTCTTCCCGGCGGCCTTCATCTGGTGAGCGATCTTGCCGATGGTCGTCGTCTTGCCCGCGCCGTTGACGCCCACGACCAGCACGACAAAGGGCTTGTGATCGGGATCGATCACCAGCGGACGCGCGACGGGCTCGAGGATACGGCGGATGTCGGCGGCGAAGGACTCGCGCACGTCTTCCGGCGTGATGTCCTTGCCGAAGCGTTCTTTTGCCAATGCCTGCGTGAGTTTC
>JAYRTJ010000127.1:0-9543 GCA_041919675.1 Rhodospirillaceae bacterium | reverse complement strand
GCGGCGATGATGACGGGACGCGGGTCCGTCGTGATGCGCGGCCGCTGCGAGATCGAGGACATCGGCAAGGACAAGCAGGCCATCGTCATCACCGAGATCCCGTATCAGGTGAACAAGTCGGCGATGATCGAGAAGATGGCCGAACTGGTGCGCGACAAGCGCATCGAGGGCATCGGCGATCTGCGCGATGAGTCCGACCGCCGCGGCGTGCGCGTGGTCGTGGAAGTGAAGCGTGACGCAGTCGCGGACGTCGTGCTCAATCAGCTCTACAAATTCACGCCGCTGCAAACCAGCTTCGGCGTCAACATGCTGGCCATCAACAACGGCCGCCCGGAGCTGATGAACCTGCGCCAGATCCTTCTGGCCTTCGTCGCGTTCCGCGAAGAAGTCATCCGCCGCCGCACGGTGTTCGAGCTGAACCAGGCGCGCAACCGCGCGCATACCCTGGTCGGTCTCGCCATCGCCGTCGCGAACCTCGACGAGGTGATCAGGCTCATCCGCGCCGCGCCGGATCCGAACGTCGCGCGCGAGCAGCTGATGGCGCGCGATTGGGACGCCGCCGACGTGGAACCGCTCGTCGTCCTGATCGACGAGCCGGGCCGCAAGGTCGTGGACGGCAAGTACAAGCTGTCGGAAGAGCAGGCCAAGGCGATCCTGGACCTGCGTCTGCACCGCCTGACCGGCCTCGAGCGCGACAAGATCCACGCCGAGCTCAAGGAAATCGGCGCCGCCATCGCCGACTATCTCGACATCCTGCGCAGCCGCGAGCGCCTCTACAAGATCATGCGCGAAGAGCTGCAGCAGATGAAGGCCGAGTACGGCACGCCGCGCCGCACGACCATCGAAGAACTGGAATTCGAGACCGATATCGAAGACCTGATCCAGCGCGAAGACATGGTGGTCACCGTCACCAACACCGGCTGGATCAAGCGCGTGCCGCTGTCGACCTATCGCGCCCAGCGCCGCGGCGGCAAGGGCCGCGCCGGCATGGCCACGAAGGAAGAGGATTTCGTCCAGGCGCTGTACATCGTCAATACGCACACGCCGGTTCTGTTCTTCTCGACCCTCGGCATGGTCTACAAGCTGAAGGTCTACAAGCTGCCGGTCGGCACGCCGCAAAGCCGCGGCAAGGCGATGATCAACCTTCTGCCGCTGAAAGAGGGCGAAACGATCTCGACCGTCATGCCGATGCCGGAAGACGAAACGACATGGGATCAGCTCAACGTCATGTTCGCGACCTCGGGCGGCACGGTGCGCCGCAACGACCTGTCGGATTTTGTGAACATCAACCGCTCGGGCAAGATCGCGATGAAGCTCGAGGAGAGCGGCGACCGCCTGATCGGCGTCAGCACCTGTAACGACCAGAACGACGTGCTGCTCTCGACCCGGCAGGGCAAGTGCATCCGCTTCGAAGTCTCCGACGTGCGCGTGTTCCAGAGCCGCTCGTCCGTGGGCGTGCGCGGGATCAAGCTCGCCGAGGGGGATGAAGTCATCTCGATGTCGATCCTCAAGCATGTGGAGTTCGACACCGAGAGCCGTGACGCTTACCTGCGCATGGCCAAGAAGCTGCGCGGCGCCGACGACGCCGAGGACAACGGCGCCGATGACGCCGCCGAGGCCGGGGCGTCGACGAAGGTCCTGAACGACGAAGAGTTCAAGCGCTTCGCGTCGGCCGAGGAATTCATCCTCACGGCCACCCGTAACGGCTTCGGCAAGCGCACGTCGGCGTACGAATACCGCATCACCGGCCGCGGCGGGCAGGGCATCGTCTCCATCGCCACGACCAAGCGTAACGGCGATGTCAGCGCCTCATTCCCGGTCGCCGATACGGATCAAGTGATGATGATCACCGACGCCGGCCGCCTGATCCGCATCCCGGTCGCCGATATTCGCGTGGCGGGCCGTTCCACCCAGGGTGTCACCCTGTTCGCCACCGGCGAGGAAGAGCATGTGACCTCGGTGGCGCACCTGCCGCTTGAAGAGGGCGCCGGAGAGAATACCGTGGAAAACGGTGGTGAAGAACCGGTGGCGGAAAGCGTATAATCGGCTCCGGACCTGGTTCGCGGTGCGAGGGGGATACGGCATGGCGAAGAAGCAGTCGCGCGCATCTGAGCGTGCGGAGAAGGGCGGTCGCCAGCGGATCGGCGTCTACCCCGGCACCTTCGACCCGGTGACCAATGGGCATCTCGATATCATCAGCCGCGCCTCGCTCCTCGTCGACCGGTTGATCGTCGCGGTGGCGGTGAACGCCGGGAAGGGGCCCTTGTTCTCGCTGAAAGAGCGGGTCGAGATGTGCCGCACCGAGGTTGAGGGTCTGAAGCTCAAGGGCATGCAGGTCGACGTGGTGCCCTTCGATACGCTCCTCATGGATTTCGTGACCCATATGGGCGCCAATCTCATCGTGCGCGGCCTGCGCGCGGTCTCGGACTTTGAATACGAGTTCCAGATGGCGGGCATGAACACGCGCATCAACCCGAACGTGGAAACCGTGTTCTTGATGGCCTCGGAAAACCACCAGTTCATCGCCTCGCGCCTGGTCAAGGAAGTCGCCCGCCTGGGCGGCGACATCTCGACCTTCGTGCCCAAGGGCGTGCACCGCCGCGTTCGCCGGAAATATAAGCTTTCCTAGGCCTTTAGCGCCTTTCACCGGGTCGCTTTTCACGCCCTGGTCCCTTGCGGCGGACCAAGGGGGCGGCTATGACTTGCCGTCCTCTCGAGGAGACCTCGCCCCGTGTTGAAGTTCCGTTTTTCCGTCCTTGCCGCGTTTGCCGCCGCGCTGTTTCTGAGCGTCGCATTCGGCGCAGCCGCGTTCGCCCAGTCCCCGCCGCCCGCCAAGGCGAAGCCGCCCGCGGTCGTTCCGCTCGCGCCGCCCAAGGCGAAGCCGAGCCCGACCGGCCAGCCCGCTTCACAAGCGCCCGCCGCCAAACCGGCGCCGGCGCCCGCCGCCCCCGTCACACCGAAGGAGCCTGTTAAATTGGACCCCGAATTCACGCTGTATATGGATCTCGAATACGGCCGCGTCGTCATCAAGATGCGCCCCGATCTCGCGCCCGTGCACGTCGCGCGCGTCAAGGAACTGGTGCGCCAGGGCTTCTATGACGGCGTCGTTTTCCACCGCGTGATCGACGGCTTCATGGCGCAGACCGGCGATCCGAAGGGCGACGGCACCGGCGGTTCGGGCAAGAACATCCAGGCCGAGTTCAATAAGGAAAGCCATGTGCGCGGCGCCGTCTCCATGGCGCGCGCGGCGAACATCAACAGCGCCGACAGCCAGTTCTTCATCGTGCTGGACGACAGCACCCACCTCGACGGCAACTACACCCTGTGGGGTCAGGTGACGTCGGGCATGGAATTCGTCGACAAGATCCGCAAGGGCGATCCGAGCGCGAACGGCCGCGTGCCGTATCCGGACCGCATCATCCGCATGCAGGTCGCCATCGACGCCGACAAAGCGAAGAAGAAGTAAGCGGTTTCAGCTGCGGTCCTTGACCGCGGCCGCCCACACATCTTCGAGTTCACGAATGGAAGCCCAGTCCGCGAACAGCGTGGATTGGGCGTCTTCGATTTGGCGCCGCACGTCGCCGCGCAGCGCCGTGTTGTGGACGAGTTCTATCGCGGTCCGCACATAATCGTCGGCGGACGTCACGACCGGCGCCGCGACACCCATGCGGCGGTAGAACGCCAGCGTATGCCGCCCGCGCATGAAAGCGCCGGGCAAATGCACGATGGGTGTGCCGAGGGCAAGGGTCTCGAGCGAGGTCTTGCCGCCCGACCATTGCGGAATATCGAGCACCACGTCGGCCGACTTCACGAGCTTTAGAAAGCCGGCTTTTGTCGTGCGCGGGAGGATGTGGAGCCGCTCTTTGTTCGCGCCCGCGGCCGCGTCCAGGCGCGTGCGGAACAGCGCGTCCGCGTGCGCGCCGAGGCTGACGAAATAGACGTGGCCCTCGCGGTCTTCCTCCAGCAGTTTGGCGATCATGGCGTCGAAGTCCGGATGCGCTTTATAGAGGCTTTGGCCGCAGACGTAGGCGGGGGCCGCGCCGAGGCCGGCGCCCTTGCGGTCCGCGTCGATGGCGGCCGGCGGTTCGGCGGCGAAAGACAGGCCGCGCAGCCGGACGAGGTTTTCCGTGTAGTGCGTCTGGGCGCCGTCCGGTTCCATGTCACCGACGGAGAGGAAGTGGTCGATGGTGGAAAGCCCCGTCGTGATGGGATGCCCCCAGGCCGCGGTCTGGACGGTCGCGAGGCGGGCGAAGGCCAGGAAGTAAGCCATGTGCTCCATGCCCACTTCCGGATAGTGCAGCACGTCGAGTTCGGCGTCGGCGATCATCTGACGCGCGGCGGCGAGGTCGTTCGGCAGATCGGCGCACGGCGCCGCCGCGAGGAACCTCGCGGTTCCGGAATCCTGCTGTGCATGCGGTGTGCGAAACAGCGTGAGATCGAAGCGGGAGGGGTCGAGCCCGGCGATCAGCCCATAGGTCAGGTAGCCGACGGTGTGATGAGAGAAATAGTTGGAGACGATTCCGACCTGCAGTTTTCCTTGCGGACGGCGGCCGGCATGCCTGGCCGTGAACGTGAGGGCCGGACAGGCCGCGCGATAATAGGCCGCGAGCGCTTCCTGAAGGGGCCGGTCGTTCTTCGCCTGATATCCCAGGAAGAAATTGGGCCCCAGGCCTGCGCCGAGGGGATCGGGGATCGGCGCCGCGGGGCCGTCCGCCAGCATGGCGGCATAACGCGCACGGCTTTCCTCGATGTCCTTCGCGTTCGCCGCAATCACAGGCTGCGTGAACGCGGCCTTGAAGCGGGATACGGCGGCGCGGGCCGGATCATCGTCGCGGTCCGCGGACTCGCGCAACAGCGCGCGCGCGTCCTCCACTTTGCCGCTCAAGCGCCATAGGTTGCTCAAGCCCTCGCGCGCCGCGCGGTTGGCGGGCTCGATTTTCAGGGCCGCCAAGAATTCCGTCTCGGCGCCGGGATAATCCATGAGTTGCAGCAAGATTTGCGCGGCCTTGAGACGGGGCCCGGGGTCTTCCGGAGTGAGGCCCGCGAGGCGCCGGCAAATTTTAAGGACCTGGGCCTTTTGACCGGCCTGGTCGTGAATGTCGGCGAGAATTTGCAGAAGGAAGACGTCGTCAGGGGCGCCGGCAAGGGCGGCCGCGGCGCACCGCAGGGCGCCCGGCAGATCGCCCGCCATGAGCAGATTTGCCGCCTTATTGCGCTGTTCTTCAATGGATTGCATGGACCGCGAGCGCGCCCGTGAGATGCCGGCCGAGACCGGCATCTTTACGGCCTACATGACGGTCCCGCAATCGCTCCCGGACTTCTTGACCGGGGGAGGGGCCGCCCGTATGTTGCGGCCCTCTCGCGGTCGGGTCCGTAGCTCAGCGGTAGAGCATCGCACTTTTAATGCGGTGGTCGATGGTTCGAATCCATCCGGACTCACCAATCTTCGCGCCTGGCTCGGCAGGCCCAGGCGCGCGACGGCGGACTGTCCGCCGCTCAATCCCATCCTATACAACCAGCCGGCGATAAAGGTGCCAGGTCGCGTGACCGAGCACCGGGACGCACACGGCCAGCCCGACCAGGAAGGGGATCGCCCCGATCAAAAGGGCGAGCGCGACCAAAAATCCCCAGACGGCCAGGATGACCGGGTTGGCTTGCACGGCGCGCACCGATGTCATGATCGCGGTTCCGATCCCGACATGACGGTCAAGGAGCAATGGGAAAGACACGACGCTGATGCACAGCGCCGTCACCGCAAAGAAGAGCCCCACCGCATTTCCGATCGCGATCAAGGCCCAGCCGCGCGGTGTCGAGAACAGCTGCGTCATGAGGTCCTGGGCCGAGCTGGGGGCAACAATGCGCCAGGGATCGCCGAGGGTCATGTCGTAGATGGTCGCGGCCGTGGTCAGCCAGAAGAAGAACAGCACGAGCAGCACGCCGCCCAGCATGAGAATTTCGCGCGCCGCAGGATGACGCAGGAAGTTTCCCGCGTTCGAGCTGGAAATATCCTCGCCATGTTCCCGTTTGCGGCTGATTTCGCACATCGCGATGGTCAGGAACGGCCCGATCAGCAGGGAGCCCGAGATCACCGGGAAAGCGAGCGGAAGCAAGTCGTAATTGAAGACGGCCAGGAAGGCGCCAAGGGTTATCAGCGGGTAGATCACCCCGAGGAAATAGAGGTGTGTCGGTTTCGCCGAGAAATCCTCGATGCCGGCGTGAAGGGCCTCGGTGATGTCCCGCAGTCCGATTTTCCGGACCGCAGGCGGAGCCGCCGCGACATGGGTGGTGTGCAAAGAAGACAGTGCCATGGACCCTCCGGTTGGAAAAAGCAGAGGAAAATGACGTCGATCCGAGCGTCGGAATTATACGCCCCAAAAACCGTCGCGGCGGTGCGAAATCTCCTTCGCAAATGCACCAAGACCGTTTGGATGTATGGGTTTTTCCGATGGTTGAATTTAGATAATTGAGTTTTCGTCAAGGCTGCGGTTTATTGGCACCCCACGGTCTAGGGGAGACCGCTTCTCACCGTACCGTATATGTGCACTTGCGGCCTTGAGCTGGCAGGCGCGAAGCGTTGGCTTCGTGCGAATGCCCGTCCCGGAGGGTGAGCGAGCGCTGGTTATCGGAAGAATTGACGATGAGCTTGCCGGCTAAACAGGGCCTTTACGATCCGCGTCATGAGCACGACAGCTGCGGCGTCGGCTTCGTGGTCCATTATAAAGGAAAGAAGTCGCACGAGATCGTCCGGCAGGGACTGGAGATTCTTTTGAATCTCGAGCACCGCGGCGCCGTCGGCGCCGATCCGCTTGCCGGCGACGGCGCCGGGCTTTTGATTCAAACGCCCGACGGCCTGCTGCGCGATGAGTTCGCCAAGCAAAAGATCACCCTGCCTCAGGCGGGCGATTACGGCGTCGGCATGATTTTCCTGCCGAAGGACCAGGCCGTCGCCAAACACTACATCGCGCTTCTGGAAAAGACCGTTGCCGACGAAGGGCAGAAGGTTTTGGGCTGGCGCGATGTGCCGGTCGATACATCGCCGCTCGGTGAAACGCTGAAGGCGTGCGAACCCTGGATCCGCCAACTGATCGTGGCGCGCGGCGCGAACACCGCGGCCGGCGATGCCTTCGAGCGCAAACTCTTCGTCATCCGTAAACGGGTCGAGAGCGTTGTTCCCGGCTGCCCGTTTGACTGTAAGAGCGATTTCTATATCCCGAGCTTCTCGGCGCGCACGCTTGTCTACAAAGGCATGTTCCTCGCCCCGCAGCTCGATAAATACTACCGGGACCTCGGCGATCCGCGCCTGACGTCGGCGCTGGCGCTCGTCCACCAGCGCTTCTCGACCAACACGTTTCCGTCGTGGCGCCTGGCGCACCCGTACCGCATGGTCTGCCATAACGGCGAGATCAACACCGTGCGCGGCAACATCAACTGGATGACCGCGCGCAAGCACAGCATCAAGTCCGCGATCCTTGGCGAAGACATGGACAAACTGTGGCCGTTGATCGCCCCCGGCCAGTCCGACACGGCCAGCCTCGACAACGCGCTCGAACTTTTGGTGATGGGCGGCTATTCCCTCGCGCACGCGGTGATGATGCTGATCCCGGAAGCCTGGGCCGGCAATCCGTTGATGGATGAGCAGCGCCGCGCGTTCTATGAATATCACGCCGGCCTCATGGAGCCGTGGGACGGCCCGGCCGCGCTTGCCTTCACCGATGGCCGCCAGATCGGCGCCACCCTCGATCGCAACGGCTTGCGCCCGGCGCGCTACATCGTCACCAGCGACGATATTGTGGTGATGTCCTCGGAAGCGGGCGTCCTCGATATTCCCGAGCACAAGATCGTCAAGAAGTGGCGTCTCCAGCCGGGCAAGATGTTCCTGATCGACCTGGAAGAGGGACGCATCATCGACGATGCCGACCTGAAGGCGCAGCTCGCGAACGCCAAACCTTACAAGGCCTGGCTGGAAAAGACGCAGTTCGTCCTTGAAGACCTGCCCGGCAATGTGCCCGCCGACCGGCATAAGACGACAGAAGCGTTGCTCGATCGCCAGCAGGCTTTTGGTTATACGCAGGAAGACGTGTCGCGCTTCCTGGAGCCGATCGCGCTCAAGGGCGAGGACCCTATCGGGTCCATGGGCACCGATACCGCGATCTCGGTGCTCTCGCGCCGCTCGAAGCTGCTCTATACTTATTTCAAGCAATGCTTCGCCCAGGTCACGAATCCGCCCATCGACGCCATCCGCGAAGAACTGGTGATGTCGCTGGTCTCACACGTGGGGCCGAAGCCGAACCTGCTTGGCTTCGATACGGCAGGCACACACCTTCGCCTTGAAGTGCGTCAACCGATCCTGACCGACCAGGACCTGACCAAGATCCGTCATCTGGGCGATCTCGTGGGCGAGACCTTTAAAACGCGCACCCTGGATTTGACGTATCCGGTCGAGCACGGCGCCGAAGGTATGGAGCGGGCGCTCAACCAGCTTTGCGCCGATACCGAAGATGCGGTGCTGAAGGGCTACAACATCCTGATCCTTTCGGACCGGGCGGTGAACAGAAACCGCATCGCGATTCCGGCGCTGCTGGCGACGGCCGCCGTGCACCACCATCTTATCCGCCAGGGCCTGCGCACCGAGACGGGCCTTGTTCTGGAGACGGGCGAAGCGCGTGAGGTGCATCACTTCTGCACTTTGGGCGGTTACGGCGCCGAGGCGATCAATCCGTACCTGGCGTTCGAAACCCTCAACGCCATGCGCGGCGACGCGTTGCCGCTGGAGTACAGCGAGGAAAAACTCCAGAAGCAGTACATCAAGGCCATGGGCAAGGGGATCATGAAGGTGATGTCCAAGATGGGCATCTCGACCTTCCAATCCTATTGCGGGGCGCAAATCTTTGACGCCGTCGGCCTGCACTCGGATTTCGTCGAGAAGTATTTCACCGGCACCGGCACGCAGATCGAAGGCGTCGGCCTTGCCGAAGTTGCACGCGAGACGGTCGAGCGTCACCGCCTGGCCTTCGGCGATGCCTTGCATCTGCGCGACGCGCTGGATCCGGGCGGCGAGTATCAATACCGCCTGCGCGGCGAAAACCATATGTGGACGCCCGATACCGTCGCCAAGCTGCAGCATGCGGCGCGCGGCAACAGCCGGGACGTCTACAAGGAGTTTGCGCAGCTCATCAACGATCAGTCCGAGCGCTTGATGACCTTGCGCGGTCTGTTCGACCTCAAGAAGGCGCCGTCACCGATTCCGGTCGATGACGTCGAGCCGGCAAAAGAGATCGTCAAACGCTTCGCAACGGGCGCCATGTCTTTTGGCTCCATCAGCCGTGAAGCCCATACGACCCTCGCGGTGGCCATGAACCGCATCGGTGCGCGCTCGAATACGGGTGAGGGCGGCGAGGAGCCGGATCGTTTCAAGTCGCTTCCGAACGGCGATTCCATGCGCTCGGCCATCAAGCAGGTGGCCTCGGGGCGGTTCGGCGTGACCATCGAGTATCTGGTCAATGCCGACGACATCCAGATCAAGATGGCGCAAGGCGCGAAGCC
>JAYRTJ010000126.1:0-9612 GCA_041919675.1 Rhodospirillaceae bacterium | reverse complement strand
ACGCCGAACCGCGATTGCTCCAGGCCTCGAAAAGATCCGGGGATCGCGTCAACGCGGCCTCGAACGCCTGCACCGCCTCGCCGTAGCGTCTCAAGTCCGCGAGCACGCCGCCACGATGGCAAAGGGCTGCGACAAATTGCGGCGCGAGCTTGAGGGCATTGTCGAAACTGCGCAGGGCTTCCTCGAGACGCTTTTGCAGATGCAACGCCGATCCATGGCCGTCCCAGGATTCCGCGTTCGGCGTGATCGCCAGGGCTCGTTCGAACGCGGCGGCGGCATCTTGAAAACGCTCCAGGCGCGTCAGGATCACACCGCGATTATGCCAGGCTTGAAGATCGCGGGAGCCGCCGGCGGTGATCTTTGAAATGCTGGCGAGCGCCGGTTCGAGTTGCCCGCGCCCCATCAACAAGACACTGTGAAGCAAAAGAGCCTCACGGCTCCCGGCATTGAGCTTCAGGGCCGCTTCGACGGCGTTCAGCGCGTCCGGCTGCTGCTGTTGATAAAGCAGGAGCGCGAGCTGGTATTGCGCCGGAAAGTTCCGCGGATCGGTGCGTAGAACCTGCTCGTAAAGGCGCCTGGCGCCGGCAAGATTACCGGCCTGATGAAACGCGACCGCTTGATTTAACAACGCTAAGGCAACCTTCGCATAGGTCTGGGGTGGAGGCCATACTAGCCTCCCCCGACCGCTTCGTCACCGGAACCCGAAGGCGCGCCGTTCAGCGCTGTTGCGTGACGGCGACCGGCTTGCCCCCGGCGGGCGGGGTCGTGCCCTGCGCAACCGCCGCCGGCGGATGCACGATGAACACCTGCTTGAACTTCACGGCGATGGACGCGGAAACTGCCGTATTCACGCCCTGGGCGTCCGGGTACGCGTCCGCGACCTTGCGCAGCGCGCGATACAAGGACGGCGAGGATTCCTGGCCGTAGCTTTGGTGATGCGTCGACCAGTTCGTGTTGACGTTATAATAGAAACCCATGAGATCGACATAACCGCCCATCAGGCCTTCGGCCCGGTCGGCCGCCAGGCGCAGGCGGAAGCGCACGTCGCGGACGGGCAGCAACGGATTGGTGTTCGCCGGCTGACCGGTCCACGGGAAAACGAAATCGGCGGTGTCGGTCGTCAGCACGCCGTCCTTGATCTTGCCGTGAAACGTCTGGCGGAAATCCTTGCCCCAGCGCAGGTCCACGCGCTGCGATCCACCAGAGACCGGCTCGCCCGTGGAGTCCGTGAGCAGGTCGTCCAAGCCGCGATACGTATTCACCGTCACGTCGTCATCGTTGACGAGGTTATCGACCCCGGTGATTTCCACCAGGATGCGGTTGTAGGCGAACTGCTGCATGAACTTGTTTTCGAAGTGATACGCGGTGCCTTCCGGCCCGCGATAATTCGAGATGCAGCCGAGGGCGCGGTAGAGCTGGTTATCGACGCCCTTCTCCCCGTCCGGGCTGGTGAAATCTTCCGCGCCGATCTTGCCGTCGAGGTCCATGCCGAGGGCGATCGGACCTTGCGCTTCATAAAACGGATAGGGCTCTTTCGAGGTCGACGGATGCCAGGTCTCGCCTTCACGCGCGATGTGGGTTTGCATAATCGTCCGCTTCGTTCCGTCTTCGGGGAACAGAAGCTTGAACTGTTCGCGGGGCCCAAGGTTGTAACCGTTGGGGCATTCCTTTTTCCCGTCGGCGCTCTGGAGAACCGCCCAGTGCCGTTCGGTCAGGACGTATCCGATGGTGCCGTTTTGGATGACGGCTGCGGCGTCGCCGGCGGTCGCCGCCTGGATGGCCGGAGCTCCGCCCACCGCGGCAACGAGCGCCGCGGATGCGGCCAACGAAATACGCTTCATGTTGAACTCCCTGAACGACCCAGCCTCGTCCATCCCGGCCGGAATTCGAAGTATACGCGTTCCGGCGTGGCAGATTTTGCCAATCGCAGGGCGATTAGGGGCGATAAGACAGCTATTTTGTCCGCCGTGAGGCTAATTTTAGAAGGTTGCGCCGCCGGCGCTGTAAGCCTGGACCCACGCCAAGCAAAAGGGGTGTAACCAAAAACGCGGTTACACCCCTTCCCGGCATACGGCGCGTGGGAAAGACGCGCCGCGGGGGGAGTCCCCTTACATCCGGAAACGCAGGCCCGCGCGGAACGTCCGGCCCATCACGTCATAGAGAGACGCATTGATGGGAGAACGCTCCCACGTGTCGCCCCCAGGTCCGGGAGCCACGATTGCAGGGTCTCTATTGAAGACATTCTGAACGTTGAAAAAGGCTTCCATGTTGACGTCTTCACCGACACCAAATTTGTATGTCACCGCGGTGTCGAAATAGACGGCGCCGGCGATATCGTTTTCATCCACCGTGCGGCGATCCACAGTCGATACCGGACAGCCCGTCTGGCACTCGATATTCGAATTCAGATAAACGCCAGAGCTGACGCCGCGCGCCGCAACGTTGAAGTCAAACGTATCGCCGGTGTAACCAATGGCCGCGCGATACTTCCAGTTTGGCGCGGTGATATTGTTCACGACCGTGTTTTGACCGGCGTATTCCACGGGCACGCCGATACCATTCGACTCGTAGCGCTTGATAAAGTGCGTCGCCATGAAACGGACGCTCAAGTTGCCCGCCATCGACGAAATCAACGCATCGGCCGGGATCGTGTATCCCGCTTCGATGTCGATACCACGCGCGACCTGATTGACCAGGTTGAACGGGGTCACGCGAATGAGTGAAATGGTACGGTCGGCGTTGAAGTCGAGCGCGCCGCAGATCTGCGGGTTCTGCGTCGTAAAGCACTGATCGATGATCTGCTGCGTGCTGAGGGATCCCAGCGCGTCCTTGATGTTGAGGTTCCAATAGTCGATCGAGGTATTGAAGCCCGGCAGGAACGAGGGCTGAATGACGGCGCCGATACCCGTCATATCGGATTTTTCCGGGCGCAAGTTGGGATTGCCCAGCGTGCGTGAGCGGCCGAGTTCGCTGATCGCGGCCCCCGTCACAGGATCGGTGCGGAAGGGATTGAGATAGCCCGGGAAACCGCTGGTGCCGGTGTTGTAGAGATCCTGCAGGTTAGGCGCGCGAATGTCGCGGGAGCGTGTCAAACGGAAGCGGATGTCATCGACCGGAGCCCAGGTGAGCCCCAACTTCCACGTGGTGACGTAACCGGACGCGCTGTAGTCGGTGGCGCGCACGGCGCCATTGAATTCAAGTGTTTTCGCGAAAGGCTCGTCGACGGCGAGCGGAACGACCGTTTCCACGAACGCCTCGGTAACATTCAATTTGGCGCGGAAGACTTGGTAATTCCCGAAATTCCAGTCGAAGGCCGCGGAGACCGGGTCGTTCACGCCTTTGATCTTCTCCTTGCGATGTTCGAGACCGAAAGCGAGAGAGACCGCTCCAGCCCAGAGTTCGAACGGCTCGCCCGAGACCGAGGCCGCCATCACGTCCTGAGAGGGAGATTCCGTACGAAAATCGCGCTCGCCGTTGCCATGCAGATAGTCGATGGCTTCCGGCGAATTCACGCCGGTGCCGAAGATATTGTACGGCACGCAAAGACGATCGTCGTTGGTCGGATCCGCGTCCGCATTCACACGGCAAATGGGCAGGCCCGTGACCGGTGAGCGGATGTTGTCGAGCGCCTTGTTGAAAGCGGAGCGCTTGACAACGTCAAACGTCTCCTGATGAAGGTGCGCGATGCCTTTTTGATAGTAGGCATCCCAGGTCCAATTGGACCCCATGACGTCGAATGCGCCATTCGCGCCGACGACATATCGCTGAACGCGGCGATCGTTGAATGCGCCCGACTGCCGGGTATCGCCGTGCAAACTTCCCATGGTGAATTGAGTGATGCCGAGCGCATTGGCGCGCGCCAGCACGTCAGAAGGGATAAAGGCGTTGTCGATGCGGATATTGAGGCTGGCCGTGTCCTGGCGGGTACAGCACCAGTTGCGATTCTGATTGTGCGTCCAACTCGCCTGCGCGAATACGGTTACCGCGTCGGACAGGTCGTAGCTGGTGCGGAGGAAGACGTTCTGTGTTTCCATCTGCGAGGTCAAACTTGGCCCGACTCTTGAGCCGCGCGTGGTGGCTGTTTGCCACCCGCCGCCGACCATGACCGGGTTCGAGACAATCGGCCCGTACGGGAATGGATAGGCTCGTCCCCCTTCGCCGAACGCCGTGCCGGCGAGGCCGGTATTGGTGATAATGCCGCCCACCGTCGCGAACGCGACGCTCGACTGGTCGCGCACGATATTTTGCGGAACGGACGTGGACTGTCCAAGCGCCGCGTTCGTGCCGTAGGCGGGGTTCACGACAATTTGCCAGCCGGCAAGATTGTACCCACGCCGATTGAGCCGTACGCCGGCAACGTCATTGACCGAGGCGGAGAAGAGAAAGTGACCCCGGCCGGACGCGAACGGCGTCCCATACGTCAGGGACGTATCCCATGACTCATTGTCGCCATAGGTCGTCACGTCGCCGGCAACTTGCCCTTTGAGCCCCGTGAACTCGCGATCCAAAATAAAATTGACCACACCCGCGACCGCGTCCGAGCCGTAAGCCGCCGAGGCGCCGCCCGTGACGACATCGAGACGCGCGACAAGCGCCTGTGGAATGGTGTTGATGTCGACAAGGCCGTCGGAGCTCGACCCGACGGAGCGTTGTCCGTCGACCAGGACCAGCGTTCGGTTCAGTCCAAGGCTGCGCAAATTGATGGCGTTGATCCCCGAACCCCCGGAGCTCATGGTCGAGCTCGTATTGGTCGGCATGCGGCTCCCGACGAAGGCCGGCAGGGTATTGACGTAGTCGGCTACGTTCGAAGTGCCGGCATCCTGCAACTCCTCGACGCCCACCACGGTGATCGGCGTCGGCGCCTCGTATCCATCGCGCACCACGCGCGTGCCGGTCACTATGATTTCATCGGCGGCCTCAGCCGCCGGCGCCGTTTGCGCCTGAGCTTGCGATGCGGCCGCGAGAATCATTGCCGTCGCACTGACGGTTGCAAGAGCGTTCCACTTGATTCGAGAACGCGCAGATATGATTTGAGTGTTGGTCACTTAGCCCCCCTAAAATGCCGCGGATCGCAAGACCCATGCCATCGCAAAGCGAGCGCCAGACCAGCGCGCGCAAACCGGCACATGTCGCATCCACGCAATCTGGAAAGCTAAACAGACAAGCTGTCATCCGCCTGTCGCTTATGTTTTTTTTGAATAACCCGAACGGCCGCTCAATTAATTTGAGCAACACTTGAGCAACATCGCCGCACGATCGGCGCTACGGCATGACGTCCGGTAGTTTAGACGGCGCGAGGGTCGCCGCGCGCATGATGCGCGACCAGCGATCGACAAATTTGGCGCGGCTGATGACATCCGTATTCGCAAGCACGCCCGGCCCCATCCGCACCGCATGAATCAAGTGCGCCTCCGGGTGCGGGACATCGCTCGTCTCCAGCACCTTCATATTCACGGGCGTATACGAGCGCCGTGTAAAGATACGTTGACCTCGTTCGGACAGGACGTAATCGAGGAATAAGCGCGCGGCAGACGGATGCAACGCTTCCTTCGGTATAAAAGCGATGTTGGAATTCATCTGCGTGTACTCGGACGGAAGAACCACCCCAAGCGATTCTTGTTCTTTCGCGCCTTCGAAGGCGTGCGTGCCGAGCACGTTGTAGGCAATGGCGATCTTCCCGGCTTTGACCGCATTCACCATCTGTTCGCTGGACGGATACAACGTCGGGTCACAGTCGGCGATCGCCTGAATCAAGGACCAGGTGTCGCGGTTAATTCTGATGTCTTCGGAGAAAAAGCGAAATCCTACGCCGCTGGAGGCTGCGCTATATGTGCCGACCTTGCCGCTGTAATAAGCCGTTTTGCGGCGCAGCAGCTTTTCGAGATCGTCGCGCGACTTTGGAACGTCGGCGGCGGGAACGAGGTCCTTGTTATATACCATCACGGCAGGCTCGGCCGTGATCGCCCAACCTTCGTTCCGCCATACCGCCCACTCGGGCAGCCCCGGCTTTTCAGGCGAATTGTAGGCCTGTGCGTAGCCGTCATTGATGAGCTTCACCGACTCGTCCATGCTGTGAAGCCACACAAGATCGGCCGTGCCTTCGCGCTGCGCCGACTCCGCCGCCACACGGCGCATGGTCTGGCCGGCCGCCAGGAGCACATATTCGATCTTGATAAAGGGATAAACGGAACGGAAATCGGCAAACGCGTCGCGAAGGTCGATGGGAAACATCGTCGTGTAGATGACGAACGTCTTTTCCCGCCGCGCTTCTTCGATAAGCCGGTCGTACGAACGCGGGTAACCCGGACGGTTCCGCGCCTCCGCGGCATTCGCGTCCGGGGAAACGGCGAGCGCGCCCGCCATGGCAATCAGGTGTCGCCGCGAAAGCATTGCTGATGGCCTCCCCGTCACCTACTCTAATACAGTAGCTTAAGCGGCAAACCTGTCGTTTAGCTGTCACGATATCTGTCATGGGCGAGGGGGAAAGCGTCCAAGATGCGTATTCTCGTGGTGGAGGATGATCGCGCCCTGGCGCGCGGCGTCATGGCGACGCTGAAGGCGGAAGGCCTTGCGGCTGATTACGCGCAAGACGGCGAGACCGCATTGGAGATCGAGTCGGCTCACGCCTACAGCACGATCCTCCTTGATGTGAATCTTCCCGGCGTCAGCGGTTTCGAGGTTCTCAAGATATTGCGGGCTCGCGGCTCGCGGGCCCCTATCCTTATCCTTACGGCGCGCGACGCGATCGCCGACAGAATTTCCGGCCTTGATCTGGGCGCGGACGACTACGTCCTCAAACCGTTTGACCCTTCTGAACTGGCGGCGCGTGTTCGCGCCCTGATCCGGCGGGGAAGCGGCGATCCGAAGCCGGCGCTCACGGTCGGGGCGCTCACCGTCGATCGGTGCGCGGGCGTTGCCTACCTGAATGGAACGCTGATCGACTTGCGGCGGCGCGAGTTCGCGGTGCTGGAGGTCCTTGCGAGTTGCGCCGGGAAGGTCGCGCCGCGGGAGCGAATTGAAAGCCAGATTTTCGGCTACGATGAAGTGGTCGGACCGAACGCGCTTGAAGTTTATGTCGGACGCCTGCGCCGCAAGCTGGAGCCGCAAGGCCCCACGATCCGCACCATCCGCGGCGTCGGATACATGATCGACAGGGCCTAAAAGTGTTGGGAACGGCGGGCACCAGATCGCTGCGCGCGCGGCTTCTGACGGCCATCGTCGGCCCCCTCGCCTGCATCGCCTTGGCTCTCATCGTGGGCGGCGGCATTTTCGTTCATCGTCTGGCCGAGCAAACAAGCGACCGCGTGCTCGAAGGGTCGCTATCCGCCATCGCCGAGACTCTTGCCATCGAGAACGGCGAAATCACCCTTGATCTCCCGCCGGCGGCGTTTGGAATGCTGGAAACGGCCGACCGCGACAATGTCTATTACAGCATTCGCCATGGCGAGCGGCTGTTGACCGGTTATGCCGATCTCAACACGCCGGATCCGGCGAGCCTGCTTGAGGACCGCCCCGCGCTCCGCAACGATGTGTTTCGCGGCGCCAAGGTGCGCGTGGCCGCCGTCGCGCGGCGTTTACCGCGCCTCGACCAGCCGGTGATCGTACAGGTCGCCGAAACCATGAACGGCCGCAACCAGCTCCTGCTTCGGTTGGCGTCGATTCTGCTGGCGTCCGGCGCTGTATTGGTTGTCACGACGGCGGTTCTCATCAGGCCGGCGGTGGCGTGGGGGTTGCGGCCGTTCCGGCGCCTGCGCGAGGAGATCGAGGCGCGCGCGACGACCGGCCGGATCGACCTGTCGCCGCTTTCGCTGCACCAAGCCCCGCGTGAGATTCAGCCTTTTGTCGGCGCCTTCAACAGCCTGCTTCAGCAGTTGGAGGCCTCTACGGCGAGCATGCGGCGTTTCACGGCCGACGCCTCGCACCAGATGCGCACACCGCTCACGGCGCTGAAAACCCATCTCGCCCTCGCACTGCGCGGTAGAGCCGCCGGAGCGGGCGCGACCGAGCATCTGCAGGAAGTGGAAGCCGCCGCGACAAGATTGGAGCGGCTTTTGACCCAATTGCTTTCGCTTGCGCGCGCGGAGGAGCACGGCGGACACCTGCCGTTGTCGACGGTCGATCTCACCACGCTGGCGCAGAACCTGACGGCCGAACGCGCGCCGCACGCGGTCGCCGCCAAGATCGACATCAGTTTCGAATCGGTCGAAGCGGAGAAAGTGATGGCTTTGGCGGAAGCGTTCATTCTCGAAGAGGTCGCGACGAACGTGATCGACAACGCCATTCGCTACAATACCGAGGGCGGCCGCGTGACGGTGCGGGTGACGCGCTGCGCGGGCGCGCCGTGCCTGGAAGTCGAAGACGACGGCCCTGGCCTGAGCGCGGAGGAACGCAAAGAAGTCTTCCGGCGGTTCGCGCGGCTCAAGCGCGACAGCAACCGCGCGGGCTCGGGCCTCGGACTCGCCATCGTGCAAACATTGGTCACGAAAATCGGCGGACGCGTCGAGATGACCGGCCGGCCGGGAAACGCCCGCGGACTGCTGGCACGCATAATTCTGCAGCCTGCGCTGGGGACAGGAACATGAAAGGTATTTCGGTCTAGTCTGGCGCTTGCGGTTTCGCAGCGTCCGGGAGTGGAGTCGGCGCGGAGGCATTCGCCTTTGTTCTGGCCCGCCGACTCGGCGGCTGGAGGCGTCGGGACCGCTCAACTGAATTATGTGTCTCCCGCCGGGCGCAGTGCGGGATATGCTGGCCTGATTGCGGGCAGGCTGGGGGATGTAGGGGTTCGCATGAACAAAGTTGCAATCTGCTTCGGTCTCGTCGCGCTGTCTTGCGTTGCCGTTTTCACCTTGGACGCCGTAGCGGCCGACGCCGCCGTCAAAAAGGATGAAACCGAAGCCGGTATCCCGGTCACGGACAAACTTGTGATCGAAAAGTGCGGCGCCTGCCACGAAGCCGACGACAAGGGAAACATGTCCCGCATTTCCTGGTCGCGCACAACGCCCGAAGGCTGGGCGCAAGTCATCCGCCGCATGGTGCGCCTCAACGGTGTCGCGCTGGAAGCGGAAGAAGGCCGCGCCATCGTGAAGTACCTCGCGACCTATCACGGCCTGGCTCCCGAAGAAGCCAAGCCGGTGATGTACGTGCCGGAGAAGCGCATCGTTGATGAGCCCAATTTGCCGGAAGAAATCGTCCGCGATACATGCTCGCGCTGCCACGAATTCGGACGCGCGACCTCCTGGCGCCGCACGAAGAACGAGTGGAAGCTTCTGGAGAATCTGCATGTCGCGATGTTCGCGCAAGCCGATGCCGGTTTCCGCACGCCGATCCGCTGGGGCGCACCCGGCGGCGGCGGACCATCCGGCGAAACCGGAGGCCCGAAGCCGAAGCGTCCCGGCGAAGCCGCGCTTGAATATCTGGCCAAGGCGGCGCCGCTTCACACCCCGGAGTGGACCGCCTGGCGCTCGCGCATCCGCGCCCCGCGCATTGCCGGCAAGTGGTATGTCTCGGCCACGGTCCCGGGACAGGGAAAATATGTGGGGGAACTGACGATCTCGCCCACCGAAGTCCCCGATGAGTTTCGCACCGAGGTGAATCTGCGGTCCGTTGCAACGG
>JAYRTJ010000125.1:0-9645 GCA_041919675.1 Rhodospirillaceae bacterium | reverse complement strand
CGGGCGCCATGGGCGGCCTCATAAATCTTGTCAGCCGCAAGCCGACGCGCGCATTCGAGGGCGAAGTCCGCGCCGGCCTGACGTTCGGCGACGGCCCTTATGAAGGCTGGAACGGCTTCGCATTGTTGGGCACGCGCCAGGAGAATTACTACCTGCAAGCCAGCGCCAGTCTTTCCGACCGCAATTATTTCTCGCTGTCGGACAAATACACGCCGACGGCGACGTCATTGCAGCCGGGCGAGCGCCGCGTCAATTCCGACAGCAACGACTGGCGCGCCAACTTCAAGGCCGGCTTCATGCCGAACGACACCGACGAGTATTCGTTCAACTATACCCGCCAGGAAGGCGAAAAGGGCGGCCTGCTCAACGTCTACAATAATCCGCAAGTGCCGCCGAACAGCTTCTGGCGCTGGCCGTGGTGGAATCTCCAGAGCGCCACCGTGCACAGCAACACCGCCATCGGCGACGCGTCCTACCTGCGCACCAAGTTCTATTACAACACGTTCTCGAACGTGCTCTATGCGTACGACGACATCACCTACACCACGCAGTCGGCGAACGGACGCTTCCGGAGCTTTTATGAGGACGACGCCTATGGGACGAGCATCGAGGCGGGCACGGACGCCTTGCCGATGCAGACCTTGAAGCTGGCCTTCCATTACCGTGTCGATGGACACCAGGAATATAACGACAACCGCCCCACCAGCCCCTTGCGCAATGTCGAACCGAAACAGCAGCAGGGCCAGAGGACATGGTCGCTCGCCCTTGAGGATACCTATCGTGTCTCCGACAGCTTCGATGTGGTGGGCGGCGTCAGCTACGACAAATACAAGGTCACCCGCTCCGAGGAGTGGAACTCGGCGACCTTGAGCATCTTCGAATATCCGAAGGGCGGGGCCGACGCCTTCAACTGGCAGCTCGCGGGCCTGTGGGACTACAGCGCGACGGGGCAGATGCACGCCAGCGTCTCGAGCCGCGCGCGCTTCCCGATCTTCTTCGAGCTCTATTCGACGCGCACCGGCACCGCCATCCCCAATCCGAACCTGGGACCGGAGCGGGCCGCCAACTTCGAAGTCGGCCTGAAAGATAAACTCGGCGACAACACGCGCGTTGAAGCCAACGTCTTCTATAGCGACATCAACGATTTGATCCAGACGGTTCAGGTCGTGGCCGGCGCGACGCCGCAAACCCAGACGCAGAATGTCGGCGACGGCGAGGTGTACGGTTTTGAACTCGCGCTCGACACCCGCGTGTCGAGCCAATTGGATGTCGGGGGCAACTATACCTATCTGCACCGCAAGATCGTGGACGCGCTGCAGCCCAGCTTCCGTCCGACGGGCGTGCCGACTCACAAGGCGTTCTTCTACGTGGCCTGGCGGCCGACGACGGCGCTGAGCGTCACGCCGAGCCTGGAATGGGCGGGCAAGCGCTGGAGCGACATGACCACCAACCCGGCGCAGGCCTTCCCCTACATCCGGACGGGTAACTACGCGCTTGTGAATCTGCAGGCCCAGTATGACGTGACGGAGAACGTAGAACTGGCCATCGGCGCCAGGAACCTGCTCGACGACAATTACGAACTGTCCTGGGGCCTGCCCCAGCAGGGCCGTAATTACTACGTCAAGGCCCGTTTGACGTTCTAAGCCCGCTTATAAGTCCCATGCACCTGTCCGTCCGCGCCTGCGCCGTTCTCCTCTCGCTGTGGAGTTCAAGCGTCTGCGCGGCGGATGGGGCGGTCGCTCTTGCCACGGGTCCGGCCGCCTATCAGCAACCGCTCGCCGGGCTGACCGGCGGCGATTTTGAGACCTTTCGCGAAGGCGCCGGCGTATTCCGCGCGGCGTGGCTGAAGGGCCCGTCCATCGACACGCCGCGTTTCACGGGACTCGGCCCCTTGTTCAACCGGCGTTCATGCGTGGCCTGCCATATCGGCAACGGACGCGGTGAACCGCCCGCGGAAGCTTCGGACCAGACCCGCTCCCTTCTCATCCGTCTCAGTCTGCCCGGCGCCGATGCGACGGGCGGGCCGCGCGCCCATCCTGCGTATGGCGATCAAATCCAGACCGATGCCGTCATCGGCGCCCAACCGGAAGGACGGGTGCGTTTCCATTGGATGGAAACGCGCGTGGCGCTGGCGGATGGAACGGTTGTGCTCCTGCGCCGCCCGGAGATCGTGCTGCGCGATCTCGCCCACGGGCCGCTGCCGGCCGAGATCCAGATGTCGGCGCGGATATCACCGGCCGTTTTCGGCTTGGGTCTTCTCGAAGGCGTGTCCGGCGAGACCCTGATCAGGATGGCGCGGGAGAAAAAGGCCGACGGGGTGCGCGGGCGCGTCAACATGGTGTGGGACGTCCACCGCAAACAAGCCGTGCCCGGCCGCTTCGGCCTCAAGGCCAATCAACCGACCTTGCGCCAGCAGATCGCGGCCGCATTGGCGGGCGACATGGGAATCACCTCGTCGTTCCTCTTGAGCGACGAATGTCCGGCGGCCGCAAAGGATTGCCGTGACGCGGGATCGGCACCGGAGATCGCCGACGCCGATTTCGAGGCGCTGGCGCGTTATGTCGCCGGGCTCGCGCCGCCGCCGCCGCGGCCGCGCGATGCCGTTGCCGCGGTAGGCGCGAAAACATTCGCGGACATTGGATGCAACGCCTGCCATCGCGAGACGCTGGAGGCGCGAAGCGGCGCCCTCGCCGCTTACACCGATCTTCTGCTGCACGACATGGGCGACGGTCTTGCCGACGGACGGCCCGACTTCCTTGCCGGCGGGCGCGAGTGGCGCACACCGCCGCTGTGGGGGATCGGCCTGGCGCGCACGGTCAACGACACCGCGGCGTTCCTGCATGACGGGCGCGCCCGCACGCTGGCCGAGGCGATCCTGTGGCATGGCGGCGAAGCCACCCCCGCGCGCGACCGGTTTGCGCGGCTCTCCAAGGGCGCGCGGGACGCGCTCCTCGCGTTTCTGGGAACACTCTAGGGCCTTGGCGCCCAGCTTCTCCGGAAAACGCTCCACACTTCCGCCGTCATCGCCGGGCACATTTATCCGGACCCCATTCCGGGGTAGGGTCGGGCTATGACGTTTTTGAAGATACTGGCGGCGCTGGCGGTGGTTTATGCGGCCCTCGTGGCCGTGCTGTACGCCGTGCAAGACCGCCTGTTGTTTCCGGCGGATCTGGCCGTGCAGAGCGGCACGCCCGTGCCGCCGGATGCGCCGCGCCTGGAATTGACCACGCCCGACGGCCAAACGCTGCGCGGCGTGCGTCTCGCGCCGCCGGCCGCGCCCGTCACCGACCGTCTCATCATCCTCGCCTTCGGCGGCAACGCCTGGAACGCGGAAGACGCGGCCGTCTATCTCTACAATCTCTACTCCCAGGCCGAGGTGGTGGCGTTCCATTATCGGGGTTATGCGCCGAGCACGGGCCGCGCGTCCGTGGATACGCTGATCGCCGATGCGCCGCTGATCTACGACAAGGTGCGCGAAGACGCCGAGAAACAGGGCGGGAGCCCGCGCATCATCGCCGCCGGGTTCAGCATCGGGTCGGGCGTGGCCGTGCATCTCGCGCGTGAACGTAAGCTGGACGGCATGATTTTGGTGACGCCGTTCGACTCCCTCGCCGAACTCGCCAAAGTGCATTTCTCCTGGGTGCCCGCCGCGGCGCTGCTGAAAAATCCCATGCGCAACGCCGAGCTTCTGAAGGGCCTCGACGTCCCCACCGCCCTCATCGCCGCCGAACATGACGAGATCATCCCGCGCGAGCGCAGCTCGATGATGCGCGGCGCCGCCAAGCGCATGGTCTACAGCCGCACCATCGCGGGCGTGGGGCACAACGACATCTACGAAAGCCGGGATTTCGCGAACGCCATGCGCGAAGCCCTCGCGGCGGTCGAAGGCGCGTGGCCGGCGGAGCCCTAGAAACCCACCGGTATTCACCGCTTGGTTGAAGACCGCATCGCAATTCAACGTTAGAGCATCGATTGCTCTCCCTCTGATCGCAAACGCGATTCTAAGAATGACTATTATTTGCGCATTAAGCCTCTACCCGAGGGGGCGCAAGGTCGTTTATAGCGGTATGGACTGTGAACCAACTCACATTGGGAGTTCAGCGATCTTTGATGGTGGGGCGGAACGAATGAGCATTTCGCAACATTCAAAGGATTTCGAAGAGGACCGGAGACAAGGACCTCCCCTCATGTCGCCCGGCTTGTTCGTTGCCGCCGGCTACACGCTGTTCGGCACGGCGTGGATCATCTTAGGCAATTTCGTCCGCAACTGGATCGATGACGCCGCTCCCTTGAGCTTCGATGAGCTCGAGGTCGGCAAGGGGCTCGTGTTTGTCGCCTTAAGCGCGGGCTTCATTTATCTCATGCAGCGGGCCGACGCGCTTCGAAAACACGCCATCAGAAAACGCCTGCGGCGCGCCGAGTACAACCTTTTCAACGAAAGACGCCGGCTCGAGGAGATTCTGAAGGGAACACGCGCCGGAACGTGGGAATGGAATGTGCGCACCGGCGAAGCCGCCTTCAATGAGCGCTGGGCGGAGATCATCGGCTATACACTTGAAGAGCTTGAACCCGTCAATATCCAGACGTGGGTCTCGCTGGCGCATCCCGGCGATCTGGCCGCGTCCGACGCGGCGCTGAAGAAGCATTTCGCCCGCGAAATCGACTACTATCAATGCGAAGCCCGCATGCGCCACAAAAACGGCGAATGGGTCTGGATCGCGGACCGCGGCAAAGTGGTCGAGTGGGCGCCGGACGGCACGCCCGTCCGGCTCGCGGGAACCCATCTCGATATCACCGCGCAAAAACACAACGAGGACAAATTGACCCGCCTCGTGAAGATGCGCGACGCGGTGATGAATTGCCACGCGGCGATCTTGCGCCGTGCGGAAGAACAAGCGCTGCTGCAGCAGATTTGTGAGATCCTGGTCGAAAAAAGAGACTATGACCTGGTTTGGGCCGCTTATCCCAACCTCGATCCTCAGCGCACCGTTTCAGCCAAGGCGCGCGCCGGCCGCTGCTCCGCCTACATCGATGAAGTCCAGGTGCATTGGAGCGACGACGCGCTCGGCAACGGACCGACGGGCACGACGATTCGCACCGGCACGGTTCAAGTGATCCACGATGTTTCTTCCGCCCAGGTCTACACGCCCTGGCGCGGCCCCGCGGCAAAATACGGCTTCCAGACGTCGGTCTCGGTGCCCATCCGCGTGGACGGCCGGGTCATCGCGGCTTTAAGCGTCTACAGCTGCAGCGAGAAACGCTTTGACGACGAAGAGGTGAAGCTTCTCGAGGAATTTTCAAGTCACCTTGGGCTTGCGATCTGGATGAAGCGCACCGAGGCCGACCGCGATTCCATGACGGAGGCCCTGCAATCGTCGTCCCTCAATATTATCACCGCTGTTTCGGCGACCATCGAAAAGCGCGATCCCTATACCGCCGGACATCAGGCCCGCGTTTCCGAACTCGCCGTGCGGATTGCCGAGAAATTGGGATGGGACCAGTCGAGAACGGAAGGCCTGAGGCTGGGCGCGCTGATCCATGATATCGGCAAGATCTATGTCCCAGCGGAAATCCTAAACCGTCCCGGACGCCTGACACCCGGCGAGTTCGCCGTCATCAAGACGCACCCGGAAGTCGGCGCGGACATCCTCAAGGGAATCAAATTCCCCTGGCCCATCCAGGAAATGATTCTTCAGCATCATGAGCGGATCGACGGAACCGGATATCCGCGCGGGCTGAAGGGTGACGAGATCCTGCCCGAGGCAAAAATCCTGGCGGTCGCCGACGTCATCGAGGCCATCACATCGCACCGTCCGTACCGGCCGGGCCACGGCATCGATCTGGCAAAGAAAGAACTGACGGACCACAAAGGCACCGTGTACGCCTCCCATATCGTCGACGCCTGCCTTGCGGTCATCGACGAGGATAAATTCACATGGTCGACGGCGTTCGAACGCCGGCCCGCGTAGCGCCGATCATGACTGCGGCGCCCCCTTCTCAAAAAACCAACCAGGGCTGAACCACATGAAACAGAAAAAATGGGCGATCGTCGCCGCGATCATCCTGGTCGCGGCGCTCGGCTTCGTGACCTTGCGTTATTTTTACTGGCTCAATCAGTCCGGCTTGCCTGTTTATCCTTGAGCCGGGGCTCGGTTCCCGGGGCCCGGCCCTCAATTGTGTTGCGGCAGCGTGACCAGTTTCTGAAACAGATCGTTCGCGCGCGCGACGCCGAAGGCCGTGCCGACCGACGAGCCGCCGATATAGGCCCGCGCGTCGATTTGCGACGCGCCGGCAAGCGCGGCGATCTGCTCGGGCGTCGCGGGCGTGTAGCAGAAGCCGCCGGCGCACGTGGGGACAGCACTGGTGACGCCGCCGCCGGCGATTTGGGCGCGGGAGACGCTGTCGACCTTCTCCAGCCCGAAGCCGATCGCGTATTTCGGTTCGCGCCCGATCACCAGGGTCTTCAGCGCAAAAAAGACCATACGGCTGCCGGAGCGCGTGCTTTTGGCGTGATAGGCGACGCAGTAGTCGGTGATCGGATCGAGGTCCGTGCATTCGACCGTGCCGCAGAAGCAGGCGAAGGCCCACGTATTGGTTTCGGGAAAAATCGTCTTGAACGGCAGCGGCGGCGGCGCCGAGGCCGCGAGGGCGGCGCTTACGCCGAATAGGGCGATCGCCCTCAATACAAGTTTGAAAAGCCGCATCGCATGAACTCCCCGCCGCGCGGGTCCCTTAAGCTCTGGGACCGCGCCCGCCCGAGATCATGTCGTCGATTTCACTTTGACTCAAATCATAACCGTTGATGAGCAGCGCGGAGGCGCCGCGCCGGTCTTTGTCGACCACGCCGGGCCGCCGGCGGCGATCCGGACCGAAATACTTGCCGATGCTCACGAAGGGGCGCGGACGCTCGACAACCTCGCGGATCCGCGAACAGAGGGATTTTGCGGTAAACGGCTTGGCCACGAACTCCGTGATCCCGCTGTTGCGCGCGATGACGATGTTTTGCACGCGGGTTTGGGACGTGAGCATGATGATGGGCGTAAAGCGGACGTCGGAGGCTTCGTTGCGGATCCAGCGCACGAGATCGACGCCGCAGGCGCCCGTGAGGTACCACTCCGACAGGACCATATCGACATTGCCCTGCGCGAGAAACTGCGCGGCGGCATGAACGTCTCCGGTATCGATGACCTTGCGGCCGCCGAGAAGAAAGAGGATGTCGCGCGTGATCTTGCGCATGAGCGGATTGGGCTCGACGAGCAAAATCCGGAACGGGCTCAGGTAATCGCTGGTTCTGCCGTTGTGAAAGTGGGCTGTCATGGCGCGGAACGGAACAAGATGTCCCATGGGTCTTACGCCCTTGCGCCCGGCTTTTCAAATTTCTCGCCGAACGGTTTCGATCATGAATTATTAAGCGAAATCAATGGTTGAGCGCGCCCCCTGTGATGAACCCGGACGGTTCGCCGCGGGCTTTATCTCAGCCTTTGGCCCGCCAGACCGGCAGGACGTCCGGATTGCGGATGTAGACCGGCGGACGCCCGTCCAGGACGCGCAGAACGTTCTCGACTCCGACCTCGATCAGGAGCTTTCGCGCTTCCCGGGTCAGTCCGATGCCGTGCGGGGTCAGAATGGCGTTCGGAAGCGTGCGGAGCGGGCTGTCTTCGGGAAGCGGCTCGGTCTGATACACATCCAGTCCGACGGCCGCGAAGTGGCCTTGCACGGCAAGATCATAGAGCGCCGCTTCGTCGATGATGCCGCCGCGCGAGGTGCAGACGAGGATGGAGCCGCGCTTCATCGCGGCGAGGCGCCGGGTATCGAACAATCCGCGGGTTTCATCGGTGAGCGGCGCCAGCACGCAGACGATGTCGCTGGCGTTGAGCATCTCCTCGAGCGGTACGAACTTCACGTTTGCCGCGTCCGCCGGCGGATGGCGCGTGGCGGCGAGGAAGTTCACGCCCCAGCCCGCGAGGCGCTGCACGATGCCGCGCGCGATATTGCCGTAACCGAAAATGCCGACGGTCTTGCCCTTGAGCATGCGCGCGGTGAGATGCGGCTGGCCCCAGATGTGGTCGCGCAAGCGCCGCTGGGCGGCGTTCACGTCGTAAAGGCAGGCAAGCAGCATGAGGACCGTGGCCTCGGCCATGCTTTCCGCGTTCTCGGGCACGGCGCCGTGGCCTACCACGATGCCGAAATCGGTGGCCGCCTTTTCGTCGAAACCCTCGGTCCCCATCCAGGTGGAGATGACCGCCGCCAGCCGCGGCGCGCGGGACAGGGTCTCGCGCGAGACCGGAATGAAACCGTGGGCATAGAGAACGCGCGCGTTCATCAGCGCGTCCGCGTTCGCCAGAAACTCCGCCGGCGTGCGGTAGCGGACGAACGTATGGCCCTTGGCCTCGAGCGCGGCGGCAACCGGGGTGAAGAAAAAATCGAGATGACCGGCGAAGACAATTTCAAGCTGTCGCATGTTGTTCTCGTGTGTGAACGCGCCCCGCACCGACGGCGTGGACGCGCTTGATGATAAGATTCTTGTGCCGGCACACGCGCCGCGCGCATATCGCAAAGTTTGAGAAAAATGAGTAAGCGATTGTCCCCGTCATACCCGGCAAACTGAGGTATACAAGCGGCAGGGACGATGAGCTGTTCGGCACGAACCCCGGCTTTTGCAGCCCAAAATCGAAACGCATTGATTCTCTTTCATAGCCAAAGAAACGCGCACGCTTTTTTAGACCCCGTTTTCCAAAACAAAATAAGCCGGGATTCACCGGCGCCGAGAGGTCATATGAGCTTACGTATTGCACGGCTGCGCGTGGAATTGGAGCGGCTGGAAGGCACGACGGACGCCTGCCATCCGGACATCCAAGATGAATTGCAGACCCTCATCGAGGACATGAAGGCGCATCTCACCGAGCTCGAGGACGCCGAGACGACGGCGGACGCCGACTAGGCGGCGTCAGCGCATCCCAAAGCCGCGCGCCATCAGCACGGCCGCGAGCGGGATGATGAGGATGATACCCCATTCCATTTGAATGTGCCGCTGCACGCGGCGGAGCATCTTCGCCTCAGGCTGAAAATCGGGATCGGCGACCGCCGCCTTGCGCCATTTCAAGATTTGAATCGTGACCGGGATGGAGGCGAGCGCCGCGAGGGCGAACATGGTCATCTTGGTCCAGAACATATGGTTGCCGATATAGAACTCGGCGCCCTTCAGCCCGTACATGACGCGGCCCGCGCCGGCGAACAAGATGAGCGCGGCGGCAAATCCTGTGCCGGAATCGATGCGGGCGAGACGGTCAATGACCGCGGCGTTGGGGGCCGTGCGCACGAGGGCCGTCTCCATGGCGAGACAGACGATAAGGAGCCCGATTCCCAGGTGATGCAGGTAGGCGAGGAAAGCGTCGAGGAGGACGGCGTCCATATCCGGTGTCCTTATATAGGCCCATGTCCAGGTAAGAGAGTTTCCAAAATTAGCATGGCGGCCCGGGTGCGAGGGAGGCCATAGTACGGGCGCGGAGGGTGACCTTCACCGGGGAGAGGAACAGGGGATTCCATGAAGAACGGATTATTCGCGACGACGTTGCTGACGTCATTGACCATTGGCGCCGCGCTGGTTCTCTCGTCTTGTGAGAAGGCCGCGCCGCCGGAGAACAA
>JAYRTJ010000124.1:0-9720 GCA_041919675.1 Rhodospirillaceae bacterium | reverse complement strand
GCCTGCGCGTTCTGACGCACCGTGACCAGCGCGCTGTCGATGGCGCGCAGCGCCGCGGTGATGCCACGGATCGCGCCCGTGCCCGACTGCCCCCACACATTGGAACTGGGCAGAGACCCCGTCGCGAGCGCGGAGCGGCCCATGATGGTGTTGAAATCGGCGATGCGCAGACCCGAAATGACGAGCTGATTGACCGCCTGGGCTTCGGTGCGTTCGTTGAACTTCACCGTGAGCTGGTCGGCGCCCGGCGCGAAGGCCTGCGTGGAATTCTTCAGAAGGTTGATGCCGTTGTAGGCGGCGTCCTCGGCGAGGTTGTCCACCTGGCTGCGCAGTTCGTTGAACTGGCTTGCGAGTTTTGAACGCGTCGTGCTCTCGGGCTGGGAGATCGCGGACTGCGCGAGCGCCTTCATCTGCTTGAGGATCGATTCGATCGATTCCAGACCTTGGATGCCGGCCTTGATGACGTTGATGCCGTCGCTGACGCCGTCCTTGATGGTCTGCAAGTCGGAGGCGCGGCTGTTGAGATTGCGCGCCTTGAAGAAGGCGAGCGCATCGTCGATCGCGCTATTGACCTTCAGTCCCGTCGCCAGACGCTCCTGCGTGCGGCCAATGAGACTGGTGGTATTCTGCAGCGACAGCAGATTCGTCCGCGTCGCCGTCGTGAGTGTAATTTCGGCAGCCATGCTGACCTCTCCTACCCGCCGGCGATGCGTCAGCCGGAGAGCTTTTTTCGTGCGCTTTTACGGTCGATTCTGGCCGTACACGCACTTCGCACTTCTACGCATCACCATACGGAATACGCGCAAAGGGCAAAAAAAAGGTTAACGGGACGGGGAAATGAAACGGGAGCGCGCACCGCCTTCGCTAAAGCTACGGCTCGCCTCGCTTTCAAAAAAAACGGCCGGGTCTTTCGACCCGGCCGGGAGCCGTCTAACGAACCGCCGTCGCTCAAGCTTCGGCGGACGGAAGCAAACTTCGAAACGCCTGCCTTACTAGAACAGACGCAGGATCGACTGTTCGGACTGCTGCGCGATGCCCAGCGAGATGGTGCCGAGCTGCTGGCGAGTCTGCAGCGACAGAAGATTGGCCGATTCTTCGTTGAGGTCGGCGTTGACGAGTTCCGCCGCGCCGCCCTTCAAGGTGTTGATGATGTTGACCGTGAAGTCGGCGCGGATCTGCAGCATCGAGGACTGCGTACCGAACTGCTGCGCCGATTGACGCACGGTGACCAGCGCCGAGTCGATGGCGCGGATCGCCCCGGTGATGGCGGTGATGGCGGCGGTGCCGGTGACACCCCACACATCCGTGCCGGCGCCGGTGGCGGTCGCCGACTGCGCCATGATCGAGGTAAAATCGGAGATATTGAGGCCCGACACGACGAGTTGATTCACGCCGATCGGTTCAACGCGTTCATTGAACTTCACGGTCATCTGATCGGCGCCGGCGACGAAAGCCGCGGAGCCGTTCTTGAGCAGGTTGACGCCGCTGAAGCTCGAGTCTTCGGCGAGGTTGTCGACCTGGCTGCGCAATTCGTTGAACTGGCTGGCGAGCTTGGCGCGCGTGGTGCTTTCCGGAGCGGAAATCGCGGACTGCGCAAGCGCCTTCATCTGCTTCAGGACCGATTCGATCGACTCGAGGCCCTGCACGGCGGCCTTCAGCACGCTGATGCCGCCCATGATGCCGTCCTTCACAGAGGACAGATCGGAGGCGCGCGCATTCAGGTTACGCGCTTTGAAGAACGCCAGAGCGTCGTCGATCGCGCTGTTGACCTTGAGACCGGTCGCGAGACGTTCCTGGGTGCGGCCGATAAGGCCGGTCGTGTTTTGCAGCGAGAGCAAGTTGGTGCGCGTCGCCGTCGAGAGTGTGATTTCCTGAGCCATATTTGTACCCTTTCTAGGATCAGTGACTTTCTAGAAGCCGTTTCGTCCCCAAAAAAACCGAACCGCTCGCGCAACGCGCCAAAAACAACGCAAATCGAACACAAGCTGCGCCGTGAACATGACGGTTCACGCTGCGGTTCTACGCATGAAGTGCAAACAAAAGGTTAAGCGGGGCGGAAAACGAGCGCCTTGAAACACCGCAGAAACAAAAAAAGGCGGTGAAACGGGATTTTTTGGTTAAGGACGGGTTAATTTCCCGCCGGCGCGGACGCCGAAGGCGCGCGGGCGCAGACGCCGAAGGCGCGCGGGCGCAACAAAAAAGGCGGCTCCCCCAAGGAGCCGCCTTTTCCGTTACCCCCGCAACCTAGAACAGCCTTAAGATCGACTGTTCAGAACGTTGTGCGATCGAAAGCGAAATCGTGCCGAGTTCCTGGCGCGTTTGCAGCGACAGGAGATTTGCCGATTCTTCGTTGAGGTCGGCATTGACCAGTTCGGCCGCGCCGCCGCGCAGCGTGTTGATCAAATTCCCCGTGAAATCGATGCGGATCTGAAGCATCGCGGAGTTGGTGCCGAATTGCTGCGCCGACTGACGGACCGTGACCAGCGCCGAATCGAGCGCGCGGATCGAATTGGTGATCGCCGTAACGGCGGCGGTGCCCGTGACTCCCCAAACGTCGGTGCCCGCGCCGGTCGCCACGGCGGCGTTGGCCACGATCTTGTCGAAGTCGGCGGTCGCGAGTCCGCTGACCACGAGCTGGCTCAGCCCCGGCGGCTGAATGCGTTCGTTGAATTTCACCGTCAGCATGTCGGCGCCGCCGGAGAACGCGTCGGTCTTGTTCTTGAGAAGGTTGTAGCCGTTGAAGTGAGCGTCTTCGGCCAGATTGTCGACCTGGCTGCGCAGTTCGTTGAACTGGCTGGCCAGCTTGGCGCGGGTCGTGCTTTCCGGCGCCGAGATCGCGGACTGCGCCAGCGCCTTCATTTGCTTGATGACGGATTCGATCGATTCAAGGCCCTCAATCGCAGCCCTGATCGTGCTTATGCCGTTGGCGATCTGGTCCTTGATCGAGGACAGATCGTTGGCGCGGCTATTGAGATTGCGCGCCTTGAAGAAGGCGAGCGCATCGTCGATAGCGGAATTGACCTTGAGCCCGGTCGCAAGACGTTCTTGCGTCCGGCCGATCAAGGCCGTCGTGTTCTGCAGCGACAAGAGGTTGGCGCGTGTCGCCGCCGTGAGCGTGATTTCACTCATAGGCGTCTCCTGCCTCGGATGACCGGAGCGCCGAACCTACGCGACAAAAAGTACCAAAAGATGAATGCGCGTCGGAAGGCGTCCGTCCGCTTCCAGACCGGTGGCGTCTTCGCGCACGGCCAAGACCAGTCCGGCGGACCCCCACCGAAGGGGGCCCGCCCACTGTCCTAGTCGCGTTCGATAAACGCCGCCTGGTCTTAGAAGAGACGCAGGATCGACTGTTCGGAACGCTGCGCGATCGAGAGCGAGATCGTGCCCAACTGCTGGCGCGTTTGCAGCGACAGGAGGTTGGCCGATTCTTCGTTCAAGTCCGCGTTCACCAGTTCCGACGCACCACCCTTGAGGGTGTTGATCAGGTTGGTGGTGAAGTCGGCGCGGATCTGCAGCACGGCGGAGTTGGTACCGAAGGCCTGCGCGCTCTGGCGCACGGTGACCAGCGCGGAGTCGAGCGCGCGGATCGAAGCCGTGATCGCGGTGACGGCGGCGGCGCCGGTGACGCCCCACACGTCGGTGCCCGCACCGGTCGCGGTCGCGGCCGACGCGACGATGTCACCGAAGTCGGCCGAGCTGAGGCCCGAGACGACGAGCTGGTTGACGGCGGCGGTGTCGGTACGTTCGTTGAATTTCACCGTGAGCTGGTCGGCGCCGCCGGCGAAAGCGCTGGTGCTGTTCTTGAGCAGGTTGACGCCGTTGAAGCTGGCGTCTTCAGCGAGGTTGTCCACCTGGCTGCGCAGTTCGTTGAACTGGCTGGCCAGCTTGGCGCGGGTCGTGCTTTCCGGCGAGGAAATCGCCGATTGCGCAAGCGCCTTCATCTGCTTGATGACGCTTTCGATCGACTCGAGGCCCTGCACTGCGGCCTTAATCACGCTGATACCACCGAGGATCGAGTCCTTAAGAGAGGACAAGTCGCTCGCGCGGCTGTTCAGGTTACGGGCTTTGAAGAAGGCCAGCGCGTCGTCGATGGCGCTGTTGACCTTAAGACCCGTGGCCAGACGCTCTTGCGTGCGGCCAATAAGGTCCGTGGTGGACTGGAGCGACAGCAGGTTCGCGCGTGTCGCACTCGAAAGGGTAATATCACTCATAACGCGTAGCTCCTTTTCTAGGACAGTGTTGACGACATTTCTGTCGGCGCAAAATAGGCCTCCATTCAGGAGCTACTTTGAGCACCGCAATTTATAGAGGCTTGCGGGAAGGCTGTCAAACACTGCCGTAACGCAAAATTAATGAGTATTATCAAAATGTTAACGCTTAAGCTCCGGCTTGGCAAGGATATTTGCCTTATTTTCAGGATTTCCCCGCACAGATGGGGATCCCGCCGCTGCGCCGTCCCGCCGCGGCAACCATTGGCTGTGAAACCCGAAACCCAATGAACGAAGGCTATCTCCTTCTGGCGTTCGACGATGCCCGCTACCTGGACCTGGCGGCCAACTTCGCGCTGTCGGTCCGGCGCACGGAACGCCGCCCGGTGAGCGTGGCCGTGAACGCCAAGGTCAAGGTGGATCCGGCCCTCGCCGCGCTCTTCGACCAGGTGATCGTCGCGGCGGACGACGCGCATATGCGCGGCGCCATGAACAAGGCGCGGCTGTTCGACCTGACGCCCTACGACCGCACCTTCTATATCGACGCCGACTGCCTCCTGTTCAGCCCGCGCATCGAATTCTTCTGGCGCAAGTTCCGCGACCGGCCTTTTGTCGTGGAAGGCCACCGCCAGAGCAAAGGGCCCGCGTTCGCCTGCTCGCTGGGCGAAAAAGACGCGGCCGCCTTATGCGCGCTGTTGGGTGTACGGTACCTGACGGTCTTCAACGCCGGCGTGATGTACTTCGAGCGCACGCCCGCCTCGAAAGCCGTGTTCGACAAGGTCCGCGCGCTCTATGAGGGCCCGCACCGGGACACGATCAGTTACCGCTACAAACACGAAGGCGAATACGCGGACGAGCCGTTCTTCGCCGCCGCCCTGGCGCTGCTCGGCATCGATCCGGAGGAACCGCCGGTCACCGCGCGCCTGCAGGTGACGACGCCGAATATCAAAGACGGCATCATGGACCTCGACACCGGCGAGCTGCGCCTGGTGAAACAGCCGGCGGGCGAGGCCGCGGCCGTGTGGTCCGGCGTCCTGTGTCATTTCTGCGGCCTTGTGCCGATGGACGATTACTTCGCGCTGGCCGACAAACTCCGCCGCGAGGTCAAACTACCGCCCATGGACCGCGCGAAATTCACGCCGGTGGTGCTGACGGCGGCGCATCATAAAGAAAGCACGTAGGTTCTCCTCATGGCGCCCTCTCCGCCGATTTTCCTGGCCACCAGCCTCGTCCCCGGACGCGATGCCGCGCTGCAGGCCGCGGCGGTCAATTCGTGGCGCGCCGCGGGTTTCCACGTCCTTTCGGTGAACGGAAAAGCCGAAGCCGACGCGATCCGCGCCGGTTATCCCGGCATCGATGTCGCGGCGCCGGCCGGCACCGCCGAGCGTTTTGCAAAGAAGCCGGTGCCGTATATCCACGACATGCTGAAAGCCTTGCGCGCCGCCATCGCGGCGTCGGGCCACGACCCGGCCACATGCGTGGCGGGCCTCATCAACGCGGACATCTATCTGCGCGACGTCGCGGGCTTGAAAGCCTTCATCCAGCGCGAAGCGCAGGGCGCCTTGCTGTGCGGGCCGCGCGTGGACGTGCCGGGCGCCGACCATTTCGCCGGTTATGCGCCGACCGGCCGCGAGGTTTATTCCATCGGCTACGATTACTTCTTCCTGCCGGCCAAATTCCTGGACGACTACGCGGAGAGTCCCTTCTGCATGGGCATGCCGTTCTGGGACTACTGGTTCCCGCTGGTGACCCTGTTGCGCGGCAAGCCGATCAAGACGCTGAACTCGCCCGTGGCGCTGCACGTGAGCCATGAGACACGCTGGGACGACACGGTTTATCTGTTCTTCCACGCGCTCATCACCTACGTGATGGAACTCGGCCGCCAGACGCGCGGCCAAAACCCCAAGGCCGAAGGCCGGCAGTTCGATCTCCTGTTCGACTTCGTGCAGCACTTCTACGGCGCGGTGTTCAAGCGCGGCACCGAAGCCGGCGCGAACGGCACGGTGGACGCCGCCGGCGTCGCGATGCTGGCGGACTTCTACGACCGCTTCCAGCAGGTCGCGGTGCATCACATCAAGACACAGGCGGCGCCGGTCACGCTGGCCGAGGCGCTTGCGTGAACGACGCCGCGGAATTCTTCAAACAAGGCCTCGCCCGGCATCAGGCGGGCGATGCGGCCGCGGCGGCGGCCCTCTATCGCCGGGGCCTCGCGCTGCACGGCGAGATCCCGGACGCCTGGCATCTCCTTGGCGTCGCGCTGGTGCAGACGGGCGATCTTCCGAACGCGATCGGCGCGCTCGAGAAAGCCGTTGCGCTCAAACCGGCCTTCGCCGACGCCCACGGCAATCTTGGAACGGCCTTGCAAACCGCGGGGCGTCTTGGCGAGGCTGAAGCCGCGACGCGCACCGCGATTGCGCTGGCGCCGGGCACGGCCACGTTTCATTTCAATCTTGGAAATCTGCTGGCCGCGCGGGGCCGGCTGCCCGCCGCGGTGGACGCCTACCGCGACGCCGTGCGCCTGAAACCTCATTATCCGGAAGCGTATTCCAATCTGGGCGGCGTCCTGCGTGACCTTGAGGAATTGGATGCGGCCACCGCCGCCTTTGAAACGGCCGTGGCCCAGAACGCCGGTTTTGTGGAGGCGCGCTACAATCTCGCCAACGCTTATCGCGACCAGGGCCGGCTCACCGCCGCCGAGTTGGAAATTCGCAAAGTCCTGGCCGAGCGAACCTACGCCCGGGCTTACAACACTTTGGGCGTGATCCTGTCCGACCAGGGACGCTCGCCAGAGGCCGCCGGCGCGTTCGCGGCGGCCATGCGCGAAGACGCGTCTTACATGCCGGCGGTCAGCAACTGGCTCAGCGCGCAGCAGTATGTGGCCGGGGTGACGCAAGACGGTCTCATGCGAACCCACGCACAATGGGCGGCGCATCATGGCGGCGCATCCGCACCCGCCGCGCCGCGCGCCGAAATGCGCATGCCCATCACCGTCGGCTTCGTCTCGCCGGATTTCGGAACCCATCCCGTCGGCCTGCTCAGCGTGCGGATGTTCGAGAATTTGAACCCGCGCGAAATCCGCGCGACCGTTTTCAGCACGCGTCCGGCAAACCGCGAGGACGCGATCAGCGCCCGCATCCGCGGCGTCACCGACTGGCAAAATGTCGACGACCTCTGCGATGACGCGCTCGCCGGCGCGATACGCGACGCAGGCGTGCAGATCCTGTTCGATATGTCGGGACATACCGCCGGGCATCGCCTGGGCGTGTTCGCGCGCCGCCCCGCGCCCGTGCAGATCTCATGGCTGGGATATGTCGGAACGACCGGACTGGCGGCGATGGATTATGTGCTGGCCGATGCGGTGCAAGCGCCGCCCGGAACCGAGGCGCACTACGCTGAAAAAATCATCCGCATGCCTCACGGCTATACCTGCTTCGACCCGCCGGTGGATGCGCCTCTCGTGCAAGACACACCGGCGGCGCGCAACGGCGCCATCACCTTCGGCAGTCTCAATAATCCCGCCAAGCTCAGCGAGACGGTCATCGCCGGTTACGCCGCGATCCTCGCGCGCGTGCCAACCGCGAAACTGATGCTGAAGTTTCGCGGTCTCGAGGACGACGGCGTGCAAAAAAGGCTGCGCGCCGGCTTTGCCGCAAAAGGCATTCCCGCCGAACGCCTCATCATTTCAGGCCGCGCGCCGCGAGACGTATTTCTGCGCACTTACAATGAGATCGATATTGCGCTCGACACGTTCCCCTACTCGGGCGGCCTGACCACATGCGAGGCGCTGTGGATGGGATGCCCGGTCGTGACGTTCCCGGGCGCGACGTTCGCGGGGCGCCATGCGGCGAGTTACCTCACGCACGCGGGGCACGGCGAACTGGTCGCGGCCGATCGCAGCGGCTTCGAGACCCTGGCTGCGATGCTGGCGGGCGACATCCCGCGCCTTCAGGCCTATCGCAAGACCTTGCGCGGGACCGTGAACGCAAGCTTGTGCGATGGAAAACGTTTCGCCGCCGACTTCACCGCGGTCCTGCAGTCCGTGCTGCGCTCACACCTTTAGAGCGCGATGGCGTCGAGCAGCTTGCCGACCTGGCTCTCCCAACTCCAGTCCCGCATGAAAGCCGCCCCGTTCGCGCCGCGGCGCGCGGCGCCCGCGCGGTCGGTATAGGCGTCCTCCAGTTTGGCGACGATCTCGTCAAGGGAAGACTCGCCCCAGCCGTCGAGATCGGGGCGCCCCATCACCTCGCCCATCGGGATCTGGAAATCGAGGGTGTAACAGGTGTCGGCGCCGACGAGGTCCAAATGACCGGTGTTGCGCGACAAGATCACCGGCACGCCGCAGGCCATCGCTTCCATCGCGACGAGATTGGTGCCGCCCTCGCAACGGCTGGGCAGCAGGGCGGCATCGACTTCACGCAACAGCGGCGCGGTGGCGGTGTTGGCGAGAGGGCCGAGATCGACAAAGGAGCCGGGCGGCAAGCCGTTCAGCGTCAGCCAGCCCGCGACATCGAGACGCCCCTCCGCGACCGGCGGCGGCCCGGCGACATGCGCCGAACGGGCCAGGCCCTGCGCGGCCTGCGGCCACGGATTGTGCCAGGCGGTGACGAGCAGCGCGTCCGGATGACGCGCGTGAAACCTCTTGAAGGCCGCGACAACGAGGTCCTGGCCCTTGCGGTATTCGAGCTTACCGCCGGAGAAGACGGCGAAACGCCCCGCGAAACGTCCCGTCCGCGCTCCAGGCGTAAAGAGATCGGGATCGACGCCCTGGAAACAGTTGCGCACGTTGGTGAACCCGTGGCGCTTCAAAACGCCGGCGTTCCACGTCGATCCGGTGACGATCAGGGCGAAGCGCCGCGCGGCGTCGATATTCGGCTTTGGGATGGTCGCGGACTCGAAGAACACCACGCCGATGTCGGGCGTTCCGTGCAGGGCGGCCAGCACGGGGGGAAAGTCGAGTTTATCACCGAGGGCATGGAGGATCGGAAAGCCGGCCTTCACCTCGCCCTGGGCCCGGGCGGCGCGCCATTGCGCATGACGGGCGAGCGGGCCGGCGAGCGCTTCGGCCTGGGCGGCCGTCAAATTCAAAGGCGCGGCGACGAAGAAAAGCGCGGGGTCGATCCCGCGGCGCACCAGTTGGGCCGCCAGGTTGGCGCCATAGGTGCCCCACCCGCTTGCCACCCCGACCTGCCAGCCGATGCCGATGTGCCGAGGCGCCATGGGTTTATGACTCTTAACAGTTCCAGCTCCGGTCCTGGGTACACGTTCCCCTGGTACGGATTAAAGTGTTATTTACCGGTCCTCCTGTAAGCGTGCAGGATCAACGAACTGGTGCGCCAAGCACCTTCCCTGTTTGGGGACCCGGTTTGAGGCCGGGTTTGGGTAAGGAAAACGCGATGTCCGAATTCATGATGAGCCAGGTGCAGGGTCTTCTTGCCAAGGTCAGCGATGACCTCGATAAGATGAACAGAACCGCCAACGCGACCACGGACATGCTCCTCGGGGCGATCAATGA
>JAYRTJ010000123.1:432-9864 GCA_041919675.1 Rhodospirillaceae bacterium | reverse complement strand
AGAATGCGGACTATGCGGACCCGAAAACCGGGGCCATGATCGCCATCTCGACCGCCTTCAAGGTCGGCTTAACGCAAGTCTTCGTGAAGCACCCGGATATGGCCGTCAGCGCCAATGCTACGGCGCCCGCGACATCTTCGATCAGCCGGGACTAAGATCGACGGCGCATAACTCCGCGGGAGGGTCGCGGAGAGACTGCGAGAGTAGGGTTCATAGCATGCGGTCAGGACCGCATGCGAGCGAGGGGGAGACAGCGAACGCGTTAGCCGAACGCCCGCCATGCACGCGTCTTTAAGCGCGCAGCGATGGCGGCGTGATTCCGTATCAGACGAAAACAGAAATGAGCGCAGCACTGGTGGGAGCCGGCCGCTGCGAGGGAGAATGTTTTTGCGTGTTATCGGGGGAAGGAATGGCCTCGCGTACGGTTCTTCAACGAACCGGATTTTTCACAAAGCGGCCGCGCATCGGTGCGGCGGCGCCGTTATCGCGAACCCATCCTCCGTTGTCCAGCCTGATCCAAGGCGTGTTGGCGTTTTCAAGCGGAGGTCTGTGATGCGTCTTTTTCTCGCCGCCGGTGTCGCGATTTCAATCGCTTTTGCCGCGGCCCCTTCGTTCGCCGCCGCCGCTCCGAAGAAAGAAGAATTAGTCGAATTTGACCGGATGACGTGGCCGGAGGTCAAAGCCGCGCTCGCGGCCGGCAAGACGACGGCGCTTTTCTATACCGGCGGCACCGAACAGCGCGGCCCACATGTGGTCAACGGCGGGCACAATCTGCTCGGACCGATGATCGTCAAGGAAATCGCCTTGAAGCTCGGCAACGCCATTGCGATGCCCGTGCTGCCATGGACGCCGAACGAAGCCACCGCCGAGTTGCCGGGAACCATCGGCCTGACCAATGACATTCTCTTCGCGGTGCTGGAACGCGTTTCGGAGCAGGCGATCAAGACCGGTTTCAAGAATGTGGTGCTGATGGCCGATCACGGCGGCGGCACCCAACCGAATGGCGGCGTTTACAGCGCCGTGGCCAAGAAGCTCGACGCGAAATACGGGCCGCAAGGCATTCACGTCTATTACGCGGACCATCCCTATACGAAGGCCCGCGAGGAATACACGAAGATCCTCAAAGAACGCGGCTATCCCGACTCCGGTCACGCCGGCCTTCCCGACACGTCCGAACTGATGGCGAAGGAAGACGGCACCTGGGTGCGCAAGGAACTGCTGCCGACGGCCGTGGGAACGCCGATGGTCGACGGCAAGGCCAAGCCGGGCGGCCCGGACGATCCGAAAAACGGCATCATGGGCGACGCGCGCCGGTCGAACGTCGAGATCGGCAATCTGCGCTTCAATATGAAAATCGATTACGCGGTGAAGCAGATCAACAGTCTGATTCCGCCAAAGAAGTAACCGGGAATAATGCGGCGCCGTCTCGGACCGCGCCGCTCGGGTTGGAACGAATAGGGAGGAAGAGCACGTAAAACTGGTTGCGAAACGGGTAAGCGGCTCCGCATTGCAAGGACGCTTGCCTTATGACTACCGGGGCTAGTGCGCTCGCCGCTAGGGAAAGCACGGCGGCGCCGGGATCCCGTCAATCTCATTCACTGGGGAGGAAAACTGTGAAGACTTCACGTCGCATTTTCACCGGACTGTCGTCCGGGACGAGCCTTCTGGCGCTGACACTGGCTATGAGTGTCGCCGGATCGGCTCATGCGCAACAGAATGCAGCCGCCGCCAACGCTTCGGATCTGGAAGAAGTTGTCGTGACCGGTTCGCGTCTGACCACCGGTTTCGAAACCGCAACGCCGGTCACCGCGATCACCACCGAAGCGTTGGTCCAGGCCGCGCCGGTGAACCTCGCGGACTCGCTGAAACAGCTGCCGGCCCTTGCCGCGTCCGCCAGCGCCAACCAGACCGGTTCCGGTACGGGCGCCTCGGGCTCGAACAGCCAGAACTTGTTGAACCTGCGCAACCTCGGCACCAACCGCAACCTCGTTCTGCTCAACGGCCGCCGCACGGTCGCTTCGAACCAGAACAACTCGGTCGACTTCAACATCCTGCCGCAGAACCTCGTCAGCCGCGTCGACGTGGTGACCGGCGGCGCCTCGGCCGCTTACGGCTCGGACGCCGTCGCCGGCGTGGTGAACTTGATTCTCGATACCGAGTTCGTCGGCTTCAAAGGCGATGTCGGCGCCGGGATCTCGACCTTCGGCGACGTGCCGAACTACAAGGCCTCGCTCGCATGGGGCGGCTCGTTCGCGGGCGACCGTCTGCACGTGATCGCCTCCACGCAGTACGCCCGCCAGGACGGTACGCGCGTGAACACGAAGTCCGGCCGCGATTGGTGGGATCGCCCGTGGGGTCTCATCTCGAACACGACCGGTTCGGGCCCGACCAACCTCGTGCTGCCGAACATCACTTCGACCGTTGTCTCGAACGGCGGTCTGATCAGCGCCGGTCCGCTCAAGGGAACGCAGTTCCTCGCCGGCGGCGTGCCCGCGCCGTTCAACTACGGCTACAGCGCCGGCTCCACCTGGGCCAGCGGCGGCGACGGCGCCTGGATCCCGTTCAACCTGACCGGCGACCAGGAGCGTACCGCGAACTTCGCCCACGCGACGTACGACCTCAACGACACGACGCAGTTCTACGCCGAAGTCGGCTTCTCCTACTCCAACGCGCGTGACCCGAACCAGAAGGGTAACCAGACCGGCGCCGGTTTCGGTTACACCATCTTCCGCGACAACGCGTTCCTGCATCCGACCATCGCCGCGCGCATGGATGCGGCGGGCGTCACCTCGTTCCAGTTCGGCCGCTACATGCTGGAATATCCGGACGTCACCATCCGTACGAAGACGAAGGTCCTGCGCCAGGCCGTCGGCTTCAAGGGTGATGCGTTCGACGGCTGGAACTACGACGTCAACTACTCGCATGGCCGCACCAACCAGCTCCTCGCGCAGGACAACCTGAACGAAGCGCGTCCGACCTACGCCGCGGCCGACGCGGTGGTCAATCCGAACACCGGACAGATCGTCTGCCGTTCGCAGTATTGGCTCAATAACGTCTTCGTGCCGGGCGGCACGGGCATGGATCCGGGCTGTAAGCCGCAGAACCTGTTCGGTCCGAACTCGGTCGATCCGTCGACCATCGACTACACGATCGGCGATTCCTGGAAGCGCTTCACGCTCAACCAGCACGTGATCTCGGCCACCATCTCCGGCGATCTCGGCTTCGGCTTCGAAGCGGGCAACCTCTCGCTCGCGACCGGCGCCGAATACCGTACGGAAAAGGTCCGTCAGATCACCGACCCGATCTCGCCGACGGTCATCGACTTCACCGGCATCCGCGGTGGGCCCGCGGCGCTGCAGGGCCGTCTCGGTCCGTACCGCTTCGCGAACTTCCAGCCGTTCGGCGGCAGCTACAACGTGAAAGAGTTCTTCGCCGAAGTCGGTGTGCCGCTGCTCGAAGGCGCTCCGATGGCCGAAAAGCTCAGCGCCGACGGCGCGGTGCGCTATACCGACTACTCGACGTCGGGCGGCGTGACGACCTGGAAGGGCGGTTTGGACTATCAGATCGTTCCTGATGTCCGTGTGCGTGCGACGATCTCTCGCGACATTCGCGCGCCGAACCTGCTCGAGCTCTACAACAGCTCGACCTTCAACAGCCAGAACCAGTTCTACCCGTCGTCGACCAACGGTGTGGCCACCACGGTCGTTCAGATCACCTCCGGTAACCCCGATCTCGTTCCGGAACGCGCTCTGACCCAAACCTACGGTGTCGTGCTCACCCCGACATTCCTCGAAGGGTTCAACCTCTCGGTCGACTACTACGACATCAAGATCAAGGGCGGCATCAACACCGTCGGTTCGCAGCAGACCATCGACAACTGCTACCTGGGCGTCCCCGGCTTCTGTCAGTACGTCACCCCGGTGGCCGGAACGGTCCGCGTGCGTTCGCCGTTCTTGAACCTGTCGGAAGTCGTCAACGCCGGTATCGACATCGAGGCGCGGTATAACACCGAACTCCTCGGCGGCGATCTGACCATGGGCGTACTCGCCACGCGTCTGACGGCGGCTTACACCCAGGCGCTCGGCGGCAACCGCATTCCGACCCTCGGCGGCAACAACGATCCGAAGTGGCGCGTCAACTTGCGGGCCAACTACGAGTATGAGAACTGGAAGCTCTTCATTCAGGAGCGCTTCATCGGTGCGAAGCTCGTCGATGCCCAGCGCGTCGAAGGCGTGTTCGTCGACGACAACACCGTCGATCCGGCTTTCTACACGGATATGACGATCACCTACGGCTTCGAATCGTTCGGCTCGCAGAACGAGCTCTACTTCTCGATCAACAACCTGACGAACCAGGAACCGCCGAAAGACGTCGGCGCGCCGTCCTCGTTCGTCCAGCCCGGTAACCGTAACGTCTATGACTTCCTCGGCCGTTACTTCAACATCGGTCTGCGCTTCAAGTACTAAGAGCCAAGGAACCGCGGCCGCTTCCGTCAAAGCGGCCGCGGTTTCCACCGACCAGGGAGCGCCCCAGCACGACATGCGAAGGCGCTCCTTTTATTTTCAGGAGGTCCACGCCCATGACATCGGTATCCAGAACGGCCGTTCTCGTTTTCACTTTAAGCGCATTCGCGGTTCCCGCGGCCGCGCAGTCGGTGGCGTGCAATATGTCGGCCTACAAGCCCGCCGACGGCCTCACCGCCGAGGCGGACGCGAGCGGCCTGACCGTGACATGGGCCGCCGATGCCGGCCAGACGGGCCGCCTCCGGATCGCCGTGCAGAACGGCGCGCCTCTTATTCAAGATCTCTCCCTGCGCCGCGGCGACGGGGCGTGGACTCCTATCGTCGCCAACGCGGTGCCCGACTACGCCGTGGTCAGCGGCCTGCGCCGCATCAGCAATCAGCAATTGGCGCCGCTGCGCGACCTCAAGTTGCCCATCAATAAAGAGAACGTCGACAAATACCGTTTCGATCCGTTCTGGGATGCGCCGCTCCTGCGGGCAAAACCGCCCGCGCCGGGCGCGTTCCCGGGCAATTCCATTCCGCCGCCGGAAGGAATCCCCGCGGCGGGCCAGCCGGGCCTTCCGCGCGATGCGTCCGAGATCCAGCGCGCGAACGCGGTCTACAAGATCACCGGCTGCACCGTGCGCTCCGAAGGCGCCCGCCTTGTCGTCGACTATCCGGGTGTCGAGCTCGGCGTGTTCAACGGCCTGCTGCGCTACACGATTTTCCGAGGCACGAACCTGATCCGCCAAGAAGTGATCGGCAAGACCACGAAGGAGTGGGTCGCCTATAAGTATGACGCCGGTCTCAAAGGCCTGGCGATCGCCGGCAGCTCGCGCGTCGCGTGGCGCGATACCGCCAACACCTGGCAGGATTACAAGCTCCGCGGCGCCGTGAACGCGAGTTCAGTGCCTTTGCGCGCGGCGAACCGCCTTGTCGCCGTGGAACAGAACGGCGGGGCCATTTCGGCCTTCCCGCCGCCGCATCGCTTCTTCTGGTCGCGCGAGATTGCCGTCAACGTCGGCTACAACTACTACCGCAAGGATGCCGGCGGTTCTTATGCGTTCGGCGTGCGCCAGAACGAATACGAAGACCACGAGCATGAGAATTTCCAGGAAAACTGGTCGCTGTTCAGCGCCCGTCCGGGCACGGAGCAGCTCATGACGGTGTTCCTCTATCCGAACTTGGGGACGGCCGAAGACGCCATCGGCAAATCGCTCGCCTTCACCAACAGCGACGTCTATCGCCCGCTGCCCGGCTATCAGGTCATGAGCCATCACTATCATATGGACATGTCGCAGCGCCTGGAGAAAGCCGGCAGCCCCGATGTGAAGCTTCCGGATTTCATGGCGTTGAAAGCCGCCGGCATCAACATCATCGCGCCGGTCGACGCCGTCCAACTCTCGCTCTGGAATGAATCGGGCGATCCGCTGCCCGACGCCAATTCCGCCGAGGCGGTCAAACGCCGTCAGACCGCCAATGTGCGCCGCCTCGCCGTCACCAGGTGGGCCGTCGCCGGATCGAAGGCGCATTCCGACGACAGCTTCCTCATCCTTCCGGCGCAGGAGCTTTTCCGCGGGCCCCTGGGCGGCCATACCGACATTATTTTCAGCAAGCCCGTTTTTTGGGACGAACGCCTTCCCGGTCAACCGGCCGAAGAAGCCCATCCGGAATACGGCAAGGTCTATCACGTCGGCGGCCCCGACGACCTCATGGCCATGGTGCGCAAGGAAAACGCGATCATCTCCATGCCGCATCCGCGCACCAAGGGCTCCACGGGATTTCCGGACGCCGTCAAGGATCGGCCTTACTTCAGCGACCCGCAGTACAACGGCTTCGGCGCACGTTGGGGCATGGGGGTCGACGGATCCGAGCGGCGCTTGTGCGATTATCGCTGCTGGCCGCTGCTCGACGAAATGTCGAACTGGATGGCCGATAAGAATGTTCCCTTGAAGCGTGTGCTTTCCATCTCGGAAGTCTACGACCAGATGCCCGGGGATGACAGCTACGGCAGCTCGCCCGTCACCTATGTAAAGCTCGACAAGCTGCCGTCCCCGGACGATGTCACGCCGCTCATCGAGGTGCTCAAGACCGGATATACCTTCTGGTCTTCGGGCGAGGTGGTGATTCCCTCCTTCGAGGTGCAAGGCAGCGGCCGCAACGCCAAAGCGGTTGCGAATGTCTCGTGGACCTTCCCGCTGGAATTCGTCGAGGTCATGACGGGCGACGGCAAGACCACCACGCGCCAGGTGATTCCGGCCACGGATCTCGCGGCCTTCGGCTCCCACCGGTTCGAGATCCCCTTCGACGCCCGCGGCAAGAAGTGGGTCCGTTTCGCCGTCTGGGACGTGGCCTCCAACGGCGCGACCGTCCAGCCGGCCCGTCTGCCGCGGTGAAGGCGTGAAAGTGAAGATAAGCGCGGATCAGTGCTTGTCCGCCCCTTGTCTTTCCGCCGATAAATTGGTCGTAGGTTTGTCTCTGGGAGGAGAATCCATGTCGCGGGCCTTTGCCTTGGCTATTCTGTTTGCGGGTGTCGCGGCAGGCGCCGCCCAAGCCGACGTCACGATTTCCTACAACGAATATAGCGAATCACCCACCGTCGGGCGCGGCAGCGGCACGTCCACCAACCCGAAGGACGCCGGCTACGGCGCCATGCGCATCTTTATTGAAAAGGTGCTGGCCTATACCGACGACAAGGGCGCCGATGCGCTTCCCGCCGGGCAGCAGGTGATCTTCAAGCCCGACAATACGGTGAACCGCGGCGTCAACGCCCTGCGCGCCGGCATCCAGTTCGGCAAAAACGACGGCCAGGAAAAGCCGGCCTTCAACGATCCCTCCTGGGGTTTCATCTATAACTCCGTGCCGTTCGGAATCACCTTCGACCAGATGGTCGCGTTCCTGACCACGGCGAAAGTCGACGCGGCCGGACATAACGGCACGCAGCTTGCACAGCAGGTGCTCGACAGCCGGGGCGGGACGCAGATCGTGATCCCCGTGGTCGGCAGCACCGCGCAGAACTCGGGCTTCTTCCCGAAGCCCATGGGCGCCGCGCAGTGCGAGAAGGGCGACGCCGAGTGTCTCGCGCAGAAGGGCGGTGTCGGCCTCGCGGGCCTTTGCACCTCGGGCTGGCGGATCCGCTATCTCTCGCCGCCCCAGGACGTGGTGGACCGCGCCTGCGATATCCTGGTCGAGCGCGGGACCATCAAGCAGAAGACGCTGACCTATTATCCCGCCGTCGGCGGCCAGCCGGTGTTGCTGCCGATGCAGACCGGCGCCATCCAGGGCTTCGAATACATCAATCCCAGCGACGATCTCGTCGATTTCTTCCCCGTGAAGGAGGCAACTTCGTCGCGCCCGCTCGGCAATCCCGACAGCGGCGATCTCGATTGCACGCCCGCGGTGCCGTTCCCGATCCCGGCCGGCACCAAAAGCGCGTGCACCCAGAACATCGGCCAGATGGGCGCGCGTTATGCCCATACGCCGGCGTGGCATCAACCGTCCCTCGTTTCGTGGATGCATATCGACAAGGCGGTCTGGAACGGCCTCAACGACGCGCAAAAAGCGGCGATCCAGCGTGCCGCGAAGGAATCGGTCACGGAGTCCTATAAGGCGACCGAGTCCATTCAGTGCGAACGCCTGGAACAGATGCTGGCGCTGAACAGCGGCGTCATGCAGCGCAATCACGACGGCTCGCAGAAGCTCGTGGACGGCAAGCCCGTCAGCGCCAAGATGACGCTGGCAAAGTGGCCTGACGCCGACCTCAAGCTTCTGAAGCAAGCTACCGATGAGTATTTCGCCAAACTGGAAGGCGGCCCCGAGACCAATGTCCAGAAGACAGACGCCCAGAAAGACTTTTCGATCATCGCCACGGCCTGGAAGAACCACGCGAAGGCCGTGGGTGGGGAGACATTCAAACCGGGCGCATTTCCTGCGCCCGGCTGCAAACTCGTGAAATAGGGAGAAGACAATGAGAAGGATTCAAGCGGCCGGCGTTCTGCTGGCCTTGGCGATGGCGGCCTCGGCTCCGGCCTATGCGGCCGCCGCGCCGGCGAAGGCGCCGAACACGGTCGAGATCGAAATGATGACCTGGCCGGAACTGAAAGCCGCCATCGCGGCCGGCAAGACGACGGCGCTGTTCTACACCGGCGGCACCGAGCAGCGCGGGCCGCAAAACATCATCGCCGGTCATAACTTCATCGGCCGTCAGGTCGTGAAGCATATTGCCGAGAAGCTCGGCAACGCCATTGCCTTGCCGGTGCTGCCGTTCAGCCCCGCCAACGGCAACGCGGAAATTCCCGGCGACATCGGCATTCCGCCGGCCGTTCTCGGCCCCGTGCTGGAAGCCGTGTCCGAGCAGGCCATCGCCAATGGGTTCAAGACGGTCGTTCTGATGGGCGACAGCGGCGGCGGTCAGGGTCCGGACGGCGTCTATGCCGAAGTCGCCAAGAAACTCAGCACGAAACACGCCGGCAAAGCGCGCGTGCTGTATGCCGATCACCCGTACACGGCGGCGCGCGACGCCTTCAACAAGATCCTCGTCGAACGCAAGCTGCCGGTGGGCCAGCACGGCGGCATCCAGGACACCTCCGAGATGATGTACCTCGAGACGATCGCGGGGAACGGCGAGTGGGTGCGCAAAGATCAGCTCCCCAATTCCGAAGGCGCCCCGGTGGTGGACGGCAAGGTCCAGCGCGGACCCAATACGCCGAACAACGGCGTCACGGGTGACGCCCGCAAGTCGAGTGTTGAGCTCGGCAAGCTGCGCCATGAGATGAAAGTCGATTTCGCCGTGAAGCAGATCCAGGCTTTGATGGCGGCGAAATAATATTATATATCAGTATGTTATAAGCTTAGAAGCGGCCGCGTCCGGATGGCATCCGGACGCGGCCCCGCCCTTTTATACAGGGGGGCGGGGGCGGTTGAGACGAAG
>JAYRTJ010000123.1:0-422 GCA_041919675.1 Rhodospirillaceae bacterium | reverse complement strand
GCGGAGGACAGCCGCCCGCGGCCGCTCCGTTATAGACTGGGGGCCGGGGCCGATTCTCTCTAAGGGGACGTCATGAGCCTTCTTCTCCGTCTGGCGCTGGTCATTCTCATGGCAAGCGCCGCGTCGCATGTAAGCGCGCAGCAGCGCGCACCCGAACAGCCCATCGGGCGGTTCTTCGACGCCTTCACCGACGATTGGATGCGCTTCCACACCGACTTCGCCGCCGGCGCGCGCTACTTCAGCGGCGAGGAACAGGACCGTGTCGAGCGCATGTTGATGCCGCAAACACGCGAGGTCGCGCTGCAGCGCATTGCGCTGGCCAAGAAAGGCCTCGCTGACCTGCGCCGCTATGACCGGTCCAAACTGTCGCCGCAGGAACGCGTCTCCGCGAACCTGATGGAGTGGCAGCTCGACATGGTCGT
>JAYRTJ010000122.1:0-10004 GCA_041919675.1 Rhodospirillaceae bacterium | reverse complement strand
GTACAGCGCATCGATGATGTCGGGATCGACCAGCGAGTTCATCTTCGCCCAGATCGTGCCCGGGCGGCCTTGTTTAACGTGTTCGATCTCGTCCGCGATCAATTTCATGATCCGGTCTCTAAGGCCCAGCGGCGCGATGGAGAGTTTTTCCAGCGCATCCGGCTGCGCGTAGCCGGTCATGTAGTTGAACACGCGGCCCGCGTCGCGGCACAGCGCCGGATCGGACGTGAAGTACGACAAGTCGGTGTAGATCTTCGCGGTCACCGAGTGATAGTTGCCCGTCCCAAAATGCACGTAGGAGCGCGTCTCCGCCCCTTCGCGGCGCACCACCAGCGAAATCTTGGCATGGGTTTTGAGGTTCACGAAACCGAACACCACATTCGCGCCCGCGCGCTCCAGGTCCCGCGCCCAGCGGATGTTGGCTTCTTCGTCGAAGCGCGCTTTCAGCTCCACCATCGCGGTCACGGACTTGCCCGCTTCGGCGGCTTCCACCAGCGCCTTCACGATCGGGCTGTCCTTGCTGGTGCGGTACAGCGTCTGCTTGATCGACAGCACGTTCGGATCGCGCGCGGCCTGACGCAGGAACTGCACCACCACGTCGAAGGATTCGAACGGATGGTGAACCACGATGTCCTTCTGGCGGATCGCGGCGAAGCAATCGCCGTCGAAGTCGCGGATGCGTTCCGGGAAGCGCGCGTTGTACGGCGGGAACAGGAGATCCGGGCGCTCATCGATGATGAGCTGCTTCAAATCGGTTTGCCCGATCATGCCTTCGATCTTGAAGCTGTCGGCGGGCGAGACTTCGAGTTCGTCGCAGATCAGTTTCACTTGATCCTTCGGCATGTCGCCCGCGAGGGCCAGGCGGATGCAGGTCCCGCGGCGGCGGCGCTTCAGCGCGCTTTCGAAACTCGTCACCAGGTCCTGGGCTTCTTCATCGACTTCCATTTCGGAATCGCGGATGACCCTGAAGTGGCCGGTCTGCAGCACCCGGAAACCCGGGAACAGCGAGTCCAGGAACATCGTCACGACATCCTCGACCAGGATGAAGCGCACCATGGAGCCCTTGAGACGTACGAAGCGCTGCACCTGCGTCGGGATCGGCACCAGCGCGCGCATCACGTCGCCGTCGCTGATGCGCGCCAACTGCAGCACCAGCGCATGGCCCAGATTCGGGATGAACGGGAACGGATGCGCCGGATCGACCGCCAGCGGCGTGAACACCGGGAAGATATGCTCCAGGAACCGCGCTTCCAGCTCGCGCCGGTCGTCCTCGGAAAGATCGCCGGGGCCCACCACGAAAATCTGGTTCTCGGCCAGCAGCGCTTTCAATTCGACCCACGTTTCGTCCTGTTGCTTGAACAGGTGGCGCACTTCGTCGTTGATCACATCGAGTTGCTCGCGCGGGCTGAGCCCGTCCGCCGACGGCAGCGCGATGCCCGCGTTCACCTGGCCTTTGAGGCCCGCGACGCGCACCATGTAGAACTCATCGAGATTCGACGCCGAGATCGACAGAAACCGCACACGCTCCAGAACCGGGTGACGCGGATTGCGCGCCTCTTCCAGCACGCGGGTATTGAAGGCCAGCCACGACAGCTCGCGATTGATGAACCGCTCGCGCGGCGGGAACGAGTCCACCGCCGGCGCTTTGGCGCGTGCGCTGCGGGAGCGGTTCATCTCTGGTGCGGGTTCGGACGGGTTCATAAAAGTGCAATGATTTAAGGCTATTGAGGCTATCATGCGCCCCGCCCCCTATCAAATGAAACGCCGTAAATGAAAACCGTTCACCTGTTGCGTCACGCCAAGTCCGACTGGGGCGATCTTTCGCTTTCGGATCATGAGCGGCCGCTCAACAAGCGCGGCATCGCCGCCGCCAAGGCCATGGGCCGGCGCCTCGCCGCCGAGGGCTTCGCGGTCGACGCCGTCTTTTGTTCCACCGCACGGCGCGCGCGCGAAACGCTGGAGCTTCTCGGACGCCCCTTGCGCAAGGCGCCCACCACGTTCACCGATGCCCTCTACATGGTGTCCGCGCAGGACCTGTTCGACTTCATCAAACGCGCGCCCGAAACCGCGCAGTCCATTTTGATCGTCGGCCATAACCCGACGACGCACGACGCCGCGCTCGCCCTTATCGCGCGCGCCGCGCCCGGCCAGGCCCAGGCGCTCGCGAAGCTGAAGGAGAAATACCCGACCGGCGCGCTGACCTCGATCCGCTTCAGCGCCGCCGCCGCGTGGCGCGGCGCCGCACCGGGAACGGGAACGCTCACGGGCTTCCTGCGTCCGCGCGATCTCGCGCACACGCCGCCGGCTAAAAAAGCTAAACGCTCTCCTCGCCGATAATCGTTTTCATCAGGGGAATGGTGATCGGCCTTTTGCCGGCCAGCGATTCCTTGTCGGCGGTCGCCACCAGCCGGCGCGCGGCGGCGAAGCTGCGGTCGATCCGGCGCAGCACATAGGCGATCACATCCGGCGCGACGCCGAGCTGGCGGTCGCTGAACAGCTTCACCAGCACCGCTTCCATCATCGCGTCGTCCGGCGGCGCGATCGGCACGGCCGGAATGGACGACAGCCGCGATTTCAAATCTTTCAGTTCCGTCGCCCAACGGGCCGGCGGCTCGCGTCCGGTCAGCAGCAGCGTGCCCTTGCTTTCGCGCACGCCGTTGAACAAATGGAACAGCGCGCGCTCGTCGCAGGCCTCGCCTTCTTCGAGCAGGAACGCCTTGTATTTGCCAAGCAGCGGGCCGACCGCATCGGTCGTCAGGTCCGGCGCGGCAATCGCCACAGCCTGTGCGCGCAGGGCGAAGACTTGCGCGAGATGCGACTTGCCGCAGCCCGCCGGTCCGAACAGCGCGAGCGCGTGCCCCGGCCATTCCGGCCAGCGGTCGATCCATTCCACGGCGTCTTGGTTCCCGGGCGCCACCAAAAAGTCCTCGCGCCCGAACGCCGGCCGGTGGCCGAGGTCGAGCGCAAGCTGGGTCGCCGTTCGCGCCTCACTCATGCGGAGCCCTTGGATGTCATGGAGAGGTGCCTTCACCCGCGCGCGAAGGCGCGCATCATAAAGATGGCGGGCCCTCGCCCGCCGCGCGCGAAAGCGCGCATCATAACGATGGCGGGCCCTCGCCCGCCGCGCGCGAAGGCGCGCATCATAAAGACGGCGGGGCTTCGCCCGCCGCGCCGGGCTGAGCAAGAGTTCTGCGCGCGGCGCCCGCGTTCTCCAGCACCCACACACCGTTCTGCTGCGTGAAGGCGAGATTGTGCTGGCCCATGGCCAGGCGCAGTTGGTCTTCCGCGCCCGCATAATGGATCGTGATCTGCACGCGGTCGCGCGTCATCGCCTGCACGTCGACCTGGTCGACAAGGGCCACATTGCCCAGGCGATTGCGGATGCTCAGCCATTCCTTCAGGTCCGTCACCGGCACCAGCGCGGTCATCTGGCTCTTCGTCCCGAACGACACGCGGTTGCGGCGGCGCCAGCTGTCCGCGGCCGCGCCCGCAGCCGTGGCCACCGCGCCCGCAATCACTTCCGGCGCGGCCTGTCCCGGCGCGCCCGCATGCGTGACGGCGGTTTCCACCGGCGCCATGTCGGCGCGGATCTCGGTGATCTCCATGCCGATCGGCCCGTTGCCGTCGATGGTCGCCACCACAACAAGCGCGCCGCCCGCCTGATAGCGTTCGGCGAGTTGCAGCAGCGGGCCCGCGGTCTTGGAGGTGGCGACAGCGGCGGTCACTTGAGCGTTGTCCTGCGCGTCGCCCGTCGGAACGATCAGCGGCAGCAAACCGCCGTCGGGTTCGCTGCGCAGCCACGCGTCATGCCACACGCTGCTCCACAGGCTCGCGTTGCCGCCGCTTACCATCACCGGCACCACGACCAGCGGCCGGCTCAAGGTTTCGGTGAAGGGAACGCCGGCATTCCGGAGAAGCTGGCGGATCGCGTTCGGATTGAAGCGCACGGTGAGGTCGGCGAGATAGCGCACCGCCGAGCTGCGCTCGTTGGCGATGGAGAACTCGCGCACCATTTCGATGATCTGTTCGGCGCTCTGCTGCGGCACGCGCGGCAAATCGTCGCGCGCGACGATGCGCTCCAGAATGCGGCGGAAGCCCAGCACGCGGCCCTGCGTCAGGCCCCGGTCGCGGGCTTCGCCGACGCTGCCCGCGGTCACGTCCACGGGCACCGATTCGGCCACGAAAACGTCCGTGAGCCGGCGCGGCGGGGCCGGCGCGGCTTGGGCAAAAGCGCGTCCGGACAGCAAAGAAACGCTGATCGGAAGGGCCGAAACGGCTCCTGCTACGGCCATTGCAAAGCGGCGTCGATTAAGTATGTTGGCCCTCACAACGGCACCTGCCATAACCTGTTTCAAACAAAGATAATTCGCCCGCAGCGTGAACGCGCGCGGGCGTCCTTGGGGTCGAATTTAGCATTCATGAAGAACGGTTTAACCTACAAAGACGCCGGGGTCGATATCGACGCCGGCAACGCTCTCGTGGAAGCCATCAAGCCGTTGGCCAAGGCCACGTCGCGCCTGGGCTCCGATGCCTCCCTCGGCGGCTTCGGCGCTTTCTTCGATCTCAAGGCCGCCGGCTTCAAGGATCCGGTTCTCGTCGCCACCACCGACGGCGTCGGCACCAAACTGCTCGTGGCGCAGGCCGCGAACAAGCACCGCACCATCGGCATCGATCTCGTCGCCATGTCCGTGAACGACCTCGTCGTCCAGGGCGCCGAACCGCTCCTGTTCCTCGACTACTTCGCGACCGGCAAGCTCGACGTCGCCGCGGCGCGCGAAGTGATCGCGGGCATAGCCGAGGGATGCAAGATCGCCGGCTGCGCGCTCGTGGGTGGTGAAACCGCCGAAATGCCCGGCATGTACGCCCCCGGCCACTACGATCTCGCCGGCTTCGCGATCGGCGCCGTCGAACGCGAGCAGGCCCTCACCGGCGCCGCGGTCAATCCGGGCGACATCATCCTCGGTCTCGCGTCCTCGGGCTTCCACTCCAACGGCTATTCGCTCGTGCGCCGCGTCGTCGAAAAAAGCGGCCATGGCTACGACAGCCCGGCGCCCTTCTCGCGCATCGGCACGTTGGCCGATTCTTTGCTCACTCCGACGCGCATCTATGTGAAGAGCTGCCTCGCCGCCATCCGCGCCGGCCACATCAAGGCTCTCGCGCACATCACGGGCGGCGGTTTCGTCGATAACGTGCCGCGCGTCCTGCCGGACGGCGTCGGCGCCGACATCGACGCCGGCGCAATTTCCCTTCCGCCGATGATGAAGTGGATCGCCAAGCAGGGCGGCATCGAAAGCGCCGAACTCGCCCGCACCTTCAATTGCGGCGTCGGCATGGTCGTCGTCGTTTCGCCCGAGAAGGCCGAAGAAGCCACCAAGCTTCTCACCAGCCACGGCGAAACCGTCATGCGCATCGGCATCGTCGTCAGCCGCGACGCCGAACCGCGCGTGAAGATGCTGAACCTGGACCGCTGGCTGGATTAGTTTTTTGGTTACGCCAACCGGTCCAAATCGATCTCGCCCGAGATGATTTTCCGCAAGACGTCCGGATAAAGCGCCTGCTCACGCGCCTGTACGCGCGCGGCCAGGGTTTGCGCCGTGTCGCCCGGCTCCACCGGCACAGTGGCCTGCATCACCACCGGGCCGTGATCGTATTCGCCGTCGACGATATGGATCGTCGCGCCCGTCTCGCGCTCGCCGGCCTTCAGCACGGCCTCATGCACGAACGCGCCGTACATGCCCTGGCCGCCGAACTTCGGCAGCAAGGCGGGATGAACGTTGAGGATGCGCCGGTGATAGGCCTTCAAGGTCGCCGGGCCGAGCTTGCGCATATAGCCCGCCAGCACGATCAAGTCCGCGCCGTGGCTTTTCAGCGTTTCGGCAATGGCGGCGTCGGTCGCTTCGTCCGATCCGGTGACTTTAGCGCTCAGGTGCGCCCACGGCACGTTGTTCTCGCCCGCCCAGGCGATGGCGGTGCTGCCCGCGTTATTCGAGATGAGAACAGCCGGGTCGGCGTTCAGAGCGCCGGCGCGCATCGCCGCGACGATGACGCGCATATTCGTCCCGTTGTGGGACGCGAGAAAGCCGATACGAGGACGGGCGGGAAGAGGGGGCACGTCTTTATTCCCTCCCCTGCAAGGGAAGGGTTAGGGAGGGGTCGTTTTCTTTCGGCACGCGATCCGCGGAAAACAAAAAACGGCCCCCTCCTGACCTCCCCCTTTTAGGGGGAGGGATCCTTTGAACTTAGCCGACGATTTCGATGCCGGAGAAGAAGAACGCGATTTCGATGGCCGCGTTTTCCGGCGAGTCGGAACCGTGCACCGAGTTGGCTTCGATCGATTCCGCGTGAACCTTGCGGATCGTGCCTTCGGCGGCGTTCGCCGGGTTGGTCGCGCCCATGATCTCGCGGTTGCGCGCCACGGCGTTTTCACCTTCGAGGACCTGAGCGACGATCGGGCCCGAGATCATGAAGTTGCACAGGTCGTTGAAGAACGGACGCTCCTTGTGGACGCCGTAGAAGGCTTCCGCCTGAGCGCGGCTGAGCTGCAGACGCTTCTGCGCGACGATGCGCAGACCGCCCTTTTCCAGCATCGCATTGATGGCGCCGGTCAGGTTGCGGCGGGTGGCGTCGGGTTTAATGATCGAAAAGGTGCGTTGAATAGCCATGACTTAACTCTCGCTCCGGAGTGAGGTGGTAAAGGAAACAGACCCAAATTCGCGCGGTTTATAGACAAGTGCGCTTTATGGCGCAACGTAACCTAGTTTAAGGGCGGTTTTATGGGGTTTTGGACCAATCTGGGGTCCACCTCGGCGGGGCCGGCGTGATGATGGACCATGGCCCAGATCGCCCCGGTCTTCACGAAGATATTGGTCGCGACCAGGAACTGGGGCCCGGAGGCGATCACCACCTGCTCGACACACGTCACGAACGCGAGGTCGCCCTGCACGTGGACTTTTTCCGCATGGGGCGTGATGCGCACGACTTCAGGATTGCCGAGGATCGCCTGCCAGCTCCGCATCACCGCGTCGCGGCCCGTGATCGCCGTGCGTCCCGGATGGATGCAGCTCACCGCTTTGTCGGCCGCCCACACGTTCTCCATCGCGCGCGCGTCATGCGCCGAAAAAGCGGCGTAGAACGCCGCGTTGGCAAACAGGATGGCGTCATGTTCCGACATCGGCTACAGCATAAGACTGTTTTGCAAGGTTAAGAAGCACGAGGTCGCGATGGCGAATGTCGATGCACTTCAAGGCCCTGTGCGCGCGCCCGCGTCCGGGAAAACGCCAACGTCGGCCGTCGTCTTCGCGCACGGTTACGGGTCCAACGGCGACGATCTCATCACCCTCGCCCCGTTTTTCGCGCACGCGCTGCCCGACGCGATCTTCTACTCGCCCAATGCGCCCGATCCCTGGGAAGGCGGCATGATGGGCGGACGCCAGTGGTACAGCCTCGCCGGCTTCGATCCCGAAGCCATCCAGCGCGATCCCTTGCGCATGGGAGAAACCTTCCGCGCCATGAACGAGCGTGTCGTGAAGGCCGCCGTGCGCCTCGACCTTTTCCTCGATCAGATCCTCGCCGCACACAGCTTGGCGCCCGAGCGCCTCGCCCTGATCGGCTTTTCGCAAGGCACGATCATGAGCCTGCATGTGGGCCTGCGCCGCACGCAGAAGATCGGCGCCATCCTTGGTTTCTCGGGGGCTTTGAGCGCCGCCGACAAACTCCCGGGCGAGATCAGGACCAAGCCGCCGGTCGCGCTCGTGCACGGCGCCGAGGACCCGGTCATTCCGGTGCGCGCCACGGTCGAGACGGAAAAGGTTCTCAAAGGTCTCGACGTGCCCGTGCAGAGCATGATCATTCCGGGTCTGCAGCACGGCATCGACAACGCGGGCGCCAATTTCGGCGCGCAATTCCTGCATCAGCTCGTCGGTTAGAAGCTAGTACGCCGGACGGTCCGCGTCCTCGTCGTCGCCGTCATGGCGTTCCTGCTTGTCCTTGTCCAACTTCTTGAACGCGCCCGGCGTGTGGTGCCTGCGCGCGAGCTGCTTTTTCCGCTCGCGCTTTTTCTCCTGGGCGCGCAGCCAGAACAAGACCCCGAGGATCGCGATGCCGAGCCCGGCCCACGGCAGGATCACGGTGATGGATTCTTCCACCGCCATCTGCGCGCGCACGCTTGCACGGCACTCCGGCAGATTGCGGCGGCAGGCGTCGCGCTGCACCTTCTCCGACTTTGAAGTGAACCATGGAATGTCGATGCCCTGGCTCGGCATGATCTGAGCGCGCGCGGGCGCGACGGTCGCAAATCCGACCAGAACAGCAAACACCGCAAGGATCGTGCGCGTACGGGTCATGATCCCACCCTACTATTAGTCGCAAACATCCGAACAATTTACAGGAATCAAAGGCTTCTGCACAGACTTGGCGGATGAGGCGCTGTTACGCACCTTCAATTGTGCGCAGCAACATTACCATTTCGGCGCTTTAGCTCGGCGCACAAGCTTTGCTAATCTTTCCGCATAAGAGCTAGGCAGGGAAGATGACGCACACATCACTGTCTAAACGTCGCACCAGGAAGGAGACGAGCCCCGCTCGCCACATCGCCGCACACACGCACGCGCACGCATAACCAAGGACCCACGTGGGTCCTTTTTTGTTTTCTGCACAAGTGTCGCAATTCTCTCGAAGGAGGAAGACGCCATGGCCGACAACACCGCGAGAAGCACTGGAACCCCCAAGGGCACACGATGCGTGGCCCTGGTCGGACCGCAGTCCAGCGGCAAGACCACGCTCATCGAAAGCATGCTGGTCGCGGCCGGGGCCATTCCGAAACGAGGAAGCATCGAAGCGGGCACGATGGTCAGCGACGTCAGTCCGGAATCGCGCGCCCGGCACATGTCCACCGAGATCACGCCTATCCGCTTCAGCTATCTCGGCGACGACTGGGCGGTGCTCGACTGCCCCGGCGCCGTCGATCTCGTCCAGGAAGCGCAGCAGGCGATGATGATCTCCGACGCCGTCGTGGTCGTCGCCGATCCGGATGAAACCCGCATGCTGGCCCTTGGGCCTCTTCTGCGCTTCCTCGACGCCCACAAAATTCCGCACTTCCTGTTCATCAATAAAATCGACGCCGACGTGAACGCGGTCCAGGAATTGCTCGCCGCCGCGCAGCGCCAGTCGGCCCGCCCCTTGGTTTTGCGTCACGCGGTCATCACGGAAAGCGGCCACATCACCGGTTACGTCGATCTCGTCGCCGAGCGCGCCTATCATTATGTCGAGGACAAGGCGTCCGAACGCATCCCCATCGAGAAGGCGGGTGACGGCTCACTGGAAGGCGCGCGCCGCCAGCTCCTCGAGAAGCTCTCGGACTTCGACGACGCATTGCTCGAAAAACTTCTCGAGGATGCCGTGCCGGAGCGCGGCGAAGTCTACCGCCATCTCACCCGCGAGATGCAGGAAGACCTCATTGTTCCCGTCATGATCGGCGCGGCTGAACACGGCCACGGCGTGCGGCGGCTGATGAAGGCATTGCGTCACGAAGTCCCGTCCCCCGGCGCCACCGCGGATCGCCTCGGCATTCCCGCCGGTGCGCTCGTCGCGCAGATCTTCAAGACCGTCTATGCGCCCCATGTCGGCAAACTCTCCCTCACCCGCGTCTGGCGCGGCACGCTGAAAGACGGCGACACCCTGGCCGGCGTGCGCATCAGCAACATGCAGGACGCGGGCGAACCGAAACAGGCCAAGTCCGGCAAGGTCGCCGGCGTCGGCGAAGGCGCAATCGTTGCCTTGAGCAAGTTCGACGCCGGCAAAGCGGGCTCGATCCTCACCGAAACCGCCGCCATGGCGCCGAAGACCTGGCCGAAGCCGCCGACGCCCCTCTTCACCGTCGCCGTCTCGGCCAAGGAACGCAAAGACGACGTCAAACTCGGCGAAGCCTTGCGCAAGATCAGCGAGGAGGATCCCTCCCTCACCGTCGATCACGTCAACGAGACGTCCGAGCTTCTGGTGCGCGGCCA
>JAYRTJ010000121.1:0-10035 GCA_041919675.1 Rhodospirillaceae bacterium | reverse complement strand
GGGCTTCAAAAGCGCGCGCGCCGGCGCGGCGAATTTCGCCATCACCGGCGGCGACGTCGATCAGCTCAGCCTGCATGCGGCCGGCTACTATGACTTCGACATGGGCGCCGTGAACCCGTACATCGGCGGCGGCGCCGGCTTGACCCGTACCGACGTCGATACCTATACCCTCGCCGCGGTCACCAGCCCGGGCAATCGCGCCACCGACTTCTCGATGTTCGGCGAAGCCGGCGTGTCGATCCCGGTCACCGACCGTCTGTCGATCGCCCCGGGCGTGCGTTATTCGTGGGTCGACACCAACGGGTCGAACCTGACCGCCTGGACCTTCAAGACCGCGCTGCGTTTCGCGTTCTAGGCGTCTGGCCAACCGGGGTCATTCTTCGGCGCACCAGTACGTACGCGCAGAAGAAAATGCTCCGGTTCCGGCCGGGGACGGCCGCCGTATTCGCTATGCGGCGGCCGTACTCCCCGCTGGTGGGCTTCGCGCTCAAGGGCGGCGTCGAAGCCGGCAAGCGTTTCATCGACGGGCTCGAGCTGCTATATCATGTGGCGAACATCGGCGATGCGCGCTCGCTTGCGATCCATCCGGCGTCCACCACCCCCTCGCAGCTGTCCGAAGCGGACCAGCGCGCGGCGGGCGTGACCCCGGGCGACGTGCGCCTTGCCATCGGGATTAAACATGCCGCCGACATCGAGGCGGACATCGCACAGGCACTGGATAAGGTTCGATGAGGCGGAAGCAGGACTTTGTTTTTCTGAAACGCCGTCCCGCTTCCTCTTTTTTTATTGGCGCGCGTCCTTACGGAAAACCGGCCTCCACTTTTCCGGGACGCGCGCTTGTCGCCGCCGTCGCTCTGGTCCTTCTCGCATCGTGTAAGGAGCAGGCGCCGGCGGTGGACAACGCGGCCGCCGATGCGGAAGCCTGGCTGCAACAGGAGCTGGGCTGGGTGGAGAACGCAAACCCCGCCCAATGGGTCAAGCAGGACCAGGCTCAAAGACATTATAGGTTTATGAGTGTGTGCAGCCTCGGCTGCGGCATCGTCGGTGTGGGCGAGGTGACGGTGCGCATGTGCCATCCGACCCTGCCGGTCGATACCGTGGACAAGACCACCGAAGCCGTACAGAACGAGCGCCATGCCGAGCTGAAGAAGAAGGCGAAAGCTTTCGCCGAAACTTATAACCGCCTGATGGCCGCCGACCTTAAAACCATGGGCGTGGGCGAATGTCCGCCGCCGGTGGATTGGGAGCAGGCCAATACCGAAATCACCGGCCTGCTCGACCAGGTTTATTCGAGCGGTTTTCGCGGCGACGTTTACGTGCACGACCAGAAGCGCGCGTTTCAGATCCGCCTGCCGCGCGGGGTGAAGGCGGCCGACGTGCACAAGCCCCTGTGCGACATCATCGGCCGCAACGGCCTTAAGGATATCGCCGCCCTCGAAGTCAAAAGCGTCGATACGACGGAAGACTATGCCAAACTCGCCTGCTGACGCGGCGCGCGGCTGGACGCTGCGCCATCCCGGCAAGTTCGGGACCATCACCATCCGCGCCAAGAAAGACGGCACGCGCGGCTATCGCCAGAAGGGTGGAAACCAGAGCACGGTGGACGCGCATGGTGTCAGCCTCGACATTTATATCCATGCGCTTTACGGCCTCGCGCGACAGCGCGGGAAAAAGGTGCTGATGATCGGCTGCGCCGGCGGGACGCTGGCGACCATGCTGGCGCGGGAAGGGCGGGACGTGACCCTGGTGGATATAGACCGCGCGGCGTTCAAGATCGCGAAGGGCTACTTCCAGCTGCCCAAGGAGATCGCGTGCCATGTCGGCGACGGCCTGCGCTTCATGCAGAAGGTGCGCGGCAGGTTCGACGTGGTGATCGTGGACGCCTTCATCGGCGAAGCGATCCCGGAGCATTTCACCGGCGAGGCCTTCTACAAGGCCGCGAAACGCTGCGTGGCGAAGAACGGCCTCGCGCTGGTGAATGTGTGTCTGCACGACAAGAAGGACCGGCTCGCCGACAAGATCGGACACGGATTTGAGGGCCGCGGCTGGGCGGTCAAACTTCTGGATGAACCCGGCGGCGCCCGGAACGCGATTGTCGCGGCGGGCAATGTGAAGGGCCTGCGCAAGCCGCGCGTTTCATCGCCGCCCGAAGTGGACGCGAAGGCGCTCATCAAGGGCGTCACGGCGATGACGTTTAGAAGCCTGGTTCCTCAAGCCTTCGACCGCTGAGCGCGATATCGCGCCAAATAGGCCGCGTTCGCTTCCAAGACCTGGGCGCGCCGTTGGACCTGCGCCTGAATCACGCGGTCATTTTCGGCGGGATCCCAGATGCGGATATTGCGCAGGCCGCGGTGACGCCGGTTCAGGTAAATGGGATAGAACCAGCCCAAACCCTTGTCCTCCAAGCGGTGGAGATCGGCGATGTCGAAGAGGTCGAAACCGGCTTCGCTGATGAGGCGATGCAGTGTGTTGAAATCGCGCGCGTCCGCTTCGCAGATCACAACATCGGTGTCGCGCAGAAAATTGGCGCCGCCGCGCAAAGCCAGTTCCTCGGCGCCCTGGATATCGAGTTTCAGCAGATAAGGCGCACGCAACGGGAACATCGCGGCGAGGGAGTCGAGCGTGATGGCCGTCACGGTCTCCTTGCCGGTGCGCAGGTCGTTGACGAGGTCCCAGTAGCCGTCGCCTTCGCCGCGCATGGAATTCCAATAGGGATGCGCCGACGTCGTGATCTCGACCGTGCCCGGGCGGTCGCTGACCGCCGCGATGACATAGTGCCCGTCCATGGCCTCGGCGATGGATTTCAGGGACGGTTCGTAGATCCGGTTCGCGTCGATGTTGACGAGGGTCGCGCCGGGAAAAAGCGGGTAGTGCGCCAGCCCGAAGTGGCCGTCCGCCGCGCCGACATCCACCACGGTGTTGATGACGACACCCATCTTAAACAGCAACTCGAGGCTTTTCGTGATAGAGCCGGGGGCGATCATCGGAAGAGTACGGATACGGTGAATTCGGGAATTTTACACTTTAGCGCGGGTCGACAGCGTGGTCCGCCTGAGTTTTCCGGTGCCAGCGTGCAAGCAGCGCAAGATGCAGGAGATGCGCGAATATAAACGCGGCAGAACCGATCGCGATAGACCGCGTGATTGCGGCATCCGACAGAATAAGAGGGCCAAACAGCATCACGGCCGCAAGTGTCGGCGTAAAGGCGAGGGCCACGCGCCGCGGGGCGGTCCAGTTGATTTGCCCACCCAACCCCCATTGCATCGGCAGTCTTGCATGCATGCGCCATCGCCGCTCCGCAGCCAGGGACAATGCCGCGAGAATTCCAAGCGTGAGGGCGGCAATGACATAGGGCATGAGAAAATGACCTCTTACGGCGCGTTTCGGAGTTCGGCGGTGAGTGCGTTGATCTTATAGACGCGCCCCGCCACCATCACGCTGTCGATATTGCCGACGGCCTTGATGTCGGCGAGGGGATTGCCGTTGAGGACCACGATATCGGCCTGCTTGCCGATCTCGATGGACCCAAAGCGGTCTTCCCAGCCGAGGATCTCCGCGGGGACGATGGTGGCTGAACGGATCGCCTCGAGCGGGGTCATGCCGCCGGCGACGAAGAGTTCGAGTTCCTGGCGGATGCTGAGGCCGGGCACCAGCGGCGGCGCCGGGCTGAGGTCGGAGCCGGTGCCGACGCGCCCGCCCATCTTCACGAAACGCGCGACCTGTTTGGCTTGGGCAAGGATGCTTGCCTTCCACTGCGGTCCGTAGGCCTTGAAGTTGTAGACCGCCGGAACGCGGAGCGGGTCTTTCCGATAGGCGGCGAAAAGATCCTTTTGATAAAGGTCGAACCATTCGCCGCTGACCTTGGTCAGATAGTCGGGATCCGCGCCGACATATTGGATCATGAGGGTCGGGATCAGCGCGGTCTTGTGCGCGATCATGGTCTTGAAGGTCTCGTCGAGGGTATTCTCGTTCACCTTCGTCCACTGTACGAAGTACCGGTAGTAACCGATATCCGTCATGGCGATCTGATCTTCGTAGGTGAGCGACTTCTGGATCAGGGAGACGGTGTGCTCAAGGCTGTCGACGCCGATTTCGGCGGCGTCATCGGCCCCCAGCATGGTGAAGTGGCCGAAGACCTTGGCGCCGTGTTTATGGGCTTCGTCGACCACGGCCGCGCCGACATCGCGGTCGATATAGTTATAGAATTTCACCCATTCGGCGCCCTTGAAGATGTGATCGCGCGTCAAGGCGCGGGCCTCCAGGGCCGTGTTGACCATTTCCGTGCGTTCGACGCGCGGGAAGCCGGGCGCCTGTTCGATTGGCGGGAAGGAGCCGATGACGATGTTGGGGCCGGCGACGGCCCCGGTGTCGATATCGTGCTTCAGGGGGACGAGGTTGTCCTCGGCCGACCCCATGGCGCGGATGGTGGTGACCCCGCCGGCCATGAAGATCTTCATATAGTGTGGAAGGTTGACCTTCACGCCCTTGAAACTGGTCTGGACGTGGGCGTGCAGGTCCATCATGCCCGGCATGATGTACTTGCCCTTCACATCGACGCGAACGGCATCGGCGGGGATTCGGGCCGCATTATAGGGAAAGTCGAAAAACAGCTCGGTGATCTTACCGCCCCGGGCCAGGACGCCGACGTCCGGATAGACCTCGCCGCGGATCACGTCCACGAGCGTGCCGCCCGATAAAAAAACCGGCGGATCCGAAGGTTTTTGGGCCTGAGCAAGTGCGGAATCGCGCCATGCTGCGATGCACACAAAACCGAAAACGAACCAAAGGAAACGTTTCATACCGGCCCCCTCGCTCATGTGATCAGGCTGTAGAGCTGATCCCGCGACAACTCTCATACTTTTCCGCATTGCGGGGCAAGGGGTTATGATGCTGAAGCCTCTTGGAACTCGCCCGGACTGCGGGTTAAGCTCCCCTCCTTGAGTAGGGGAGGTTTTCCGAATGAATAAAGTCGTGATACGCGGCGCGATGATGGCCGCAGCTCTCGCCCTTTCTTCGTGCGAAGAAGAAAGCGCAATCGATGTCGCCGCGAAAAATCTGAACGTCGCGACCACTAATTCCATCCTGTTCACGGGGAACGGGATGTCGGGTGTGGTCGGCCAGCAGTTCAGCAACGCCGGTTCATGGGCGCAGATTCCCGTGACCAACTACACGGCGACCATCGATTATGCCAACCATGCCAGCCATGTGCAGATCACGCGCGCCGAGCCGAGCGACGCGGATAAGCTGCCGAACACGCCGTTCCGCAAGGAATACTTCGGGTTCCTCGGCGCCAACGGCGAAGAGTTCGTGGCCGGCGACAAGGCCTGGAACGCGACGGCGGCCAATCCGGCCGCCCCGGCGATGGCCGCGGTCGAAGACCGTCAGGCCGCGATCACCGCGACCCCGGTCGGCTTCGTGAAATTCGCGCAGGAGAACAAGGCGCCGGTCCGCAAGACCCGCCGCGGCGCGGATACGACCTTCACGGTCGGCAAGCACAAGTATTACGGCCGCTTCAACGCGGCCAACGATCTGGAGCTGGTGCAGGAGTGGATCGACAATCCGGTGCTGGGCGACATGCTCATCCAGACCCAGTACTCCGATTATAAGAATTACGGCGGCGTTCACTTCCCGTCGAAAATCACGCGGATCGTGGGCGAACACCCCGCGCTGCGCCTGACCGTGACGGGCGTGAAGGCCAACGTGCCGGCGAACATCACCGTTCCGGACGACGTCAAGAACTACCAGGCTCCGCCGATCGTCGTGGCGGAAGAACTGCTGGCGCCGGGTGTGTGGCACCTGCGCGGCGGCAGCCATCACAGCCTCCTGATCGACCAGGCCGATCACCTCATCGTCGTCGAAGCGCCGCAGACCGAAGCGCGTTCGATGGCCGTGATCGCGAAGGCCAAGGAACTCGTGCCGGGCAAGCCGATCAAGTACATCGTCAACACCCACACGCACTTCGACCACTCGGGCGGCTTGCGTGCCTACGTGGCGGAAGGCGCGACCGTGGTCACGCATGCCGTGAACGAGGAGTTCTACAAGAAGGCCTGGGCGAACCCGCGTACGCTTAACCCGGACGCCATGGCGCAGAAGAAGTCGGCGCCGACCTTCCAGGCGGTGGCGGACAAGTACACGCTTTCCGACGGCAAGCGTTCGGTCGACATCTACGCGATGAAGGGCCTCAACCATACGGACGCCATGCTGATGGTGTACCTGCCGACGGAAAAGGTGATCAGCGTTGCCGACATCTACGCGCCGGCTCCGGCTGATGCCGCTCCGCCCGAAGCTCCGATCCCGGGCGCCGTTGCCCTGATCGAGAACATGGAACGCGTCGGCGCGACGGAAGTGACGAAAGTCGCGACCCTGCACGGCACGCGCGTCGGGTCGGTCGAGGACCTCCTCATCGACGCCGGCCGCATGCAGCCGAAAGGCGCGAAGGCCAAAGCGAAAGCCAAGGCGAAGTAATTCGCTTCAGCCGAGACGAGACAAAACGGGGGCGCTGGTCGCCCCCGTTTTTTTTATTTCGTGATGCGGGCGAGGATGAGGCCGGCGACTTTCTCATAATCGCCGCCGAAATGGTGGCCGCCGGGCAGGGCGAAGACTTCCGCGCCGTAGGCGCCAAGCGCGGGGCAGGCGTGCGAGCCTTCCTCCACACCGTAGAAACACATGATATGCGCGCCCGAGATGGAGCGCGCGGCGGGCACCGTGGGCAGGGCTTCGGCGGGCGTGACGCCCACCCAGCCGCCGACGGTGATCTCCAGCGCCGCGGCGTCGCCGAGACCGAGGAAGATCACGTTGGACACCTTGGCGCGGTCGGCGGGGGCGAGGTTCTGCCACAGGAACGGCAGCACGTCGGCGCCGAAGGAGTAGCCGATGAGCACGATATCGTCGCGTTTCCAGGCGGCCGAATACTGCGCGATGACGCGGGCAAGGTCGGCGGCCGCCGCGGAAGGGTCCTGCTTACGCCAGAAGTATTTGAGGGTGTCGAAGCCGACGACGGCGACGCCGCGGCGGGAGAGTTCCGCGCCGATGTCGCTGTCGATATCCGCCCAGCCGCCGTCGCCGCTGAAGAAGACGGCGAGCTGTCGGCCGTTGCCGGCGGCCGGCAAGGGGATGAGCGGAAGACCGGTATCGGCGGCCGGTGTAGGGCCGCCGACGTGGCCCAGGACCTGATCGACGGTGGTCGAGAGAAGATCGATGCGGTTGCCGCCGTCGGCGGCGATGATGCGCGCGTCGGCGAAGTGGCGCAGGACGGGCGCGACGTCCGCTTCGGCGCAGCGGGTTTTATCCGTGATGACCACCACGGGCAGGGACGAGGGTTCCGCCGGCAGATCGACGTCGGCGGTGCAGAACGGCGTGACCGGTGCCGGATCATTGGGACAGTGTTCATAGACCACCGCCGCGCCGAGGCCGGTCGTCTGCGGCGTGCCGGCGAGCGCGAGGCCCGGCGCGCCGGCGTCATTCATGGCGACGACGATAGGGGCGTCGGGTTCCGGGCGGCCTTTTTTGCGGCGCAGGTCCGAAAGACGCCGCACGGCCCCATTCACAAGATCGGTGCAGCGGGGCGGCGCCGCGCCGGGCGCCGGTGCGGGAATGGTTAGAACGGCGCGGTCCGGCCAGGCGAGGGTTCCGGCCACGGCGCGCGTGTTCGCGGCATCCGAAGAGCCAAAGAGGATGACCAGGCGCTCGGCGCCCGGCTGGACCCAGGTGAGGCGGGCGGCGATTTCGTCGTCGATCTTCAGCCGGGCCTGGTGGAGGCGCGAATCGTCGCAGCCCGCCAAGGCGGCGCTTAAGATCGCGGCGGGGAGGAGGGCGCGGTGCTGACCCATGGTCGTTCGCGCTCAACATAAAGGTCCGGCGTGCCAAGGTGAAGCCCTGCCGCTAAAATGCGCGCGGGAGTATTCATGCCTCGCCTGCTTTCGAACGTGCGCCGTCTTTTGCCGCTGGGCGCCATCGCGATCTTCGCCGCCGCGATCTGGCTGCTGGAGCGTGAACTCGCCGACCATCATCTCGGCGAGGCGGTCGATTATCTGGAAGCGCTGCCGGGCAAGGCCTTGCTCGCGGCGGCCGGCGCGGCCGCGGTCAGTTATCTCGCGCTGATCGGTTATGACTTTTTCGCGCTGCGTTACGCGGGTGGGAAGATCGCGGCGCCGGTGATGGCGAAGACTTCCTTCATTGCCAACGCCCTCGCACACAATCTTGGATTTTCAGCCCTCACAGGAGGATCGATCCGTTACCGCGCCTATGCGGCGGCGGGGCTGAGCGGCTTTCAGATCACCACGGCGATCGCGTTCCACACGGCGATGTTCCCGCTCGGCGCCTCGCTTCTGGGCGGGATCGCGTTCCTGTTCCAGCCGACAAGCCTGTCTCAAGTCACCGGCGTTCCGGAGATCGCGGTGCGTCTTTTGGGACTGGCGCTCATCACGCCGAGCCTTGCGCTGTTCACATTGAGTGCCGCGCGTGTGCCGCATGTGAGTTTGCTGCGCTGGCGCGTGCAAATTCCGGATTTCAAGACGGCCATCGGTCAATCCGTGGCGGCGGGCTGCGATCTCGTCTTCGCCGCCGCGACGCTCTATTTGCTCCTGCCAAACGAAAGCACCATCGGCTTCCTGCCGTTCGTAGCCGTCTATGTGACCGCGCTGCTGGCGGCTGTCATCAGCGCCGTGCCCGGCGGGATCGGCGTGTTCGAGGGGCTGATCGTCTCGCTGACGTCCGGGCAGATCGACGCCCATGAAACCCTGGGCGCGCTCTTGGCCTACCGCGCGATCTACTATGCCGCGCCCTTGATGATGGCGATCGCCTGGTTCGGTTTCTCGGAACTTTCGGCCCGGCGGCATCATCTGTCGGCGGCGGCGCAACTGGCCGCGCGGCAATGGTCGTCCATCGCACCGATCTTGATGGCGGCGGCGGTGTTCACGGCGGGTGCGATGCTCCTGATTTCCGGCGCGGCGCCGGAAGAGCCCGATGTCCTGGACGCCATCAACGACTGGCTGCCGCTGGCCTTCATCGAAGGCTCGCACCTGATCGCCTCGCTTGTCGGGGTGGGGCTTCTGCTGCTGTCGGGCTCGCTCCTGCAGCGGGTGGATTCGGCCTACTTCGCGACCATGACCCTGCTGACCGTCGGCGCGGCCGCCGCTCTGGGCCGCGGCACGGACTACCACGAGGCCGCGGGGCTCGTTGGAATCGCATTGGTGCTGCTGCCGGCGCGCGGGGCCTTTTACCGGCATGGCCGGTTGACCCAACTCCAATTGTCGCCGCAGTGGCTGCTGGCGGCGGGCGCGATCCTCGCCGGCAGCATCTGGCTGGGTTTCTTCGCGCACCGCTATGTCGAATATGACTCCGAGATGTGGTGGCAGTTCGAGTTGGACGGCAATGCGCCCCGTTTCCTGCGCGCCTCCTTGTTTGCGATGCTGGCCTTCGCGTTGCTCGGCGCGCGCCAGCTGCTGCAGCCGCGCAAGCAGGCGCAGACTCTGCCGACCGAGACCGACATTGCACGCGTAGCGCCCATTGTGGCGGCGTCGGCGGACTCTTCGGCCAACCTCGCGTTACTCGGAGACAAGTCGCTGTTGTTCAACGACAGCGGCGACGGCTTCCTGATGTACCGGGTGCAGGGCGGGTCCTGGATCGCGCTCGGCGATCCGGTGGCGCCGCCGGCGCGGCAGACGGACTTGCTGTGGCGTTTCCGCGAGCTCAGCGATCGGTACGGCGGGCGCTGCGTGTTCTATCAGGTGAAGCCCGAGAACCTCGGCCTTTACGCGGATCTGGGCCTCGCGCTGTACAAGATGGGCGACGAGGCGCGGGTGAACTTGAGCAGCTTCGCGCTCGACGCCCCGGCCCGGCGCGATATTCGTCAGGCGCACCGGCGCGCGGGGCGCGAAGGCGCGTCGTTCAAGATGCTTTCGCCTGCGGACGTCCAGGCGGCGATGCCGCAACTCCGCAAGGTGTCGGATGCCTGGCTCGGCGCAAAGTCGGGTAAAGAGAAAGGCTTCTCGCTCGGCTTCTTCAACGAGCGCTATCTCGCGCATTTCCGCTGCG
>JAYRTJ010000120.1:0-10060 GCA_041919675.1 Rhodospirillaceae bacterium | reverse complement strand
CTCGCCGTCACTCGTCTTGGCAAATCTTCAAGAGCCAACGACCAGGGAACTCATCCCGGCGTTCGACTTGGCGGTCATCACGCTCGGCGTTGCCGCCACCGAAACAGATGGAAAGTGGGCCCCATCAACGGTGGCTGAAGTGCGGGAACAACTTTCCGAAATCGTCAAAACCATCCGCTCAATCAACGAGCGTATTGCGATCTTCTTTACCGTATCGCCCGTCCCGTTACGGCGCGCTCCTTGGAGCCCGTCCCCCGTCGTGGCGGACACCATATCGAAATCAACACTGAGGGCGGCGCTGGCGGAATACATCGCCGAGAAGCCCCACAACGTTCTCTACTGGCCCGCTTATGAAATAGTGCGTGGCTTGGGACAGCATCGCGGCGGTCACTTCGGCGCTGACGACAATCATCAACGCCACGTTTCGAACGATGTGGTGAAGGTCGTCGTAGAATTGTTTATTGAGAGTTGGTTCAAGCCGTAGGCCAGTTGTCGAGCGTCGTCTGTAAATGGCTTCCGTTCGCGGCATTGAAGCGGCCCCCGTTCCCACCCATAGATGGTCTCTGGCAAGCCGTTAACGAACCTGACTTTGTCCGCATCGATATAGTAGCCTTGGGCCTTCAGGGGGGAATCGTCCTTCCACATTCCGGGCTCAAAGTTAATAGCTGTCCAGGTCATTTATGCTTTCAAGTCCTACGCACGCTTCTGATTTGTCCTGCTTTGCCGCCGTCATAGAATCCGCTAGGCGCGAGGGTCTGGCAGACCCGATCAACGACGCACCCGAGGCGGCCCCCGTTACCGGGGCATACCCAAAAGAGCCCGCATTCTTTTTTAGCTGTGACGCTAAATACGCCGGCATGTGCTTTACGCTGCTGACCTCCATTTCGGAGTACAGCCCTGGCGTCAGGTGTCACGTTCACCTGATCGACGCGGCTCCCGACACGGAGTTAGCCGCGCGGAACATCCCGGTGGAACTTTCGTTCACACATGAACGGTCAGGTCTATCGGAACAGAAAGCGCAGTGGGCCTATTACAACGCCATCCGCTTTGTGCGCTTTGCCGAAGCCCTTGAAGGTGCCAGCGGCCCGCTTTGGATCGCTGACGTTGACGCCCTGGTCACAGGAGACATTCGCCCCCTCCTCAGCGTTACGTCCGAGGTATCATTCAGAATGCGCCCCGGCAGGTCTGCTTTGAATGAGCAGGTGAGCTGGGTGAGCTTGAGGTCGTAATAGGCTTTCCAGAAAACGAGGCGCGTGTCGTTCTCAAGGTACAGGCACAACTCCATCATCGCCGCGCCGACGTAAATGTCCGGATGATCGGTGAGCAGCCAGTTGGTGTCGCCGTCCTCTTCCAGCGCCGGCAGCGCCTGGGCGTAAACAAGGCGGGCGGGGTATGCGCCGTCCGGCACCGGCCGCAGATAGGCCCGGCGCGCGCCGACGATGGTGTATTTCTCCGGCCGGCCCGTGGCGGCCGCCGCATATTGGATCCACAACGTGGTGGGATCGACGAACTCCAGCACCCGCAAGGGATCGCCGGTCAAGAGAAACGCGCGCACGCCCGCGAAGTCGGCGGGGAAGTCGAGATATTCCACCCCCGCCGTGGTCAGCGTCGCATCCACGGTTTCCATGTTCTTGTGGCCGCCGCGCGCGATCAAATCGCGCTGGATCGCGGCGGTTGCGTTCATGACCGCGCGCTTGATCATGCCTTCGATGGTAGTGCCTTCGAACACCGGCACGTCGGCGGAAAGGTCGTCGCGGTTGGCGGTGTCCGCAATGGCGGCACGGAGTTTGATATAAGTGTCGATGGCCATCATATTTTCCCAGGAACCGTCTTGAACTTGCAGTAGTCGCGGTCGTTGAGGATCTGCTTGAACTTCTTCACGTCGTAACCGGCACCCGCCTGAAACCCGCAACGTTCCATGATCTTGCGGTGCTCGATCATCGGGATGCGCGTGGCCTGCACGAGCTCCTTCCCGCGATAACCCGTAAAGTCGTTCTGCTGCGCGACGTTGAGGTCCAACACATCGTCCACGCGCTGTTCATGCTTCACATGCATGAGGCCGTTCTCAAATCGAACGGTGGTGCGGATGCCCAGCACCGGGTTCCATTTCACGTAGAGACCCGGCCCTATTTGACGGAATGAAAGATCCAGCATGAGAAAACACAGCCCGGTTGCGCATAACGCCGCCGGCCGACGGCGCGGCGTTCGCGGCCCGGGGCGGAGTTTGTTTGTTGGGAAAAGGAGCGGAGGTTGCGCTCACCCCCGCAGGCGGATGAGGCATAAGCCGCTCTCGAAACTATCTGCACATTTGCGTTATTGAATGAACCCGCGATACTACATGCACCCCATCACAGGATAAGCGGTCCGGAAGCCTTCGATATGCAAGTCATCGCTTCAAATTACGATCCCCGGCGCCCGACGATCCTGTGCATCAATACGGACCAATTCAGCCGCGATCTGGACCTGCTGCGCAAAGACGGCGCGCGGTTCAATTGGATCGCCATCGCGGACCGAACCCTCGGCAAGGTCCAGGCCCAGTGGATGCCTCAGGAGCTGATGATCCAGGCGTATTACTTCAATTTCAGCGGCTCCGCCGTCGATGCCGCCTGGGCCAAATCGCACGCCTACGGACGAGAACTTCTCGCGCAACTGCGCAATAAGTTCCCGACAATCGTCGCCGTGATGGCAAGCAACTGGGACTATTGGCAGGACGAATGCCTGCGCATGGCCTGCCGCGATGCGGGGCTGCCGTTCCTCGTGCTCCTGCGCGAACATGTCCTCACCGAGGATTGGCGCGAAGAGATGGAGATGTACACTTCGTGCAGGATGATTCCGGCCGTATCCGCCGTCGCCGTGGCCGGCCCGACCACGCGAAAACTGATTACCGCGTTCAATCTCCAGCCGGACGAGATCCTGCGGGAAACGGGCTTTCCACGTTTCGATATCTGGAGCAAAACGCGTACAGCGGCGTTCGACCGGCCGGTCGTGTTATTCTCCTATCGTAAAGGCTACGGCGTGGACGGCCATTTCGCGGAAATGCTTCATCGGTTCACGGCCGCGGCGCGCCAACATCCGGCGATCCCGTTCCTCGTCAAGGCCAAGCACATGAGTGACCTCGCCGCGATCGAGGAGATGATTCCCGAACGCTCGGCGAACCTGCGGGTGATTGATTCGGTGACCCTCCCGGACGTGCTGACCAATGCGCGGGCCGTGATCGGCTTCCGGTCGCTCATTCTTTATGAGGCTCTTTTGACGGGCGTGCCCATCCTTGTGCCGCAGTGGGGTCAAACCCGGATGAACCCCGCCATGCAAGCGCCCTCGCCGGCGGATGAGCAGTTGAAAGGGTTCATGACGTTTTACGAAGACCCCGATGCGTTCGACCGCGATCTGGAACAGCTCATTCGGGACGGGCGCCCCGCCGAAGACCTGTCGCGGCACCAGGCCCTCTTCGCCCGTTACTTTTGCTACAGCCCGACAGACTCGGCGACCGCGCGGGTAGAGAAATTCGCGGCTGAATTCACGGCACCGTTCGCGGCACGATAACGTCACAGCCGCCTCTCGCACGCCGGGATCCATCATGAAGAAGGCGGGGCCCGGCTGCCCGGGCCCCGCATCCTTTACGCCAGCGCGAACAAGGCCGCGTGGGCCTTGGGCGCATCGACCTGCAGGGTGTATTCGGCCAGCACCATGAACTTGGCGGCGTCGCCGGTCTTGGCCAGGTCCTGCGTGCCCATGGGCCGCAGGTAACACAGCTTGGCGTAGCGGCTATCCACCAGGTACGCGGTGTCGTCCTCGCCATTGTTGGTGGCCGAGTCCGAGGCCATCTGCACGTTCGACATCACGTCGATCTGGCCGAAGTTGGACAGCCAGGTGTCCACCGCGCCGATCAGCGCCGCCGGCCGCACGCCGTTGAGGTTGTAGCGGATCTGCGCGGCGCCGCCGAGCGAGCTTTGCAGCGTCAGATTGCTGAACGCCGTCTTGTTGCGGGGCGAGAGCATCAGCATGTCCGGCTTGCCGCCGTCGATGTGAGCTTCCTGCACCGCGCCGTTCAGGATCGACAAAGAAAGCGCGCGAACCGTGGTGGCCGTGAGGTTCCACGCATCCGCGCCGTTGCCGCTCGCCGCGGTGTACAGGTTCGAACCCGTGAAGTCGGTGTTCGTCACGTAAGCCGCGAGGCCGGCGCATTCGCGGACCGTGGAAGTGCCGCCCGCCGCATAGGCGTTGTTGTCGAGCAGGATCACTTCCATGTCGCGGCGCAGTTCCACCGCTTTGAGCATCTTCTGGTTATCGAGTTCGTTGGCGATGCCGGCGACTTCCACTTCCTGCGCCGTGCCGGTGACGGAACCCACTTTCCGGCTGATGGCGCAGTAGTTGAACAGACGTTCACGCGCGGTTGCGCTCGCCGCGTTCGGCGTGTCGTCGCCTTCCAGCTGGAAGTTGGTCTTGGACGCGGCCGCCAGAGGCTGCACCTGCCACTCGTGTTTGGTGGAGGCCGGCTTGGGGCCCGTGCCGATGTTGGAGATGAACGGCGTTTCCTGCGGATCGATGAGTGCGACGATATCGGTGAGATCCTCGCGCATGCCGACCATCGCATAGGTATTCTGAGCGTTGGTTTGAAGTGCCATGGGGATGACGTCCTTTATGGAAAAAGCCCGCCGGCCGGCGCCGCGACGATGCGGCCCGGCGGCAGGGCGTGTGGGGTAGTGAAGAAGATGAAGCGGGCGTCTCGTCCTTGGAACCGCGCCGCGTGCTTGCCGCAAGCGCGCGCCTGAAACGCAGGTTCGCTCGACGGTGCCCGGGGGCGGTCAAGGGTGACGAATAGTCGTCGCATGGTCGAGGCCAAGGCCATGCCGCCGGGCCCGTGACCTGCCATTGATGCCGTTCCTTACATAAATGGAATGCCGCTTATTTCGCCGCCCTTGGAACTCGAGCGGCCGTTATTGCGCGTCGTCGCGCTCTGCGCGGCGTCCGACTGCTCGCCGAACAGCGGCGTGCCTGCGCCGAGCCACGCCAGGTTCTGCGACTGGCCGACACCGCCGGCGCCGATGAGGCTGTTGGCGAGATCGGAATTCATCTGGAGACCCTGCTGCCCGAGCGCCGCCTGCGCGCCGAGATTGTTCTCCAGCGCGCGGCGCGCGTCGTCGCGCATCTCGTAGCCCCGGTAACCGGCGTTCACGTCGAACATCTCGCGCTGGTTTTGCATCTCGTTGTTGAATTGCTGCGCGCCCAGATTCTGCCGGGCGTTGAACTGGTCGGCGCCCAACCGGTTCGCGGCGTTGGCGATCGCGGCCTGCAGACCGGCGGACTGGTTGGACCGATCGGCCGACAGGCGCCGGTCCGCGTCCTGCATGCCGAGCGCCGCGGCGGTGTTGAAACCGCCGGCGCGAAGATCCGCCGCCAATTTGCCGCGGCCCAGGGCGGAGTCCGAGGCGAACTGACCTTCCGCGACACCGGTGCGCTTATTGCCGAAAGCGCCGGCGTTTCCCGCCCGCAAGGCCGTGCGCGCCTCGGCGGCGCCGGTGTCGTAGTCCGCCAGCGACGCGTCGACGACATCCCTCATGTAGGGATTTTGATAATCGCCCATGAGCTGCGCGCCGCGCTGCGCGGCGATATCGCGCGCGATGACGTCCGGCGCGCCGATGTCCCGGGCGCCGGCCGTGCCGGCGGCCACGTCCTGAAACGGCTTGTAGTATTCGGGATAGCGCGCCGCGAGAGTCGCGAGGGTGTTGGAGGAGCGGTTGTCCGCCGCGTCTTTCCAGTAAGCCGCGGCATCGCCGAGCGCGGAGCGGATGCCGCCGAGCCGGGCCGCATCGCCGTCCCGCAGCGAGGACGAGAGCCAGTCCGCGCCCTGCCGCTGCGGGGCCGTGAGACCGCCGGGCGACAGCTCGGCCTGCATCGAACGCCAGGCGTCTTCCCACCCTTCAGGCGCCAGGGGCCGGCTGGTGGAAGACGTCGTGCCGGTGACGTCCTGCATGCCGAAGTTTTTATTCTTGCCGCCGTTGACGCTGCCGCTCATGGCTACAGATCCTTATACATGCAGATGCCCAGTTTCCGGCCGCCGGCCACGGCGCGCTGCCAGCCGTCGCGCACCGCCAGCAGCGTGGCGCGCCGGCAACCCATCTTGCGGCCGTAGTTTTCGATCTCGGTTTGCAAGGGCAGGATGTCCTTCAAATGCCCGCCCGCCAGGAACACGTTGATGACCTTCATGCGCGGATAGACCGCGAACTCGGTCACGATCCCTGACCCATTCTTGCGCCACAGTTTGTAGCTGCCGGTCACGAGACCGGTGAGAATGTCATCTTCCGTATGGGTGCCCTTGGTCTCGGCGATGGCCGCCTGCATGGCCTCGCGGCACTGCGCCCATTCCTGAACGATGTCGAAAATCATAGGTGACCTTGTTGTAATGGAAGCCGGACGCCCCGCCGGCTAGGGCCGCGGCGGCAAACACGCTAGACTGGTTCCGTGAACCCCAGGGGGATCTCATGAAGCATCATGCAGTTATCGCGTTTGGAGCCGTGCTTCTTCTTGCGGCGGGCGGCGCGTATCTTCTGACGTCGATTGACCGCGACGCCAAGAAAGCGGTTGTGATGTCCAACGGCCAACCCAGCGCCGGCGCGGAAAAATCATCGCCGGCGGCGACTGTCGTCGAAGCGGACTTGCTTCCAGAGCCGATTGCCGAAGTTGAAGTGCCGCCGCCACCGCCGCCACCGCGGCCCAAAAAAAATCCGGCGATCATTAATCCGGTCCTTCGATACAACATCCCAGACCCGCCGCCGGCGCCTTAACCGGAATTTGCGACTCTGAAATCGGCCAATATCACGTTCCGCCCTCTGCGCGATCCGCCAAGGCCTTTTCCCATGCATCAAGCTGTTTGCGCATGTCAGCGAGTTCTGAATCAAGCTTGGGATCGCTGAGTCCTTTCCGCTGGTATTCCTGCCCCCGCGAAAGACGCTCCCTTAACTTGGCGATTCTATCCAGAATCATGGGGACGTCTTGCGGCTTGAGCGTCGGAGGCCTGACCTCGATGTCCTGCCCGGTCGCGGGCGGCAGAAGTTCGGCGCGTGGGGGATCACCTCTGTAGACAGGGAACTCGCCATAGTCTCTCCACTGCTGCGCGCGCTTGAGATCTTTTGGCGAGAGGTCTTCCGGCTCCTCAGGCTCGGGAGCAAACGGGTCGGTGAATGGTGGATATGGGTCCAGCGCATCCCGAGGTGCGGACTCGGCCACCAACCTCCAAAACTCCGGCGCAAACGAATTGATCCCGGCCAGCGGGTCGCGCACACCGCGCACCATCGTCAAGCGCCCTTCGTCTTGCGCTGCGCCTGCAGGTACGCCACCGCATCACTGAGCGAGCCCGACGACTTGAGCTTGCTGCGCGCGCTTTGGGCGGCGCCGTGGTTCGCGGCCTGGGCGCTGACCTTGGCGCCGGGGCGCACCACCTTTGGCTTATCGGCCACCAGGCGCTCGATGCGCGCCTTGCCGGCCTGCAGTTCGTCGAACTTGCGCGCCTTGTCGAGGATGGCCACCGCGTGCGGATCGTTCAAGGCGGCCGCGAGGAACTCGTCGCCATAGCCATAGGACTTGGCGTAGCCGACCGCCTCCGCAATGCCCTTCTCCGCTTCGGCCGCCGACGTCCAATAGTGCTGCGCCAGATGCCGGTCGCGCTCCGCCTTGGCGGCGGCGAGATGTTCATTGCGCTGACCGCGGGCGAGTTCGCGCGCGGCCGAAAGCTGCTGCATGCGGTCCACCTGCTGCGCGAAGCGCGCGAGGCCGTTGACGGGATCCTCGGCCAACAAGGCTTGCAGGCTTTTCGAGGGCGCCGCCTGCTGCTGGAGCTGACCCAGCGCCTGCTCCAGCGCCTGCTCCAGAGCCATGAGCTTCTGCGCGCGGACCGCCTCGACCGCTCGGCGCTCTTCCGCCAGCGCTTGGGTTTTGCGGGTGTGATCGGCCTTCAGCATGAAGCCTTCGCGCACCTGATCGAGGCTGACGCGCAAGCCGTCGCCGAGATCGATCAGACCATCGTCCGGCGCCTCGGAGGTGGAATCGGCGCGATCTGCGACGTCATCCGGCGCATCTCCCTCCTCCGGCTCACCGCCCATGACCTCTCCTGCGGCTTCGGCCCGGCGCGCCAAATGCGCCTCCGCGCTGCGTTGTTCGGCGAGCCTGTCGGCCGCTTCGACAATAGAAAGACGGGCCGGCTGCGCGCTCGGCGCAGCCGCTATGATGTCCGACATGAATGTTCCTTCAAGTGGTTTGGGATGCGGATGCACAGTTCTGCGGTGCGGTAAACCTAATGACGCCCCAAGATTTGGTCGCGGGATGTTACAGACTAACGGCTCAAAAACGCCCAGCGTTTCCGGGCCTGGTCCTGGTAGTAGGTCGCGGGGTCCGGCGCCGCGCCGGTCGTCGCGGCGGCGACGAGCGCGGCCAAATGGCCCGTGACGCGGTCCACGGTTCTGGCCGCATCGAGATAGCGCCGCCGGCCTTCGTCGTCTTTTGGATCGCAGGCCATGGCGGCGGCGATGGTCTGGCGGCGCGCGGCCTCCAGCGCCGCGGCAAAGGCGGCGTTGTTCATCAAGGCTTTCGCTTCGCCCGAGAGATCGCTCATGCGGGAAACTCCCGCGCGATGGCGGCGCTGTCCACCTTGGCCGCTTCGCCCATGACCTTACTGCGATCGATGCCGAGCTTTTCGGCCGCCAGCACCGTCTCCCAATAGGTCTTCTCCCGCGCGATGCGCTCGTCGGAGGCGATCTTCGCGACGGCCTGCGCGCGTTTGAAGGCGAGTTCCTCGGCATCGCCGCGGGCCTTGGCGGCGATCTTGGCGTGCTCGACGTCGGCCAGAACCAATGTGTCCGGCGACGGGCGCGGCGGCGCGGGCGGCGGCGACGGCGGCGGGCCGCTCCAGGCGCCGGGATCGGCGAAGAAATTCTCCGGGTATGCGATGCCGGCGGCTTCGGCCTTCAATTGCATGGTGCGCACCAGTTTGGCGAAATCGACGATGGGATTGGGGCCGAGTTTTTCCAATATCTCCTTCTGCGCCGCTTCGATGGCGCCGAGCATGGCGAAGTCGCGCTCGCGCGTGCCGGTGCCGAGACCTGTGTTGATATTGACGTCGAGGTCGCCGAGGTCGCGCCAAAGCCGCGGATCGACGGTGCGTTCCTGCCCCTCGATCCGCACGATCCGGGCGAAGTCCTGATAGGCCTTGAGGCAGCGGAACACGCCCCGGAACAGCTTGCGCATCCCGCCTTGCGCCCAGATGCGCGCGATCATTTCGATGCGCCCGAGCATGGCGGAATACTGGTTCGCGGCCGCCGTGGCCGATTGATTGGCCAGCGCGCCTGGGTCGAGGCCCGCCGTGGCCCGGCCGACACCCGTCGTCAGCTCCGCCTGGCCGTCGTAGTACCGCATGGCCGCAAGCGCCTTGTCGGCGACAAACGGGATCGAGATCTCGCGGATGGCGCCCGGCTGTTTCACCAGCACCGGCGCGCCGGGGGCGAGGTTCATGAGCTGGTCGGGTTTGACGATCCAGTCCATCACCACTTCGCGTTGCGGTGTGTTGGATAGAAACAGATTGTCGTTCATCTGGCGCACGAGCACCGTCTGGACCTTCTGGATCGCGGCCAGGCGGTCGGCCGGGCAGCGGCCGAAGATGGTGTGCGGCAACGGCTCGGGGCAGAAATCGGCAAAGCCCAGCTGATCGTTGTAGGGCGCGATCTCGAGCAGCTTGGGCGCATGTTCAGGACCGCCGGCGACGAAGTACCACGCCTTGAGCCCCGTGCCGTCGTAGTCGCAGGTGAGAATCCCGCGCGTGACCGCCACCTTGCGCAGCATGGCGTCGGCGGACGTGTCACGGCCGCCGCGGCCGTTGGCGTCCTGCGCATACTTGCGCGTCCGGTCGGGGGCGAGGTCGTTGTACGTGGGCAGGGCGGCGACCGTATCGGCGTCGTAGCCGATCCCGATGAGCGTGCCCACCATCACGCCGGTGCGGTGCGCCTTGAGGACCGCGTCCTCGAGGGAACGCGCGTCCCGGGAAACGACAAACTCCTCCGGAGGAATAACA
>JAYRTJ010000119.1:0-10134 GCA_041919675.1 Rhodospirillaceae bacterium | reverse complement strand
TCCCCGGTTTGCGCCGGCTGCCACAAGATCACCGATCCGATCGGATTGGCGCTCGAGAATTTTGATTCGGACGGCGCCTTCCGGATCAAGGAAAACCAAGTCGACATCGATACGAGCGGCGAACTGAACGGCGTGCGGTTTGCCGACGCCGCCGGCCTCGCGCGGACGATCCACGACAATCCGGCGCTGACCTCGTGCGTGGTCTCGCGGCTGTATTCGTTCGCCGTGGGCAAAGCCGCCGACGCAAAAGAGACGGGTACGCTTCGCCAGTTCCAGGCCAACTTTGCGGAGCAGGGCTATCGCCTGCCGCAATTGATGCGGAGCGTCGCGATGAGCGAGGCGTTTCAGCGTGCGCCGGGCGCGATGACCGGCATCGAGATTACGCAAAAGTAGAACGGGTTGCTTTGAGAGGAGAGCCACATGCGGTCGAGCATCGAGTTTAGTCGGCGCCGTGTCATGCGCGGGATCCTCGGCGGTTCGGCCGTCGCGGTCGGATTGCCGCTGCTCAACATCGCATTGAACAACTCCGGCGCCGCCTTGGCCTCGGGCGAGGCCCTTCCCGTATGCTTCGGAACCTGGTTCTATGGCCTGGGACTCAACCCCGGGCACTGGGAGCCGAAGGTGCGCGGCGCGGGCTATAACTTCAGAGGGCCCGCGGCGGCGCTGGAAGATTACCGCGCCAAGATCAACGTCTACAGCGGCCTCGTCGCCCGCTTGGATGAAAAGGGCAATCAGGCCCACTATTCCGGCGTCAAGATCATCCACAACGCCGTGGCGCCGCCGCCGCCGGGCGGAAAGGGCAAGGTCTCGCCCAGCATCGACACCATCATCTCCGATGCAATTGGTAACCGCAGCCGCTTCCGCTCGCTTGAGGTGTCCTGCGATGGCAATCCGCGCACGAGCTGGAGCAATCGCGGCGCCGATATGAACCCGGCGGAAGTCTCGCCTGTGGCGCTCTATGGGAAGATCTTCGGAAAAGAGTTCCGCGATCCGAATGCGGCGGAGTTCACGCCGGAGGCCGAAGTCGTTCTTCGTCATAGTGCGCTGTCATACGTTTCGGAAGACCGCAATCGTGTCCTCCAGGGCCTCGGCGCCGAAGACCGCCGTCGCCTCGATCAGTATTTTACCTCGGTCCGCGAGCTCGAGAATCAGCTCAGCGTCGAACTGCAAAGGCCGGCGCCCCTTGCGGCGTGTACGGTTCCTGGCGCTGTGTCCGCGGGGGAGATCGGGACGGACGTCGAATCCGCGCGTAACAGCAATAAGCTTTTCGCCCAGTTATTGGCCCATACGCTGGCGTGCGGACAGACGCGCGTGTTTAACATGGCGATTTCCCAGGCCGGATCGACGCTGCGCAAAGCCGGCGTCGCAAGCACGCACCATATTCTGAGCCACGAAGAACCGATGGATACCGCCGCCGGTTACCAGCCGACGACCACGTGGTTCCAGGAGCGCTATATGGAAATGCTGCGCGATGTCGTCGCCGCGATGGACGGCATTCGCGAAGGCGATCAAACGTTGCTTGATCGCTCGGTCATTCTTGTTTCTACCGATGTCGGCTATGCGAAGACGCATGATTGCAACAACATCCCCGTCTTCTCCATCGGCGGCGCCAACGGCAAGCTGAAGACCGGCATTCACGTGGCGGCCCCCGGCGATACACCCGCGCGCGTCGGATTGACGCTCCAGCAGGCCATCGGCCTGCCGGTCCAGTCCTGGGGTACGGACGGCAACCAGACGTCAAAGGCGTTCTCCGAAGTGCTCGCCTAAGGAGGCGATGGGATGGCTCACATCAGCGCTTTTTTCCGCAAGACCTGTCTTGGAGCATCGGCCGTGGCGCTTGCGTTCGTGGCGAGCCCTTCCGTACGCGCCGCTGATTTTGAGCCGTCCCTGGCGACGCCGTCTGGAATCACGCTGGTGAAGGAGCGCTCGGGCGGGCGGCGCGCCGCGCAGACCGTCTTCCGTCTCGGTGACGCGCGCGGGATGAAGGTGTATGCGCGGCAGGATCAGGCGGCCCCTTGCGACGACGCCTGCATGAAAGGTTGGCGCCCGCTCGTCGCTGATGCAAAAGCAACGGCCTTCGGCGATTGGATGATCGTTGCCGGCGGCCAGTGGGCCTACAAGGGCGAGCCGCTCTTTACCCAGGAAAACGATCCGCCCTACGAGGATTTGAGCGAGGAAGCCGACGATGCGCGGATCGCGGCGACGTTTGACGATATTGTCGCGTCCGTGAAGGCCAGCGTCCGGCCGAAAGAACCGGGCGCCGCTCCGGCCGCAAGGGCGGGCGAGGGCGAATATACAAGACGCGGCATGCCTTCATCCGCGCCCGCGGTGGATTTGAAGCAATGGAAGCTTGTGATCTTCGAATCGGAGGAGGTCGCGACGCCGCCGGGGATTTCCGTCGCTCAAATCTCGAATGCTTTCGGCGAAGGCTTCGTCGACCATCGTGGGATGACGATCTATTTCTATCGGGGCAAGGCGGCGAAAAGAAAAACCGCCGATGCTTGCGAAGGACCATGCGCCCCATTGTGGACGCCGGTTCAGGCGCCGGCACGCGCCGTGCGCGTCGGCGACTTTACGGTGGTTGCGGCGGAAGACGGAACCAGCCAATGGGCATTCCGCGGCATACCGCTCTACACCTATGCCAAGGATATCGTCCCGGGCCACGCGAACGGCGCGAATGCCGGCGCGAACTGGCGGACGGCGTTGACCACGCAATATTTCATGCCGCACGGCGTGAAGGTCGAAATCACACCGATCGCCGAGGTCCTCACGGCGAACGGCCAGGCGCTCTATACGCGCAATCCCTTCATCTATCAGCTCGGCGGGCACAATGTCCGCGACGGCCTGCCGGGCTCTTACGCCGTCGGCAAGAAGCAGAACGTCAAAGGCTGCGACAGCGAGTGCCTTAAGGAATGGCGGCCGCTGATTGCCGGCCCTGACGCGCGCGCCGGCGGCTTCTGGCAGATCGCCGAGCGGCCCGATGGGACGCGGCAATGGGAATATAAGGGCTACGTCCTTTACACCTACGCACACGATAAGGGGCCGGGCGAAATCAACGGCAACGATATCTATGATCTTGTCGACGGGGAGGCCCCGGGACGCTATTCGGGCGTAGACGCGGGCGGCTCCACGGGCGCCGCGCTCTTCTGGCACGTCGCCACGCCGTAAACGATCGGTGTCATGCGCATGGGGGCGCTTCAACGTGGTGGGGTCGACGGGTTCGGCGCATCGCGCGGCGGCCACGATAGAATATTTCCAGGATCGCGTTTCCGTGCTGCGGCAATGCCGCAAGCCGCCATCGGTGTGCGTTGCACTCTCCCTCATATTAACCAAGCTAAATCGATCTTCACAGCTGCTTACGAAACGCCGCCGCCGCGCGTGATGCGCAGTGCAACGTTCGGTGTTGGTCCGTTTATTTCGCGGCGCACACGCGATTTGCCTTCAGCATTTTATTGCGGCGAGGGGCGGTGCTTTCGAACAGTTCGACCGGCGAAAGTGACACTTCGGCTAATTCTGCTACCGGAGCAGGCGCACGCTCATAACCGGTAGAGCGTAAGTAGACCCGGGGTGGGCTTTCGCTTTTCGGCGAAAGCGCGGGCCAGAGGTGCGGGGAGTATCTACGCAGTACGGGGAATTCTACTCACAAGGGGGTATCAACGATGAAGCGGCGATCTCAGGCGGGCTTTTTTGCTACCACTTCAATTGCGGCGTTGTTAGTCGCCGGCGCGGTTCCAGCGCAGGCACAGGATCGGGAACAACTGGCCCAGGCCAACGAGCAACTCGCGCAGGCACAGCAGGCGCAAGCCGCTAACCCGGATCTCGAGACGATCATCGTCACCGGGGTCCGCGGCGCGGCGCGCACCGTCGAGTCTTCGCCGGTCCCGATCGATGTCTTCCGATCTGAAGATCTTCGCTCGGTGCCTTCAAGCGACACGCTCGACATCCTGAAGGCCGTGGTTCCGTCCTTCGCCGTGAACCGAAACGTCAACAGCAACACCGGAACCTTCGTTCGCCCGATCCGCCTGCGCGGCCTCTCCGAAGATAAAACGCTCCTCCTGGTAAATTCGAAGCGCCGCCACAAGTCGGCCTCGGTGGGTACCGCGGGATCGGGTTCGCAAGGCGCGGACGCGGCCGTCATACCGGCCATCGCCATCAAATCGGTCGAAGTGCTCCGCGACGGCGCCGCCGCGCAATACGGCTCCGACGCGATCGCCGGCGTTATCAACTTCATCTTGAAGGACGCCTCCGAGGGTATCGAGTTCTCGGCGCAGACCGGCCAGTACTACAAAGGCGACGGTTTCCAGCTCCTTCTGTCCAGCGACGTCGGCTTGCCGCTCGGCGATCACGGCTTCATCAACGTCGCGGGTCAGTTCAACTCGGACAACCGCACCAGCCGCGGTAAACAATTCACGAGCGCGCCGTTCGATGCGATTGCTTACGCGGCGGCAAACCCGCTGTACGCCTCGCTTGTCGATTTGAGCAACCCGATCCAGCGTCAAGGTGCGCCGGACTCCGAAGCCAAACGCTTCTTCGTCAACAGCGGCTATACGCTCGACAGCGGCGTTCAATTCTATGCGTTCGCGAATTACTCCGACTCCAAAGCCATCGCCGACGCCAACTACCGTTATCCGGGCGGCGGTCAGCCGGTGCTCGACACGCCAATCCGTCTCGAGACGGGCCGCGTGTTCCGCTTCAACGAAATGTTCCCGGCCGGTTATCGCCCCAGCTTCGGCGGTTTCGTGACCGACTACAGCTTCGCCGGCGGCGTCAAAGGCGACTTCGAAATGGGCGGCGGTGACGCGACCTACGACTTCAGCGCGCGCTACGGCCACGACCGGATCGTGTACAAAGTCTATGACTCGATGAACGCGTCCTATGGTCCGGCGCAAGCCCTGACCAAACGCGACTTCACGTCGCTGGATTTCCGTTCCGACGAATATTCCTTCAACGCCGACTTCTCGTGGTCGAAGGAAGTCGGAATGCACGGTCCGCTCGCGCTCAGCGGCGGTCTCGAGTACCGCGATGAAGGCTACACCATCATCTCGACGGAGAAGGCCTCCTACGAAGCCGGCATCTTCGCCAACCAGGATCCGTTCGATTTCTGTACGAACGAAACCGCCGTCGCCTCGCGGACGCTGCGCCCGACCGCGCCGCAGAACCAGGGTATTCAGTGTAACGTCGCGACCGATCCGGTTTACCGCGTGATGCCGGCCGGCGCGAACGTGTTCAACGGGATCCCGCCGGAACTCGCGGGTGAATTCCGGGCCGACAGCAAGTCGGGTTACCTCGAAGCCGCCGTCGACATCACCGATAGATGGTTCATCGACATCGCGGGCCGCTACGAAGATTTCAGCATCTTCGGCGACACGCTGAACGGCAAAGCCGCGACTCGCTTTGAAATCGCCGACGGTTTCGGCATCCGCGGTTCGGTCGGTACGGGCTTCCGCGCGCCGACGCCGGGTATGCTCAACACCACGGCGGTCTCGATCAGCTCCGTTGACGGCGTCTCGCTGCTGGCAGGTATCTTCCCGACCGAACATCCGGTCTCGAAGTTCCTGGGCGCAAATCCGCTGAAGCCCGAGAACTCGGTCAACTACTCGCTCGGCTTCACGGCCAACCCGACTCCGGGTTTCACGGTGACGATTGACGGGTACATCATCGACATCACCGACCAGATCTGGTCGACCAGCAACATTCCGGTGACTCCGGCCATTCAGGCCCAACTCGTCGCCGCGGGTGTGGTGGCCGGCAACAGCATCTCGAACGTCCGCTTCTTCCAGAACGCGTTCAATTCAAGAACGAGCGGCTTCGACGTGGTCGCCACGTACGGGTTCAACTGGGACAACGGCCAGCGCACTTCGCTCGTCGGCTCGTTCAACATGAACAAGTACAAGATCAAAGACGTGAAGATCGCCGGCCTGTTCAACGCGCAGTCGATCTTCAACTTCGAAAACAACGAACCGAAGTGGCGCGCGATCTTCACCGCCACCCAGGAAATGGGCGACTTCCAGATCATGGCGCGCGCCAACGTGTTCGGCTCCTATACCCGCCAGAACACGACCACGCCGTTCGCGACCCAAAAACATGGGACGCTCGCGCAGTTCGATTTGGAAGGAAAGTATAACTACGGCGAACACTACACCTTTACGGTCGGCGCCAAGAATATCGGCGACAAGTATCCGGCGCCGAACCTCATCAGCGCCGGCAACGGCAGCATCTATGCTGACGGTGTCGTGGACTTCCAGGGCGGCTTCTACTTCGCCCGCATCGACGTGAGGTACTAAGAATCAAGAGGGGCGGGCCGTTTATCGGTCCGCCCTTTTTCCGTTATATTAGCGTTACCCTCAGGGCGAAGGCCGCCTCGGCTCCGCCCTTTTGACTTCCTGGGGAGGATGACATGAACGGTGAAGACCGCGATCTCGGCATGGGCCGGGCGATCACCCGGCGCGACTTTGTGCAAGGGGTCGCCGTGGCCACCGCCGGCGCCACCGCGCTCGGACGCGCCAATTCCGCGTTTGCGCAAGCGGCGTCCGCACCCAACCCGGACACCTATCCGCCGTTGCGGACCGGCATGCGCGGCGCTCACCCGGGTTCGTTTGAAAGCGCACACGAGCTCCGCGACGGCGGCACGTTCGCCGCGCCTGAAGCGACCGGCGAGACCTATGACCTCGTGGTCGTCGGCGGTGGTCTTTCCGGCCTCGCGGCGGCGCACTTCTTCCGTAAGCAGAATGGACCGTCCGCCAAGATCCTCATTCTCGACAATCACGACGACTTCGGCGGCCACGCCAAGCGCAACGAGTTCTATCACAACGGCAGGCAACTGATGGCCAACGGCGGTTCGTCCTATCTGGTCGCGCCGACGCAGTGGACGTCCGATGCGATCAGCCTGCTCGAGGACATGAACGTCGATTGGAAGAGTCCGCGCTATCCGCGTCAGCGCGGTCTGCAGACCGATCTGAAGCTCGGCCCGGCCACCTACTTCAACAAGGAATACTACGGCCGCGATCAGCTCGTGGCCGGTGGTTCCATCACCAATCCGACACCCGAGTACCTGAAGCGGACGCTGTTGACGCCGCAGATGCAGGCGGAAGTGCTGCGCCTCTACAAGGGCAAGACCGATTACATGGCGGGCATGTCCGCCGAGGCGAAGTACAACGCCCTGCGGTCGATGACCTATCACGACTACCTTTTGAAGGTGGCCAAGTTCTCGCCGGAGCTGCTGACCTATGCGCGCGGCGCCTGGTGTCTGGGCAACGACATGTGCACGGCGTGGTTCGCCTTCTTCCGCTATCGCCCGGGTTTTGAAGGCCTCGGCATCGAGCGGCCGCACTGGTCGCCTGAAGGTCCGGAGCACGATGCCAGCGACTACAACTGGGTTTGCGGTAACTCGGATCTCGCGCGTCTCATCGTGCGTTCGCTGATCCCCGGGACCCTGCCCGACGGCGACTGGCGCGCGATCCAGCACGAACGCGTGAATTATGCGTTGCTTGATCAAGCCTCCGCTCCGGCTCGTATTCGCCTCAGCAGCATCGTCACGGGCGTCAAGCACATTGGCCAGAAGCTGCCGCAGTTCGAGCCGGAAGGCCGCGAGGTGCTGGTCAGCTATCTCAACGGCGGGCGCCACATGAGCGTGATCGGCAAGAACGTCGTCATGGCTTGCATGAACAACGTCGTGCCGTATCTGTGCCCGGATTTGCCGGAACAGCAGAAGGACGCGCTTCACCAGGCGGTGCGCGCGGTCAATCAGCAGACCAATGTGATGTTCCGCAACTGGGAGGCTTTCGCCAAGCTGAAGGTCGCCAATCTCACCTGCCCGAATTCCTTCTTCGGCACGATGAACCTGAGCGGCGGCACGCTGGTGAACAACGCCATGCAGCCGATCCGCGACCCGTCCGAGCCGATCCTCGTGGGTTACGGCACCGGCAGCAATTCGGGCGTTCTGTCCAATATGCAGATGGTCAAGGAACTCACCGAAGGCAATCCGCCGCCGGTGGGTACACCGAATGACGACCAATTCCGCATCGTGCGCGCGGGCATGCTGGCAACGCCGTTCGAGTTATGGGAACGCAAGATCCGCACCATGGCCGCCGGCGCACTGTCGGGCGGCGGTTTCGATCCGGCGCGGGACATCCTGGCCATCACGGTCAACCGCTGGCCGCATGGCTTCGCCACGGGCCGCAATATGGTCAACGAAGCGGACAGCTACGATCAGCTCTCGCCGACCGTGACCGCGAAGCAGAAGTTCGGCCGCATCGCGATCTGTAATTCCGACGCCGCCGGCACGAGTCTGGTGCAGTCGGCGATCAGCGAAGCGTACCGCGCGATCAACGATCTGCGCCCCAAGGCCTACGGCTTCTACGAATTCGTCTAGGCACTGACGATCAAAGAGAAACGCCGGGCGCGCTATCGCACCCGGCGTTTCTTATTGGCTGTTCTCGGCGAGACCACCCGGTGGGGACTCTGGGGGAACAGTACCCCCCACCGGGTTTAAGGGTCCGAGAGAGGGCTCAGACCCGTTCGAGGGCTTCACCAACGATCTTCAAGGCTTCATCGATCTGCGCTTCCGTGGCCACGAGCGGCGCCAGGAAACGGACGGTATTGCGGTTGACCCCGCACTTGATGATCAGCAGGCCGCCCTTGCGGGCTTCATCAATGATCTTCTGGGCCCGGTTCGCGTCCGGCGCCCTGCTGGCGCGGTCCGTCACGATCTCAATCGCCAGCATCAGGCCAAGGCCGCGGGCCTCGCCGATGAAGGCGTGCTTCTGCTGCAGGCGCTGGAGGCCGTCCGACAGCCGTACTGCCAGCTTTTGACCGCGGGCCAGCAGGTCTTCTTCGGCGAAGGCTTCCAGCACGGCCAATGCAGCCGCGCAGGCGAGGCCATTACCGCCATAGGTGCCGCCCAGGCCGCCCGGCAGAGGAGCTTCCATGATCGCCGCCTTGCCCACGACACCGGACAGGGGAAGGCCGCCCGCGAGGCTCTTGGCCACCGTGACGAGGTCCGGCTCGATGCCGGCATGCTGGAAGCCGAACATCTTGCCGGTACGGCCGAAGCCGGTCTGGATTTCATCGACGATCAGCACGATGCCGTGCTTCTTCGTAATCTCCCGCAGTGCAACCATGAAATCCTTCGGCGCGGGCAGGAAGCCGCCGTCGCCCTGCACGGGCTCGATGATGATCGCGGCGACGCGGTCCGGCAGCACGTCGGTCGCGAAGACTTCTTCCAGCGCCGTCAGAGCGTCCGCCGTCGTGACGCCGTGATAGGCGTTGGGGAAGGGGACATGGAAAATTTCAGGCGCAAAGGGGCCGAAGTTCTGTTTGTACGGCTGGCTCATACCCGTCAGCGAGACGCCAAGGAGCGTACGGCCGTGGAAGCCGCCGCGGAAGGCGATGACCGCCGGGCGGTTCGTATAGCCGCGCGCGATCTTCACGGCGTTTTCGACCGCTTCCGCGCCCGAGGTGAAGAAGACGCTCTTATAGCCGTCGCCAACCAGATTGTTCAGCTTCTCGGCCAGGTCGATATAGGGCTCATAAGCCACCACCTGAAACGCGGCGTGCGAAAGATCTTCGACCTGCTTCTTGACCGCGGCGACGACGCGCGGATGGCTGTGGCCGACGTTCAGCACGCCGATGCCGCCCACGAAGTCGAGATAGCGGTTGCCGTCGACATCCCACAACTCAGCGCCTTGCGCGCGCGCGGCGACGACGGGGTGGGCGGTGGCGACGCCGCGCGCGATGTTCTTCTCGCGGCGCGCCAAGAGGGCAGAGGTTTTTGTCACGATCATTCTCCAGGTCTTAGGGCCAGCCGGCGGGATGCGTTAGTCCAAATTGTCCCAACGGCGGTACACGATGTTGTTGCCGCCATAGGCGTACGTCAGCGTCTTGCCGTCACCCGACAGCGTATAGACCGCTTCGATCGAGACCTTGCCGTGGCGGCTGACGGTCAGATTCAGCGTGGTTTCATTGATTTTCTTGAGGCTCACCACGTTGTACGGAATCGAACCGGCCGCGCTGTGATATTCATTGCCGGGCGTTCCATCGGCCTGCACGGCCCAGTGTCCCGTGGAATAGTTGCCGTTGGCGCCGACCTGCATGAAGGTGACGAGGATCTTGCCATCTTCTGTGTAGGCGAATGTG
>JAYRTJ010000118.1:0-10463 GCA_041919675.1 Rhodospirillaceae bacterium | reverse complement strand
CACTCGACGGCGAAGTCGTCGGCATCGTCACGGCGATCCTCAATCCCACCGAACAGCGCGTGTTCATCGGTATCGGCTTTGCCGTGCCGATCGAGAATGCCGCCGCCGGCGCCGGGATGTCGCCGTTTTAACTCCTCGGCATACAAAACAAGCAAAGCACGGAAACATGAACGACATGGCACCAGGGAACACCGAGGTCGCCTCCCTCATGGAGCGCATCCTTTACGAAATCAAAAAGGTCGTGGTCGGACAGGACCATTTCCTTGAACGCGTGCTTGTGGCGATCCTCGCCCAAGGCCACCTTCTCGTCGAAGGCGTTCCCGGCCTTGCCAAGACGTTGACCGTCAATACGCTGGCCCGCACCGTGCGCGGCACCTTCAAGCGTATTCAGTTCACCCCCGACCTGGTGCCGGCCGACCTCGTCGGCACGCGGATCTACAACCAGAAGACCGGCGACTTCGCGACCTCGCTCGGCCCCGTGTTCACCAATCTTCTGCTCGCCGACGAAATCAACCGCGCGCCGGCCAAGGTGCAGAGCGCGCTGCTGGAAGTCATGCAGGAGCGCCAGGTCACCATCGCCGGCGAAACGCACAAGGTTCCGGAACCCTTCCTGGTCATGGCGACCCAGAACCCCATCGAAACGGAAGGCACCTATCCGCTCCCCGAAGCGCAGGTCGACCGCTTCATGATGAAAGTGCTGGTGAGCTATCCCACCGAAGAGGAAGAGTTCGTCATCGTCAGCCGCGTGACCGGTGTCGCCGCTTCGCTGGCCGCCGTCGCGACCACGGAACAATTGGTCGCGATGCAGCGGGAATGCCGCAACACCTACGTGGACCCGGCGCTGATCCAGTACGCCGTGAAGCTCACGGCGGCGTCTCGTGACCCCGAGCGTTATGGCGTCAGCGGCATGAACAACTACATCCAATACGGCGCCAGCCCGCGCGCGTCCATCAACATGATCGAAGGCGCGCGCGCCCTCGCGTACCTGCGTGGACGCGATTACGTGCTGCCGCAGGACCTCGTGGACCTCGCGCCCGACGTCATGCGCCACCGCCTCGTGCTGACCTACGAAGCCCTGTCGGAATCCGTTACGCCCGACATGATCGTGCAGCGCCTGATGCAACATATTGCCGCGCCCGATAAGCCGCTGGAGAGCCATGTCCGCGTCGCTGCAGGCTGAAACGCTGCTCCGCAAGCTTGAGTGGACGGTCATCCGCCGGCTCGACGGCGCGCTGCAGGGCGACTATCGCACCCTGTTTCGCGGCCACGGGCTCGACCTCGCGGGCCTGCGCGAATACCAGCACAACGATGACGTCCGCCACATCGACTGGAATGTAACGGCGCGCCTCGACGTGCCGCACGTACGTCAGTACAACGAAGACCGCGAAATCACCGCGTGGTTCCTGCTCGACCTTTCGCCTTCGGTTGATTTCGGATCCGTGGAAATCAAGAAGCGCGCCGTCCTCACCGAATTCGTGACCGTGTTGTCGCGCCTGCTCACGCGGCACGGCAACCGCGTCGGCGCCCTGTTCTTCTCCGGCGGCGTCGATTCAATGATTCCGGCCGGAACGGGACGCAAACACGTCCTCAGGATCATGAATACGCTGATGGCCCGCCCGGAACTGTCCACGGCGCCCGCGACGGATCTGACGCCTTTCCTGCGCGCCGCCATGCAAGTGATCCGACGGCGCTCGCTGGTCTTTCTGGTGTCCGACTTCATCAGTACGCCCGGATGGGACGAGCCGCTCGGCTATCTCGCCCAGCGTCATGAAACCTTGGCCGTGCGCCTGTTCGATCCCCTGGAACGGGAACTCCCCGATTTGGGGCTCGTTGTGATGCAAGACGCCGAAACCGGCGAACAGGTCTTCGTGGACACCGCCGACAAGCGTTTTCGCAAGCGTTTTTCGGGTGTTGCCGAGCGCCGCGAGCGGGACTTGCGCGCGGCTTTCGGGCGCGCCGGGGTCGACGCGCTGGAGCTCTCAACCGGCGATAACCTCGTCGATACGATTCTTCGCTTCGCCGATTTGCGCAAACGGCGTAGCCTTCTTTCAGGCGGCGCGAGCCTGCCCAAGCACTTGGAAGCGCAAGACTCGGAAGCGCACGTATGAAGTTTCTTTCGCCCATCATGTTATGGCTGCTGCTCGCCGTCCCGGCGCTTGTGGCGCTGTACCTGTATGTGCTGAAGCGCAAGAAGAAGATGGCGCTGCGCTATGCCAACATCGGCATGGTGAAGGACGCGATGGGAACCGGCGCCAGCCTGCGCCGCCACGTGCCGGCCGCGCTGTTCCTGATCGCGATTACGCTGATGCTGGCCGCGATCGCGCGCCCGGCGGCGATGATCACGCTGCCGTCGCAACGTTCGCAGGTCATCCTGGCCATGGACGTCTCGGCCAGCATGCGCGCCGCCGACGTCGAGCCGAACCGGCTTGTCGCCGCGCAGACCGCCGCGAAAACCTTCATTCAGGAGCAGCCCAGTTCCACGCAGATCGGCGTCGTCGCGTTCGCCGGCGCCGCCCTGCTGGTGCAGCCGCCGACGACCAATCGCGAAGACCTGATCAAGGCGATCGACCGGTTCCAGCCGCAGCGCGGCACGGCCATCGGCAGCGGCATCCTTGTTTCGCTGCAGACCATTTTCCCGGCCGCGAACTTCGACAACAAGCTGCCGGAGTACCAGCGCGGCTTTGGCCGCGAGTCCATGGGCTCCTCGCTCGACCGCAATCCGGAGCCGCGCGCGGCGGAAGAGAATTTCACACCGGTTCCGCCCGGGTCCTATGAAAGCGCCGTGGTGATCCTTCTCACCGACGGTCAGGCCACCACCGGTCCCGATCCGGTCGAAACCGCGCGCATGGCGGCCGATCGCGGCGTGCGCATCTTCACCGTCGGTCTTGGCACCAAAGGCGGCGAGATCGTCGGCTGGGGCGGCCGTTCGATGCGCGTGCAGCTCGATGAAGAAACCCTGCAGACCATCGCCGACCTGACCCGCGGCAAGTACTTCTTCGCCGGCTCGGGCACGGACCTGAGAGAGGTCTACAAGACCCTCAACACGCAGTTCGTGATGGAGCGCAAGGAGACCGAGATCACCTCGTTCTTCGCCGCCGCCGCCGCCCTGTTCGCCATCGCGGCGGCGGGCCTGTCGCTGCTCTGGTACAGCCGGATCCTCTAAGTCCTTATTTTTCAGTCATTCTTCGGCAAACCGAAGAAAAACCGGCCCGGCTGTCGGAACCGTCCGCGCTCGCCCGTCCTTTGGACGAGGCCGAGGTGGCCCATTCAACAAGGAGAGCGACAATGCGCGTGATGGTGTTTGTGAAAGCGACCGTCGACAGCGAAGCCGGGATCATGCCGGCGCCCGAGCTTTTTGAGGCCATGGGCAAATACAACGAACTTCTGATCAAAGAAGGCATCATGGTGGACGGCGCCGGCCTGAAACCGACCAAGGTGGCCGCGCGCGTGGCCTTCGACGGCCCGAGCCGCTTGGTTATCGACGGCCCCTTCGCCGAGACGAAAGAAGTCGTCGCCGGTTACTGGATCTGGAACGTGAAGGACATGGCCCATGCGATCGAATGGGTGAAGAAATGTCCGAACCCCATGCCGGGCCCGAGCGAGATCGAAATCCGGCCTTTCTATGAAATGGAGGATTTTGCCGAAGTCCTGACGCCGGAGATCGCCGCCATTCACGAAAATAACCGCGTCAACGCCGCGCACACCTAAACCGGAAAGCCCTTTTCTTCCCCGCTCACGCCGCCCATCATGACCGCGCATTGCGGCTTCATGATGGGAACGGCGCGACATGAAAAAACTCCTGATCGCGGCCCTCGCGATGGTCATTCCGGCGATGCCGGCGTTCGCCCAGAACAGCGCGAACGAAGCCTTGCAGAAGGCCGGGGTTCTCGAGCGCCTTCCCGCGTACAGCGCCGCGAAAGGCACAGCGCCCGGCTTCGTCCCCGATCCCGCCTGGCCACAACCGCTTCCCAATAACTGGGTGATCGGCGACGTCGGCGGCATTGCCGTCGATGCGAAAGATCACATCTGGGTGCTGCACCGCCCTCGTTCCGTGAGTTCAACGGACAGCGGAATGCAGGGCGCGGCGGGCAAGGACGCCAAAGGCAACCCGATCAGCGCACTGGGACACCCGCGCCCCGACGGACAGTTGAACGGCTGCTGTGCGCCCGCGCCCTCGGTATTGGAATTCGATCAGGCCGGACGCCTGGTGCAGGCGTGGGGCGGCCCGGCGGATACGAACTTTCTCGCGCAGCGCTGCCGCCCGGAAAACGGCTGCACATGGCCCGCGCGCGAGCACGGCATCTACGTCGATCACAACGGCTTCGTTTACATCGCCGGCAACGGCCAGGCGGCGAATTTCCACGGCCAATATCCGTGGGCGCCGAATTTCGGCAACGACTCGCACATCCTGAAGTTCAGGGCCGACGGCACGTTCGTGATGCAGATCGGCGCCGCCGGCGCCAAGGGCCCGGACAGCAACGACGTAAAAGGCGGTGTGAACGGCACCCCGCAGCCCTTCTGGCCGTCGGACATGGTCGCCGACCCGAAGACCAACATCCTCTACATCGCCGATGGATACGGGAACCGGCGCATCCTCATGGTCGATGCCGCCACCGGCAAGTATATCGGCCACTTCGGCGCTTATGGTCAGAACCCGGTTGTGGGCGAGAATGCGGGCTCGGTCGTTTATGAACCGGGCCAGACGCGTCCGAACGAAACCACATGGATCCAGGACTATAGGGCTGGGCGCACAAAACCCGCTTTCTTCCGCAGCCCTGTCCATTGCGTAAAACGCGCGAACGACGGACTGCTCTACGTCTGCGACCGCGGCAACAACCGCGTTCAGGTCTTCAAGGCGGCGGACGTTGGCAAAGCGTGCAAGAACGGCGGCGGCGAGTCCGGCAAGTGCGGCTTCGTGGGCGAATTCCTGGTCGCCCCGGACGCGCAAGGCGGCGGCACCTCGGGAACCGTCGCGCTCTCCACCGATCGCGAACAAAGCTGTCTCTACGTCGGCGACCTCGCCAACGACGTTGTGTATGTGGTCAACCGGCGCAATCTCACGGAGCTCTCGCGGGTCGGCGGCGGCGGACGCAACGGCGGCCTGTTCCATTGGCCGCACCTCATGGCGACCGACTCCCAGGGCAACTTCTATGTCGGGGAAGTCGACGGCGCCGCGCGGGCCCAGAAGTTCCTGCGTTATGGCCCGCAAGGATGCAGCGGCGAAGGCAATCCCAAGGTTGGTGAATACCAGACCCGCTAAACGATGACTTCGACACGCCAGTCGCCGCCGTCCGGGTGATGACTGTAGGGAACGCAGTGGAGAACGCGCCCCGTGGGCACGTTCATGGCATCGCGCAGCGCGTGATAAACGCCCGCATGAGCGACAATCAGCGGCGCACCGCCGACCTCCACCGCCGCGAGGCACCGGTTTACGGCCTCACAGACGCGCTTCTGAAAACCGGCGTAGGTTTCGGCCTGATCGATTGCGGCGCCGCGGATCCAGTTGCGTAGAAAAGGATCGGCCGCATCGTCTTCCCGAGCGCCTTGTTTCACGCCAAGACACGCTTCGAGAAGGCCATTGTCGGCCTGCATGCCGATGCCGCGGCCCCGCATCACCATCGCCGCGGTTTCGGCGGCACGCGACAGGGGGCTGAAATAGACCGACGATATTTTAAGGCCGGCACAATGCCGCCGCGCATCTTCAGCCTGGACGCGTCCACGATCCGTCAGCGGACGGTCGAGTTGGCCGATGCACATGCGCTGGGCATTCCAGTCGGCTTCGCCGTGACGCAGGAAGTAAAACGGGCGGCGCAGAATGGTCATGACCGCGCGCCCTTGAGAAAGGTGGCGACGGCGCCTTTCACGCAGACGTCGATCTCCGCCGGCGTCGGCAGGGGGGCGACGTTGAAGAGCGCGCGCGTGTGCAGATCGCCTTTGACCATTTCAAGGAAATGCCGCGCAGCCAGGTCCGCGTCCGGCAGCGATAACGCGCCGGCTTTCACTTGCGCTTGCAGATAGACCGCCAGCCGGTCGGCGGCGGCTTTGGGGCCGCTCGCGAACACATGGACGCCCAGCGCGGGAAACCGCGCCGCCTCGGCGCTCACCATCCTGTACAAACCCACACCACGCGGACTCATGAGGATCTCCATGAAGCGCCGCCCGACGCCGGTAAGCACATCCTCGGGCGCCCCCGCTTCTTCCGAGAGCGCTTTGAGCGGCGCGACAATGAGTTCGCACTGGTGAGCGATGATCGCCGCAAACAAACCCTCCTTGCTGCCGAAGGCTCCATACAGGGTCGCGCGCGATCCACCGGCCCGGCGGACCACGTCGTCCAGGGTGGCCGCCCCAAAGCCATGCTCCAGGAACACCTCGGCCGCCGCGGCGACAATGGCGGCGCGCCGGATCTCACCGCGCGATGGTTTACGCGCCGCTCCTGACGAGACGCCCGCAGAGCCCGAACTCATCCATCCCCTCTCAAATTTGTACTGTATAATACAGTACAGTTATAAAAGTTGCGAGCGGCCCAGGCGAAGGCTGCCGCCGCCTATGGCGCTTTGCGGTGGAGGATGAGCGGAACCGGGCTTCCGGCGGCGCCGGCCTGGGTCCAGCGGCCGGAGATCGCCGCCAAGTCCCCCGACACAAGGCCGTCGAATTTCCCGCCGACGGCCGGAATTTCCATGAAAACGGTATCTTTTTCGCGGCGATAACCGACGACGGGAATGTCCTTTGGCGCCTGATCCATGACGTCGAGGACGGCCTTCGTCCCCTCGCCGGGTGTCGTGGTGATCACAAAGATCATGGGCAAGCCCATCCCGCCGTTGGAGAGGATGCCCTCCCAGGTGCCATCCAACTCGGAGCCGGGCACGAAGCGGCCATCGCCGGGCGCCGGCGCGGCGGCCAAGGCTGAAACGGCAACGAAGCTGGTGAGAAGGGGCAGGACGCGGAAGGCCATGAAAAATCCTCTACGGGACGAGGATCATAGCATCTGGCCAGGGGGGATGAAGGCTCGAATGCCGGCGGACACCGGGGCCTGGCGCGGTCCTTTTAGAGCGCGAAGAACAGGATCGGTCCGAAGACAATCACGACGGCCAACGCGTCGCCGAACCAATTCGGGATCATCCGGTCATAAGCTTCAAAAAAGCGGTCGATGTTTTCCATGGCGGAGCCTCAAGCAAGCAATCTTTCAACTCCACCATTCAACGCCCTAACTGCGCTCATCCTAGGACGGTGTCAGGGCATTTCAGGGGCAAATGTGATCATTTCGTGGCGAGGTTGCAGGGTTGCGGCGCCCGGACCCGCGCACGCGGGGCGGGCCCGCGCGGAGTAAAAAGTTGCAAAAGTCTCAGGAAAATCGCGCGTCTCTACGCGGCGTAGATCGCCTCGAGCGCGGCGATGACACGGTCGGCCTGCGCGTCGGTCATGCTGGCGAAGATCGGCAGGCAGAGCTGACGGCTACACGCGGCATCGGCGCCTTTGAGATCGCCGGTGTCGAGGTGCGTGAGAACCGGATTCTTGTGGAGCGGTACTTCGTAGACTTCGCCGCTGCACTGGACGCCGAACTCATCCTTGAGGCGCGTCTTCAGCGGCGCGCGCGCGGCGCCTTCCGGCAGCATCACGACGTATTTGTAGTAATTGGACACACAGCCTTTTGGAATGGGCAGCGGGCGCGGCGCTTCCGGGCGCCTGGCGGCCAGTGCGCTCAAACCAGCGTCATACCGCGCGGCGATACGCCGGCGTGCGGCGAGCATGGCAGGCACGTTGAAAAGATGCCGCAGGCCGATGATCGCGTGCGGCTCGGACATACGCCAGTTATAGCCCATACGGATATGGACGTTCTGATAGAAGCCCGCCTTGCCCTGGTCGCGGTAGAGGCGCGCTTCGCCATCGAGCTTGGCGTCGTCGGTGACGATCATCCCGCCTTCGGCACTGGTCATCACTTTGGTCGGATAGAAGCTGAAGGAACCCGCCAATCCAAATGTGCCGGCGAACTTTCCGTCGAGGGACGAACCCTGGGCATGGGCCGCGTCTTCCATCAGCCACAGGCCTTTCTTGCGCGCGAGAGCGACGATGGCCGGCATATCGGCCGTAATCACGCCCGCGATATGCACGATCATGATACCGGCGGTATTGGGCGTCAGGCGACGTTCGACCTCGGCAACCGATGTCGATAATGTCGCGAAATCGGTGTCCATCAGGACCGGACGGCCGCCGGCCGCGATCACGGCGGACGCCGTGGCGAAGAATGTGTTCGCGGGAACCAGGATATCCTTGCCCGCGACACCGACGGCCCGCAGCATGATTTCCAGGGACGAGGTGCCGCTGTTCACCGCGATCGCGTGTTTCGCGCCGATGCTCTCGGCGAAATTCCCCTCGAATTCCTCGCCAAACGGCCCGAGAGTCAGGCGGCCCGTTTCCAGCACGGTCTTGATACGCGCGGCGATCCACTCCCGGTCTTCGGCGGAAAAGTCGATGCGGGTGGGCGGAACGGGCGGCTGTTGTGAAGAGGTCACGAAAAATTCCGGGCGGGTCTTTTGCGGGCGGGTCTTTTGAAGGTGGCGCAGTCTGTCGCGGCGCATGATTCCGGTCAATGATTCTGCTATGCCTCAGAAAATGAACACGGCTGCGACAATCGAAACGCCATCGGGCAAGGGCGCGGGGGACGAGAACTTCCCCGTGGGATCATGGCTTTTGCCAAGAGACCTGCGCCCCGATGTCGCGGTCTACTATGCGTTTGCCCGCGCCATTGACGACATCGCCGACAATCCGGACCTTCCGGCGGACGACAAGATTGCCCGTCTCGAAGGGTTCGCCGCGGCGGTCAACGGCGGCAATGCGGACCCCGCCTATATCAAGGGGCAAGCGGCCGGGGCGATGTTTGCGCGCAAGGGCATCCCGAAACGTCACGGCCTCGATCTCATCTCCGCCTTTATCCAGGACGCGACAAAATCGCGTTACGCGAGCTGGGCGGAACTCATCGGATACTGCGAGCGGTCCGCCTCGCCCGTGGGCCGCTTCCTCCTCGATCTGCACGGCGAGGACCCCGCGCTGCATCCGCTGTCCGACGCCCTGTGCAACGCGCTCCAGGTCATCAACCACCTGCAGGACTGCGGCAAGGACTACGCCGCGCTCGATCGGGTTTACCTGCCCGCGGACTGGATGGCCGCCGAGGGAACCGGCGTCACCGACCTCGCTTTGCCGGAGATGACGGCCGGACTGCGCCGCGTCGTCGATCGCGCGATCGCGGGAACCGAAGACCTTCTCGCCGAGGCGCGCAAGCTGCCGAAGGCGCTGAAACACCGCCGCCTCGCCGCCGAAACCGCGATCATCGTTTCCGTCGCGGACAAGCTGACGCGCCGCCTCGCACGGCGCGATCCGCTTGCCGAACGTGTCGTGCTGGGCCCGCTTGGATTTACCGGCGCCGCACTCTCGGGCCTTTTGAGACTTTGGTTCTAAATGCTGGCGCTCATTGCCGTCATAAGCCTCGCCGCGTGGCTCTATCTGTTCTTCGCGCACCACGGCTTCTGGCACGCCGACCAGCGCCTGCCGCGAGACACGCGGCCCATGAGCGCATGGCCGTCCGTGGTGGCCATCGTTCCCGCGCGCAATGAGGCCCCGAGCATCGAAGCCTGCATCCGTTCCCTGGCGGCCCAGCGCTACGACGGATCATTCCGCGTCATTCTCGTCGACGACGGCAGCGCGGACGGCACCGCCGGCCTCGCCCGCAGCGCCGCCACGCCGGAACACCTCTCGGTGATGTCCGCGCCGCCGCTGGCGGACGGATGGACCGGAAAACTCTGGGCCATGCAGGCCGGCCTGACGCGCGCGGCAAGCGACGGCCTTTCACCGATCTACTTCTGGTTCACCGACGCCGACATCGTCCATCCCCCCGAAACCTTGAGCCGACTCGTGGGGAAGTCGGTTCATCGTCACCGCGACCTCGTGTCCTTGATGGTGAAGCTCCACTGCCGCCACACCTGGGAGCGGCTGCTCATCCCGGCGTTCGTCTATTTCTTCCAGATGCTCTACCCCTTCCGCGCCGCCAACGACGACAGCTCGCGCATCGCCGCCGCGGCCGGCGGCTGCATCCTCGTCAAACGCGAAACCTTGCTCGCGGCCGGCGGGCTCGCGCCGATCCGCGGTGAGATCATCGATGACTGCGCGCTCGCGCGGATCGTGAAGCGCACCGGCGGGCGGCTGTGGCTCGGACTATCGGACGGCAGCACGAGCGTGCGCGAAGCGATCGGGCTCGCGCCCCTGTGGACCATGGTGCGCCGGACGGCCTTCACGCAACTGAGGTATTCCACGCCGCTTCTGGCCGGTACGGTCCTCGGTCTCGGTCTGATCTTCTTCACGCCGGCCCTCCTGATCGCGGCCTGGCCGTGGCACGGCGATTCGGGCGCCGCGCTGATCGGCCTGCTCGCGTTGCTGCTGATGACTCTGAGCTACATCCCCACCGTGAGGGA
>JAYRTJ010000117.1:0-10539 GCA_041919675.1 Rhodospirillaceae bacterium | reverse complement strand
CCGCCTTAACGGCCAGCCGGGAGCCGCGTAAGGGACTCCCTAATCCGCGCATCCGCCTGTTTCCGTTAATTTTTGGCCGGGCTTATTGCGGGGCTGAGGATAATGAAAATAGCGGTCTGCGTTCCGCCGCCGGTGGCCGACGCTTACGGCCATCTGACGCGTTATGCGGAGAAGATCGCCGAAATCGGCGCCGAACGCGGCATGGACGCCGAGGTCTTGCACTACGCCGATGATAACTTCTTTGCACGCCTTTTCGCCAACCTCATGGACGAGGACTGCCTCGTCCACTTCCATTCATTCCTCTACGACCTGAAAATCCACACTTCGCCGGCCGTCAGGAAAGTCCGCCACGCGCTTGAGTTCGCGCGCGCGCGCACCATAGCCACCGTCTCCGATCACCCGTTCTCCGATTTCATGCAGGAGATGGTCAGCAACGCGCATCCCAAGACAAAATTCATCGTCATCGACGACACTTTTCCCGACGAAATGCGGTTCATCAATCCCGCGCTCGCCGAGGCCGAATTTTTTCATCAGCCCTTCGTCGCGCCCGTGAGCTTCGAGGATCACCGCTACATTGACTTCGACCGCCGCGATTACGATCTGGTCCTGCCGCTGCTCCTGATCGATACCGGCAGACTGAACCTAAAAACGCTGCTGGGGGGCATCGGCGATGGCTGGTTCTCGCGCAGCCTCATGGCGACTTATGAGACCGTGCGGAACGACCTATCGCAAAATCCTTTCCACGTTTTCTCGCATATCATGCAAGGCGAGACCGGCGCCGGATTGGCGGAGCTGCAATCCAAACAGCCGAAGACGGTGCCCGTGCTGCTCCGCTCCTTAAGCATCGTCGACGGCTATGTTCGTCACGAACGCCGCATGAATATCGTCAATGCCCTGCTCCGCGACGTCGGAGACCTCAAGGTCGCCGTGCTCGGCAAGCGCATCGCAGGGCTGGCGATTGACGCAAAAGTTGAGTTTCTCGGCACTCAGCGCGCGCCGGAGACGGCGGCACTCATGGCCAACAGCCGCGCCGTCCTCAACTGCAGCCCGAGTTATCCCAGCAACGTGCATGAACGCGTGACCGTGGGTATGCTCTACGACAGTTGCGTGATCACGGATACAAACCCTTGTATCGCCGAACACTTTTCCGAGGAGGACTATGTGCCTTACGCACCCGGCGCGGCGATGACCATCGCGGAGCTCTTCTCGGCGCATGATATGCGCGCCATCGCGATGCGTTCGGGAAATAAGGCGCGGGCCAATCCCGAATTTTCATGGCATGGGCATTTTGACTCCGTCTTGCAGATCGCCCGGACCTGATTATGAATTTATGGTGCGAATGCCGCCTCATCGCACCGAAAATGAGAACCCATTCCGCTTCATGACGTCCTCTGTAACGCCACATACCCTCGCGGCGCCTGCCGCCCGGAAACCGGTCTTCCCGGCGCCGAGGTGGGCGTGGGCGGGCGCTGCGCTGCTCTTCATCGGCCTCATCGGGCTCGACCGCCTCACCTTCATTACGCCGATCTATATCCAGGTCGTCACGCCCTGGAATCCCGTCCTGGGCGTTTGCGTCGCGGTCGCGCTTCTGCATCGTTGGGGCGGGGTGGTTGTGGCCTTCGCCGCCGCCGCCACCTGCAGCCTGCTCGCGCCCGACGGTCCAAGACCCCTCACCCTTGCCGTCCTCGACGGCATCGTCACCGCAGCCCAAGCCGCCGCCATCGTGGATCTCGCGCGGCTTCTGGCGCGGCGCTCCACCCAGGACCTTCTCAAGAACCCGCTGGTCGGGGCGCTGCTGGCCGCCCCGCTCGTCACCATGCTCGCGGGCGCGGTCTATGTGCCGACCATCGCGGCGCTCGGGATCGTTCAACCGGCGCACATCGGCTCACATTTCGTGCGGTTCGCGGTGGGCAGCGTCATCGGCGTTCTGATCTTCGCCCCCCTCTTCGCCATCAGGCTTGCGCCGGGCCCGAAAGAGCCGCTCACGACCGGCCGGATTCTGGAGGCCTGCGCGCAAGGCGTGCTCGTCCTCGCCGCCGTGTGGGTCGCGTTCGGCGAATATCCGGAGACCGCCAGCCGCTATCTCTTCGTCGTGTTCCTGCCGATGATCTGGATCGTGCTGCGGTTCGGCGTACGCGGCGCCATCGCGCTCAATGCGCTGGTCCAGGCCAGTATGATCGCGTCCTTGGTGCTCGCCGGCCATCTCGAAGCGAACGTCACGCTGTTCCAAGCGCTCTTGCTCGTTCTGGCCGCCTCCGGCTTTGTCTTCGGGCTGGCCGTGGATCAAAGCAAACTGGCCACGCTTCGTCTGCACACGCGCGAGGAAGAACTGGCCGCCAGTTTGCGTGTCGCGGCCACGGGCGAGCTCGCGGGCACTTTGGCCCATGAACTGGGCCACCCCTTGGGCGCCATTTCCAACTATGCCTCGGCCCTCAATCACGTCCTGCGCCGCATCGCGCCCAACAACACCGAAGCGGCCGCAATCGGCGCGAAGCTGACGCAGGAAGTCGTCCGCGCCACCGATACCCTGCATCGCATGCGCGATTTTTTCCGCACCGGAGGCATGACGGTGGAACCGGCGGACCTCGGCGAGATCGTCAAGGACGCGGCCCTGCTGTTGAAAGACCGCCTGGGGCGCAACGCCATCAGCCCGTATATCGTCGTGCAAGGCGGGTCCAATATCGTCCTTGGCGACCACGTGCAGTTGCGCGCCGTCGTCTATAATTTGCTCGTCAACGCGATTGATGCGTTGAAACCGGTTCCCCTTGAATCGCGCGCGCTCGCCGTGATGGTGCGGCGCGCGAACGAGTCTGTGATCCTGGAGGTCGACGATTCCGGCCGGGGCGTGGCCAACGATGTTCGTGACGACATCTTCGAGCCCCTTGTCACGACCAAGAAGGACGGCCTCGGTCTCGGCCTGTCCATGAGCCGCTCCGTGATCCACGCACACGGCGGCACGATCATCCTTTCCGATTCCAAGCTGGGCGGCGCCAGGTTCGTGGTGACGCTGCCGGCCGAGTACTAGGAGTTTCGATATGGCGACTGGACGCACGATTGGGATCATCGACGACGACGCGGCCTTGCGCGATTCGCTAGCCCTGGTGCTTCGCTTCCGCGATTTCGACGTCGTCGAGTTCGGCAGCGGCGAGGAACTGCTCGCCTCTCCCTCCCTTTCGCGGCTCGATTGCTTGATCCTTGATCTGCGCATGGGCGGCATGGGCGGGCTGGATGTGGTCGAAAGCTGCCGCGCGCGCGGCATCACCGCGCCCATCATTGTCGTGACCGCCTTCGGCAGCATTGCCTCGGCCACGCGCGCCTTGAAGTCCGGCGCGTTTGATTTCCTCGAAAAGCCCGTCCTTGAGGATCAGATGATGCGCGTGCTGGACGACGCGCTGTCGCATTCAGACCGGGCCGCGGCGCTGCGCGCCGAGCGCAACCATATCGAAGAGCGCCTCGCGACTCTTTCAGGACGTGAACGCCAGGTGCTGGAGGCCGTGCTCGACGGCCGTCATAACCGTGAAATCGCCGCCGCCTTGAATCTCAGCGTGCGCACGATCGAGGTCTATAAAGCCAGGGTCATGGAAAAGATGCGGGTCTCGCGCCTCGCCGAGTTGATCCGCCTGTTCGCGCGCCTGGAGCCCGCGCCGCATTAGCGCCAAAGAAGCCGCACTATGGCGCCAAAGAATAAGGGCGCTCCGTTGCCGGAGCGCCCCTAAAATCATCTCGAAAAATTTAGCGCGCCGCAGTCTTCTTCGCGGCGCCGGCGGTTTCGAGTTCCGCCACCTTCGCTTCGGCGACCTGCTGCGCGCGCTTGGCGGCAGCGGCTTCGCTGCTCAGCTGATCGGTCTTCGCCAGGAGCGAGTCACGTTCGGCCTTCAGCGACGCATGAGCGGAGCGATAATCTTCAACTTTCTGGTGCTGGCTGAAGCCATAGTAACCGGTCGCGGCGAGCGCGAGAACGGAACCAAAGAGCACCGGACGGATAATACCAGCTGACATTTAAAAACAACGCCTCTCACTATGAGTTGGATAAAGGGCCCCAACCTCGTTGTTATTCGGTTTGTTTTGCCCGGCGCGTAAGTTGCACATTTACGCGTGTGGGAAAAGCAAAAATTCCCGAACACAAAAGCGTGAAACGCGCCGGTTATTCGCGTTGCCGCGATTGCGGCTTAGGTGGGCGAAGAGATTTTCATCAGGGCCAAGCCCGCCACGATCAACGCCGCGGCGCCGATGCGCATCGGATTTGCCTGTTCTCCCAATACGATAATGCCCACGAGAAAAGCGCCGAGCGCGCCGATGCCGGTCCACATCGCATAGGCGGTCCCAAGGGGAAGAGCCTTCATCGACACCGAGAGAAGACCGAAGCTGATGAACATGGTGAGGAATGTGACAACGGTCGGCACAAGGCGCGTAAAGCCCTGGGACTGCTTCATGAAGTAGGCCCAGACCACTTCGAACACGCCGGCGATGATCAAATAGATCCAGGCCATGGCGGCCCTCCTTTTTTGAATAAAAAGAGCGCCGGGCCGTCCCGGACTTGAAACCAGGCCGAGGGCCGGCATGGGGAGGACGTGGCCTCGCGGCCTCTACATATAATTTTCGTCCGCGAACCTCAATCCCCTGGAAAATCACGTAAAATTTTCGCGTGGCCGCATGTCGGGCCGGGCTATGCTCGCGCGTCCTATGACTGTCACAGTGAGGACTAAAGCCATGATGTACGCCGTGCTTTGCTACAATTCCGAAGACGTCGTCTGCAATTGGACGAAGGAGCAGGACGACGCCGTCATGGCCAATCTCTCGGTGGTTCACGACAAGTGGGAAAAGGCCGGCAAACTCAAGCCCTCCTTACGTCTTCTGCCCACCTCGGCCGCCACCACCCTCCACAAAGCCAAAGGGCTTGTGATCGACGGGCCCTATGCCGAGACCAAGGAAGCGCTCCTCGGCTTCTATATCATCGATGTCGCCGATCTGGAGGAAGCGCTCTCGTTCGCGCGCGAACTCACGGCAGCCAATCCGGGCGGCGCCTACGAGTTGCGCCCTATCGCGCTTTATCTGCTTGGCGCGCCCGTGGAAACCAAGGCCAGCGCCCTGCCTTACGGCGAAGCCGCGCGCGCCAAGGTTGGAGCCTAAGAGGTGAACGAGCTTGCCTGGATCGAAGCGGCGATCACGGCCGCCCGTCCCCAGGCGGTGGCCGCGCTCCTGCGCTACTTCCGCGATCTCGATACGGCCGAGGAAGCGTTCCAGGAGTCCTGTCTGCGCGCGCTGAAGACGTGGCCCGCCAATGGCCCGCCGCGCGATCCCGCCGCGTGGCTTATCATGGTCGGGCGCAACGCCGCTCTCGATACCACGCGCAAAAACGCGCGCATGACCGCGCTTGCCGGCGAGGAACAAGTGTCCGACCTTTCGGACCGCGAAGCCGATATGGCGGACCGCCTCGACGAGGCGCATTATCGCGACGACATGCTGCGCCTGTTGTTCATCTGCGCGCACCCCGATCTTCCGGCGACCCAGCAGGTCGCCCTCGCATTGCGCATCGTCTCGGGCCTCACGGTGAAACAGATCGCGCGCGCCTTCCTGGTCGGCGAAGCCGCCATGGAACAGCGCATCACCCGCGCCAAAGCCAAAGTCTCCGCTGCGGGTGTTCCGTTCGAAACCCCGGGCGCCGTCGAACGCGCCGAGCGCCTCGCCGCCGTCATGGCGATGGTCTATCTCGTTTTCAATGAGGGTTACTCCGCCGGCCCGAAAGACGATGAACGCGGCAGGCTCGCGGACGAAGCCATCCGCTTAGGCCGTTTATTGCTGCGCATGTATCAGACCGAGCCGGAGGTCATGGGTCTTCTTGCGCTCATGCTCCTGCAGCATTCGCGCGCACCCGCGCGCTACTCTGCCGCCGGCGAGATCGTTTTGCTTGAGGACCAGGACCGCGGCCTATGGCGCACGGTACCGATCCAGGAAGGCCTCGCGCTCATCGATAAGGCGATGCGTCACGGTCGGACGGGCGCCTACCTCGTGCAGGCGGCGATCGCCGCCCTCCATTCCCGCGCGCCGCAATATGCCGACACCGACTGGTCCGGCATCGACGCTCTGTACGCCACGCTCGAACAGCTGAACCCCTCGCCGGTCATCACCTTGAATCGCGCGGTCGCGGTTTCGAAAACCGAAGGCCCCGAGGCGGCGCTCGCAATGATCGCGCCGCTGGAAGGTCCTCTTGGCGGGTACTTTCATTTTCACGGCGCCCGGGGCGCCCTCTTGCTCCAACTCGGCCGGAACCGGGCCGCCCGCGAGGCCTTCGACCGGGCCGTTTCGCTGGCCAATACCCCGGCCGAGGCGGCCCACATCCGTATGCACATCGAGCGCCTGACGGCCGAGGCCGAAAAGACCCGCAATTCGGCCTAAGGTCCCGGTGAATACCCGTCAGGGCGACGGCGCGGAGGTTCTCCGGCGCAGCACTTCCGTCACAGGCACCAGCGCGATGCCTTTGCGGTCCGCCTCGGGCAGCCACCGCGCCAGGGCGTCCAGGGTCGCTTCATGCGGATGACCGATGGCGACGGCCGTGCCCCGGCTGCGCGCGACCTTCTCAGCGTCGGCGAGCTGCGCAATCACCGCGTCGACGGTCTGCTCATTGTCGATGAAAACGTCCCGCTCGATATAAGGGACGCCCGCGGCCTGCGCGGCGGCCGTTCCCGCCGATCCCTGGATGGTCTTTGAGTCCAGCCACAAGAGGCCGCGCGACTTCAGCTCGGTCATCACGACATTCATGCGTGCGCGGTCGGTCGTGAATTTGCTGCCCATGTGATTGTTGATGCCGACGTAGCCGTTCCACGCATCGAGATCGTCCGCGAGTGTCGCGCGGATCGCCGCTTCATCCATGCTCACGCGCAAGGCGCCCTTCCCGGGGTTCTCCTTGAGGTCGATCGGCTCCATGGGGAGATGCGCCATCACCTCGTGCCCGGCGCGGCGCGCGCGCGCCGCAAGATCCGGTAAATTGTCCGCATAGGTCATGAGCGACAAGGTCATCGGACCCTTGAGTTCGATCATGCGCAGGGAGCGCGCGCGATCCACGCCCATGTCGTCAATGACGATCGCGATGGCCGGCCGGTCCCGCGGCGCCGTGGCCGGAACCGCGAAAGCGACCATCGGCTCGTCGTTGGCCCGTTCCGGAACAATATCCGGCGCCCAGGCCCGCATCGGCTGACCCGTCAGACGCTCCGGACGGACGTTCGTCACTTCGCCAAGCGTCTCCAGCGCGGACACGCTTTGCGTGCGCGGCGCCGGTTTCGCGGCCACGGGCCGCAAGCCGGCCGGAAGCCGGTCCTTCGGACGCATCGCCAGATCGAGCGCGACCCCGCTGATGAGGCCGAACCCCAGCAGCGCGACGCCCAGCGCGATCAGAAAAATCGGACGCACTCTCTTTCGCTTAGCGCTCATCGGGGTAACTTAACCTCGATGAGGCGCACCGCTCAAGCCGCGAACGCCGCCGTGCACAAAGCATCGCCGACCGGGAGTTTCCCGGCCGGCGGATACCTCAACCGCTCCGGGTTTTTCAGTCGCGATGACTCCAACCACGGCGCGCGGCCTGCGAATGGCCTTCCGAATCACCGAACCAGCCGCCGTGACCTTCGTGGCGTCCGCGGCTGCTTTGGCTCCGGCCGCCCTGGCTGCGGCCGCGGCGCATGCCGTGATCGTCCCCATCGTCGTAGTCGCTCGCCTGCGCCTGTTGGCGTTGGTGCGCGGCGCGCGAATGACCTTCGGAATCGTACCAGCCGCGGTGACCGCGATAGCTGCCGCCATCGTCATCATAACTCGCGCGCGACGAACGCGAGGACCGGTAGCCGTCATCATCATCGCTCGTGAAACGCCCCTGGTCGTCGCGCTCCATTATGTGACGGCCGCGTGATGACCGGTAGTCATCGTCGTCGCTCATGAATCGGCCCTGATCGTCGCGGTCGCGCATCTGGCGGCCGCGATGGCTCCGGCCGCCATCGTCGTCATAGCCCGCGCGCGACGCGCGGCTGCGGTCCCGATGATCGTCATCGTCACTTGTGAAGCGGCCTTGATCGTCGCGATCGCGCATCTGGCTGCTGCGCCCACGGGCAGAACGATGGTCGTCGTCATAATCGTAATTACTGTACCTTGGCATCTGCGTCTCCTCGGACATTGCGTTGATATTATTGAGCTGAAGTGAGGGAGCTTCTAACGGCGCCGCCGTTACGGCCTCTCCCTCGGCCGTGAGTTGGTCCTTCATGGATTTGAGCCGCGCCCCGATTTCATCGAGGTCCAAGCTTGCCTGACGCGCCTTGGCGAAAATTCCGTCGGATTTTTCTTCCTCGTTGACGTGGTGCCTGATGTATTCCTTCAGCACCTTCACCTTGACGTCGTAGTAGCGATCGTCCGGAGAACCTTGCAGAAGGTCGGAGATCATGACCTTCGCGCCGTCATGCTCAACTTGCGCCTCGTCCAATGATTCGTCTTCCACGCCGTTTTCGCGGCATGCCGGATAGAAGATCTGCTCTTCCAATTGTGTATGGATGATCAGTTCCATGCAGATCTGCCGCGCGAGCTCGGCTTTGGCCGAGGTTGCCCGCGCCTCTTCGTAGGATTTGAAGAGTTGCTCGACGGTTCTGTGGTCGTTCTTGAGGCGCGAGATCGCATCGGTTTTATCCGCGCCCTTCTGCGCGGCGCCTTGAGCGCGCCCTGCCGGACGTCCCGGCTTTCCAACCGTCTTTTTCAAAGGCGCCGCCTGCGTGGACGCAGCCGCGCCCGGTTTCGACTTTGCCTGCTTGCCCTTGGGCGGCATTGACGTGTCCATGGCGGTTGCGTCCGCCGCGGACGCGCCGGGGCCCGCGGCGGACGCCGCTTTCGCCTGCTGCATTGTTGATCTCCCTTTGTGCTCTGAAGTCCACCGATCGCCGCAGAACGCGGCGACCGCCATCGTTTGGACAACGAGGCGGAATTAGGCCTGTTCCGACGGTGCGCCGAATTAAAAGACTTGCATCCCGCGATGCGGAGCAGCCGGCTCCTTTTGCGCGCAAGGCGTTATGCGGCCGCGAAGTGCGGCACGAAACAGCAACCCGCTTCGCGCGTTATAGCCGTATGGCCATTGTCGAACGGATTTACGAAATTCTTCACCGCGCCATGGGGTGGGCGCCGCCGTGGGTGTTCGGCCTCGTCCTCGCGGCCGTTTCGGCGGTGGCCGCGCTTGGGCTTTACGCGCTTGTCGAACGCGCGGCGTTGCGCCTCCTAAAGAAGCGCCGCGAATTCTGGGCGCCCTTTATCGTGCGCGTACGCGGGGTTGTGCGCGCGGCATTTGTACTGACAGCCGTCAATCTCGCGCTCCAGTCGCCGCTCTTTCCGGAAGCGCTGAAGACGATTTCAGCGCAGGTTTTCTGGGTCGCCCTTGTCGTCCTGATTGGATGGACCTGTCTTGTGGCGGTCGATGTCGGCGCCGCACTTCACATTCGCCGTTACCGCATCGACATTGATGACAATCTGCTTGCGCGCAAGCACCTGACCCAGGTCAAGATCCTCAAGCGCACCGTCAATGTGCTGATATACATTGTCACCGCCGCCACGGCGATGATGGCCTTCGACGCCGTACGTCAGTTTGGCGTCAGTCTTTTTGCATCGGCCGGTGTCGCGGGCATCGCGATCGGTCTGGCGGCGCGGCCCGTGCTTTCAAATATCATCGCGGGGCTCCAGATCGCCATCACACAGCCGATCCGCATCGATGACGTGGTCGTGGTCGAAAATGAGTTCGGCAACGTCGAGGATATCGGCGGCGCCTTCGTCGTGATCCGGCTGTGGGACCTGCGCCGGCTTGTCGTGCCCCTGTCCTATTTCATCGAGAAGCCGTTCCAGAACTACACCCGCTCCGACGCGGTGCTCCTCGCTCCCGTGACATTCCAGCTGGACCCGCGCGTCCCCGTGCCCGCCTTCCGCGCCAAGGCCGAAGAGGTCGTCAAGAATGCCAAGTTGTGGAACGGCAAGGTCTTCAATGTCCAGATTACGGAGCTAAAAGACGAAAACGTCGAACTCCGCATCCTCGTCAGCGCGAAGAATTCCGGCGCGGCGTGGGACCTGCGCTGCGATGTGCGCGAGAAAATGCTGGCATGGCTTCAGGCGGAGCTGCCCTGGTGCCTGCCGCACCGCAGGCAGGAAGTCCTGACCGCGGCTCCGCGCGCGGAATTACCGCCGCCCACCCACGCGGTTTTGGCTGGAATTGCGCCCCGAACTGTGGACGAATAGGTCATTGCTTTCAAATTCGCTCACGAGGGGAAATTCCAAGATGACGATCAATATGTACAACGCGTCGATCCCGGTCATGATTCGCTATATGAAGAATATGACCGCCATTCTCGACAAGGCCGCCGCGTTCTGTGCCGCCAAGAAGGTCGAGCCGAGCGTGCTGACGGGCTATCGCCTCGCCGCCGACATGTTCCCGCTGACCCGCCAGGTCCAGATCATGAGCGACGGCGCCAAGGGCTGCGGCGCGCGCCTCGCCGGCATCGAAGTCCCGTCCTTCCCGGACAATGAAACCAC
>JAYRTJ010000116.1:0-10550 GCA_041919675.1 Rhodospirillaceae bacterium | reverse complement strand
TCGGCCTCGTCGTCATGGCTGAAATCATGCGCCGGCTTTCCGATCGAAGGGTTGGCGCCGTAGTGCTGAACGCCCAGGCCCAGGTCGAGACCTTCTACCTCAAGCTGGGATTTGTAAGCGAAGGCGAACATTTCATGGAAGCCGGCATCCCCCACGTGCATATGCGCTGGCAGCCCACTGGCTAACCCCTCCCACGCGTGTGCTAGGCTGGCGGTATGCAGACGATGACCGCCTTTCCAAGGATGAGCGGCAACCGGCGCTGGGCCTTGACGCTCGGCGGAGCTGCTTTGGCTTTTGGCGTGCTTCCCGCGCGGGGCGCTGAAAGCCCCGTGGTCCTGCGCCGCGGCAACGGCACCGAGCCCGATACGCTCGATCCGCACCTCTCCAGCGGCTCGTGGGAAAACAACATCATTGGCGACATGTTCATCGGTTTGACCACCGATGACGCGCATGCGCGGCCGGTACCGGCTTGCGCGGAGAGTTGGACCGCCAACGACGACGGCCTGGTCTGGACCTTCAAGCTGCGGCGCGGCCTGGTTTGGTCGGACGGCGTTGCGATCACAGCCCACGACTTTGTCTATAGCTGGCGCCGGATGCTCGATCCGCAAACCTCGGCCCGCTACGCCTTCATCCTTTACCCAATCAAGAATGCACAGGACGCCAACGCCGGCAAAAAACAGGTGGAGGAGATCGGTATCCGCGCGCTCGACGATCACACCTTGGAAATCACGCTCGCGCAGCCCGCGCCGTTCCTGCCGGGTCTTCTGAAACACTACTCAAGTTTCGCCGTGCCGCAGCACATGGTCGCCAAACACGGCCGTGGCTGGGTGCAGGCCGGAACGATGGTGTCCAACGGCCCCTATGTGCTGGCCGAGTATGTGCCCAACGGCTACGTGAAGCTGGTCAAAAACCCGCGCTTCTACGACGCCGCCAATGTGAAGATCGACGAGGTCTACTTCTACCCGATCGACGACGAACGTTCGGCGCTCACCCGATTTCGCGCCGGCGAGATCGACATGAACATCACGACCAGCGGTTTCCCCAGCCAGCAGATCGCATGGCTGAAGGAGAACATGCCCGGACAGGCGCGAATCTCGCCTTATCTGTCGGTGAACTACGCCTTCATGAATTTGAAGCGGTCGCAATTCAACGACGTGCGTGTGCGCCGCGCCATGAGCCTCGCCATCGACCGCGAACTCCTGATGGAGAAAGTAAGGCGCGACGGCGGCATCCCCGCCTACTCCTTCGTTCCGCCGGGCATCGACAATTACCTGCGCGGGCCCACCCTCGATTTCGCCGATTGGCCGATGGAGCGCCGCCGCGCGGAAGCCAGGCAGCTCTTGGCCGCCGCCGGTTATGGCCCCGATAAGCCGTTCTCGTTTGAAATGCAGTACCGGCTGTCCTACGACGCGCGCCGCATGTATGTGGCCTTGAGCACTCTCCTCAAGGAAGTCGGGATCGTGGCGCGCCTCTTGGGGAACGAACCGAAGGTTCATTACAACCGCGTGCAACAGGGTGACTTCGAGGTCGCCGAAGCGGGGTGGGTCGGCGACTACAACGATCCGCAGACATTCCTGAGCTTGATCGAGACTTCGGCGGGGGTGTTCAACTACGCCCGCTATAGTAATCCCGAATATGACAGGCTCATGGCCGACGCCAAGGTCATGCTGGACCTGAAAGCCCGCGCCGACGTCATGGCAAAGGCGGAGCAGATCGCGCTGAATGAGTGCGGTGTGATTCCGATCAACTATTCCAGCACCAAGACCCTCGTCTCGCTGAAGGTCGAAGGGTACGAGGACAACCTGGAAAACCTCCACCGCACCCGGTTCCTGCGCCTCAAGGCTTAACGTCCCATGGCGGCTGAAACCGATGTTGTCATTATCGGCGGCGGGCATAACGGCCTTGTCTGCGCCTTCTATCTCGCGCGCGCCGGGCTGAAGGTCACCGTTCTTGAGCGCCGGCCCGTTGTCGGCGGCGCGGCGGTGACCGAGGAATTCCATCCCGGCTTCCGCAATTCGGTCGCGAGTTACACGGTCTCACTATTGAACCCGCGTGTGATCGCGGATATGGACTTGCACGGTCATGGACTTCGCGTTGTCGAACGGCGCGCCTCCAACTTCCTGCCGGTCAACGACCGCGCATACCTTCTGACCGGGGAAGGCCGCACCAAGGCGCAGGTCGCGAAGTTTTCGGCCCGCGATGCGGCGCGCCTGGATGAGTACGGCAAGCGCCTGGACGATGTCGTCGACGTCATTCGCGCCCTTCTCCTGCGCACCCCGCCCAACGTCGTGAGCGGCGGGGTCTTCGCCGCGCTGCCGCAGTTGTTCGAGGCCTATAAATCCGGCCGGGAGCTCGCCAAGGCGGATATGACCGTGCGCCGCGATCTCCTGGCGCTGTTTTCGCAGTCCGCCGGCGACTGGCTCGACGGCTGGTTCGAAAGCGATCCGATCAAAGCCGTGTTCGGCTTCGACGCCGTGGTGGGCAATTACGCGAGCCCCTATACGCCGGGCTCCGCCTATGTGCTGTTGCACCACGTCTTCGGGGAAGTGAACGGGAAAAAAGGCGCCTGGGGCCATGCCATCGGCGGCATGGGCGCCATCACGCAAGCGATGGCCAAGGCGTGCGCCGCCAAGGGCGTGACGATCCGCACCGGCGCAGACGTCAAAGAGGTGATCGTAGAGCGCCGCGGCGCGGCGGGCGTGGTCCTGGCGAACGGCGAGACGGTCAAGGCCAAGGCCGTCGCCTCAAACCTCAATCCCAAGCTCCTGTTCACAAAACTCATCGATCAAGGCGTGCTCTCGGCCGACTTCGCCGAACGTATCGCACGGTATCGTTGCGGATCGGGCACCTTCCGCATGAACGCCGCCTTGTCCGAACTGCCGCGCTTCACCTGTTTGCCGGACTCCGGCGATCACATGACCGCGGGGATCATCGTCGCGCCGTCGCTCGGTTATATGGAGCGGGCCTATACGGACGCGCGCGAACACGGATGGTCCAAAGCGCCTATCGTCGAAATGCTGATCCCCTCGACCCTGGATGACTCGCTGGCGCCCAAAGGCGCGCATGTCGCAAGCTTGTTCTGCCAGCATGTCGCGCCGCAGCTTCCAAACGGGCGGTCATGGGACACCGCGCGCGAAGAGGTCGCCGACCTGATGATCGAGACGGTGAACCGCCACGCGCCGAATTTCAAAGCCTCGGTCGTGGGCCGTCAGATCCTGAGCCCGCTCGATCTCGAACGCCGCTTCGGCCTCGTCGGCGGCGATATCTTCCACGGCGCGCTGTCACTCGATCAGATGTTCTCAGCGCGGCCGGTTTTGGGACACGGCGATTACCGTGCACCGATCGCCGGCCTTTACATGTGCGGTTCGGGGACACATCCCGGGGGCGGCGTCACCGGCGCGCCCGGCTACAACGCGGCGCGTGAGATCATCAAAGACCTGAAGTAGCCCCCAAAAACAAAACGGGCCCCTCATGGATGGGGCCCGTTTGCTTTTCAGGTATTCGCCGGGATCAAGCGGCGAGGTCCAGCTTCGGGGCCTGCAGGACCGGCGCGATGTCGGTCTGCGTGACCGGGCGGCGGAACTGAATGGTCGAACCCAGGGCCACGAGCACGGCGGCGGCATACGGGATGCCGAGCACCGCGAGCGCGCAAACCCACACCACTTCCGCCGGGTCGTCGAGACGGCCGATGATGGCGGTGGAAGCGATCGCGACGACGGTGGCGGCCAGCATGAAGGTCTCGGTGCTGGCGATGCGCAGGGCGCGCGCCCAGCCCGCCATGTCCTTACACTTCGGCGTCACCATGAACGGTTTACCCGACGTGAACAGACCCGCGAGCACGCCGCGGCCGACGGTGAAGGCCAGCGAAAGGCCGGTCAGGGCCGCAGCGACAGCCCCCATGTAGCCGGTGCCGACTTTCGCGCGGTGCAGCCACACGGTCTTGGCGGTCTTCACGGCGAACAGGGTGAGCGCGACGCTGGACAGAGCCGTCAGCGGCACGTCGAAGTGACGCGGCGCGATGGCCATCAGCGCCGTCCACACCAGCGAGAGGACGCCGAACACCAGGGCGAAGGCGTCGGCGAACCACGGCAGCCAGCCGGCGACGAAGTGATAACGCTGCGCCGGGGTGAGCGTGCTCTTGCCGGTGAACAACTGGGCGGCGTGACGCTTCATGATCTGCATGGCGCCGTAGACCCAGCGATAACGCTGGCCCTTATAGGCGTCATACGTGTCGGGCATCAGGCCGCGGCCCATGCTGGCCGGCGAGTAAAGCGCGGTGTAACCGGCCTCGAACAGACGCAGACCGAGTTCGGTGTCCTCGGTGATGCACCATTCGGCCCAGCCGCCGACATGCTCCATCGCGCTGCGGCGAACGATGCACATGGTGCCGTGCTGGATGATGGCGTTGTGTTCGTTGCGCTCCACCATGCCGACCTGGAAGAAGGTCGCGTATTCTTCATAGCAGAAGGTCTTGAACAGGCTTTCGTCGGCGTCGCGATAATCCTGCGGCGACTGGACGACGGCCACCTTGCGGTCGGCGAAGCCCGGCATCATGGTCTTCAGCCATTCCGGCGCGACCTGGTAGTCGCTGTCGATGACCGCCACGTACTCGGCAGCCGGGTCCGTCAACTTGAGGGCGATATTGAGCGCGCCGGCCTTGAAGCCCTTCACGCCGTCGAGGTGATAGAAGCGGAAGCGCTCGCCGAGGGTCTGCGCGTGAGCTTCCACCGGCTTCCACAGGCTGGAGTCCCGGGTGTTGTTGTCGAGGATGATGACCTCGAAGTTCGGGTAATCGAGACGCGCGAGGGCATTGAGGGTCTGAACGACCATTTCCGGCGGCTCGTTATGCGTCGGCAGATGGATCGAAACGCGCGGGGTGCCGATGTAACCGGCCGAACCGATGCGCGGCTTGCGCTTTTCACGAAACAGGCTGAGCGCCCATTCGGTGGTTTCGGTCACCAGCAGAAGCGCCGTGAACATGGCCGCCGGGATGATGATCGCCGCCCCCCACAGCGCGGTCAGCTGCACATAACGCAGCGACGACGCTTCGATGATGAACAGCGCGCCCGACACGGTCAGGCTGACGACACCGGCGACCAGCGCATAGCCCTGCAGACTCATGCTCGGCACCAGCACCAGGACCATGAGGCCGATGAGGAAGGTGGCGATGGTGGCGGCGCCTGCGTACTGCGACCAGTCCGGGAACGACGTCAGGTGGCCCGTGAAGTCGAACTTCGGCAGGCCTTCGGCGTCGAACATGCCCCAGAACGCGCCGACGGCGCCTTCCGGACCGGCTTTCCACGGCTGATCGAACGCTTCGATCACGTAGTAGTCGTAGTTCTTGGCGGTCGCGAGGGTGAGGAAGTGACGCAGGAAGTAGGCTTCCATCGCGTTCGAGGGCACCGAGCCCTTCTTCACGCGGCCGTCGGACGGCCAGCCCGCTTCGCCGATCACGATCTTCTTGTTCGGGAACTTCTTGGCGACCATATCGAAGCGCGTGGTGACATAGTCCATGCCGTCTTCGGACTTGATGCCTTCCCAGTACGGCAGCAGATGGATGCCGACGAAGGCGCTTTCCTTGGCGAGTTCCGGATAGTCGAGCCACACGCTCCAGACCTCGGCGGTGCCGACTTCGACCTTCTTATTGGTGACGGCCTTGCGCACGCGCACGATGTAGTCGGTGACTTCCGCCGGCGTCAGTTCGCGGCGCATCACCACTTCGTTGCCGACGATCACGCGATCGACGACGCCCGGGTTGTCGTTGATGGCCCGGATGGCCTTCGTGACTTCGATTTCGTTGAGTTCCTTGTCGCCGCTGAGCCAAATGCCCAGGGTGACCTTCAGGCCGTATTCCTTCGCAATGTACGGAACGGCGTCCTGGCCGCGGTCCACAGTATATGTGCGGACGCGCTTGGTGACGCCGGAGAGCTGCTCCATGTCGCGGCGGATGATCGCCGGATCGACACCGTTCTGAAGCTGCTCTTCAGTGTAGACATGCGAAGGAGAATAGGAGACGCCCTTGAACTGGCCCCGCCAGTCCGGCGCATCGAGAGGTCTGTCGAGTGACGCCCAGAGGCTGGCCGAAGCCACGCACGCCACCAGGAGCGCAACAAGAATTCTCATTTTGTGTACCAGCCTTCCCAACCCGTTTCTTTTTATAACCCCACGCCTCGGTCCCCGTTCCGGGGAGAGGCTCGGTAGGCACTCTTGATTTGGACGAGAAACATGGCGGGAAGATGGACGCGCGCAGGCACAGCTCAGGCACAAAGCCTTACACGTACGTCATCCCAAATCAGAACGGAGCATGGACGTCGCCCGGCCCCCCAAGAGCCTTGCGTTTCCGGGCCGGGGTTATACCAGAGCGGGTAAGAACTGCAAGGGAGAACGGGCTCCGCAAAACCCCGTATACCGGTTAAAGTTTCGTAAAATCAGATACTTCCGAGACAGGCGTCCGGCGCATGCTAGACTTGCACCAAAGCAAACTCACCTCTGTTTCCGGCCCAAAAAAATGCTGAGTTACCAGCACGCCTATCATGCGGGCGGCCCCGCCGACGTCCATAAGCACGCCGCGCTATGCCTGCTGCTGGCGAGACTCGCGGAGAAGGACAAACCATTCGCCGTGGTCGATCTTTATGCCGGCCACGGAGTGTATGATCTCGGCAGCACTGAAGCGCAAAAGACACAGGAGTTTTCCTCGGGTATCGCGCGTCTGTGGCCGCTGCGAAACACGTCCACCCCCCTGGCGGTTGAAAAGCTCCTGGCCGCGATCTCAACCCTCAATCCCGACGGCGCGCTGAAGACCTATCCGGGATCCCCTACCCTCGCCCGCGCGGCGTTAAGAGAAAACGACCGGCTGGTCCTGAACGAGCTTCACCCGGCGGCGCAGGACGATATTAAGAGGTGGGCGCGGCGCGATTCGCGCATTTCCGTGCATATGCGGGACGGGCTGGAAGCGCTGGTGGGGCTGGTGCCGCCGCCGATTCGGCGCGGCCTGATCGTGATCGACCCGAGTTATGAGGTCAAAAGCGAGTATGCCGATCTTCCGGATGCGCTCCGCAAAGCGGTCCGCAAATGGAAAGAAGGCATCTATTTCGTCTGGTATCCGATCCTTGCGGACAACCGGCACGCCGAACTGATCGCGGGCCTGGAAAAGGACATTCCCGGCGAGATCCTGTGCTGCGAACTGATGTTCACGCGCGGGAAAGCCGCGAAAGACGCGCCGGGCCTGCGTGGCACCGGACTGGTTGTCGTCAATCCGCCCTGGCAGTTCGACATCGCGATGGCCGAGGCGGGAGAGTGGATGGCCAAAACGATGACCGCCGGCGGACAGCACGCCGCACGATGGCTGAAGCGCGCGAACGCCTAATTACGTTCCGCGCGGCTTGATCGAGCGGCGCACGGCGGTCGCCTCGAGCGGATTCTCGGGCCAGATGTGGCGGGGATAACGTCCGCGCATTTCACCGCGCACCTGCGGATAGACATTCGCCCAGAAACTCTTGAGGTCGGCCGTGACGGCGATGGGCCGCTGCGCGGGCGAGAGCAGGTGCAAGGTGACGGGCATGCGCCCGCCGGCGACCGTGGGCGTATCCTTCAGCCCGAACACTTCCTGCAGCTTTACATACAGGGCCGGCGCGCCCGCGTTGCTGTAGTCCACGGCGATGCGTGAGCCCGACGGCACAGCCAGGTGCGTCGGCGCGAGTTCATCGAGACGCTGCGGAAGCGGCCACGGCAGAAGACCGCGCAGCGCGGCGTCCAGATCGAGACGCGTCAGATGGCTGCGGCGCGTGATGCCCTGCAGATAAGGACCGAGCCACTCTTCCAGGGTCTGCAGCAGCGCCGCATCCGACAAGTCGGGCCAGTTCTCTTCGGGAACCGCCGTACGCAGCACGGCGACGCGCTCGCGCAGCATGCGCGTGGAATCGGTCCACGGCAGCGCGGCAAGGCCCATGCCGCGCACGCCCGTGACCATTGCTGCCTGCATCAATTCGGCATCGGCGTTCCGGAGCGGTTTGGCTTCAAGCACGAGGACGCCGAGACGGCGGGTCTGACGCGCGGTGACGGCTTCCTCCCGCGAATCCCAGAGCACTTCGGCGCCGTCCTCGATATCGCCCGCGAATGCCTCTTCGATTTCAGCCTGGCCCACGGACGCGGCGAGATAGATCCGTCCTTCGCGGGCGGCGCCGTCGAGATCGGCCACGGCAAGATAGTCCTGCGCGGCGAGAGATTCGGCCGGATCGAGAAAAGCGCCGCCGCCGCCCGACAAGCGGAAACGGCCGTCGCCGCCGCGCCGTTGGGCGACGCGGTCGGGATAGGCGAGCGCGACAAGAACGCCGGCCGAGGCCGCGCCCGTACCTTCCCGTTTCGCGCCCGCGATCCCGCGGATCTGTTTGGCCGCCGCGCGAACCCGTGCGAGCGCACCGTGATTGACACGCAAGCCGGAAGAACGGCCCGCCCCTTCATTGAGCGCATCGAGGCGCAGACGGATGTCGGGATCGCGTGTGCCCATCAGCACATCGCGTTCGGACAGAAGCGCGGCGACGTCGCAGGCCAGCGCGCCCTGCCCCATCGCGATCCCGCGATGAACGAGATGGGCGAGACGCGGATGCAACGGCAGGGCGGCCATCGCCTTGCCCTCGGACGTAATACGTCCGGCGCTGTCGAGCGCGTCCAGCCGGTGCAAAAGGTCGGTGGCCTGGGCAAATGCGCCTGCCGGCGGCGGCGTCAGCCAGGAAAGCGCCTTGGGATCGGCGACGCCCCAGGAGGCGAGATCGAGCGCGAGCGGCGCGAGGTCGGCCTGGAGCATCTCGGGGTCGTCGTAAGCCTTTAGCCCGCGATCCTCGGGTTCGGTCCAGAGGCGGTAACACACGCCGGGGCCCAGACGGCCGGCGCGGCCACGGCGCTGCTCGGCCGCCGCACGGGACACCCGTACCGATACGAGCTGCGTCATGCCGCGCCCCGGATCGAACCTTGGCGCGCGCTTGTAACCGCAGTCGATCACGATGCGCACGCCTTCGATCGTCAAGCTCGTCTCGGCGATGGTCGTGGCGAGCACCACTTTGCGCCGTCCCGCCGGGGCCGGTGAAATGGCGCGGTTCTGGTCCTCGGGCGACAACGCTCCAAATAACGGCGCCACCGCGCATTCGGCCGGCAAGCCCCCGTCTTCCAGCAGCGCCATGGTGCGGCGAATTTCGCCTTCACCCGGAAGGAAGGCGAGAATGCTGCCGTCTTCATCGGCGAGCGCCCGGCGCACCGCCGCGGCCATTTCCCGGGAAATATCGTCACCCGCCGGCGCGCCGAGGTAACGCGTCTCGACGGGGAATGGACGGTGACTACTGGCGAGAACCGGGGCATCCCCGAGAACGCCCGCGACAGCCCGATCGTCGAGTGTCGCGGACATCACCAGGATTTTAAGGTCCGGACGCAGCGCGCGCTGAATATCGAGCGCGAGCGCGAGGCCAAGGTCGGCGTCGAGGCTGCGTTCATGAAACTCATCGAAAATGAGCAACCCAACGTCCGCCAGCTCGGGATCGGACTGGAGCCGGCGGGTCAGGATTCCTTCCGTGACGACTTCGATACGCGTGCCCGCGGAAATTTTGGCTTCCAGACGCACGCGAAACCCAACCGTCTCGCCCACCGCCTCGCCGATCGTTTCGGCCATGCGCATCGCGGACATGCGCGCGGCAAGGCGGCGCGGCTCGAGCATGACAATCTTGCGGTCCTGCAGCCAGGGCGCGCCGCGCAAATGAAGCGGGATACGGGTCGTCTTACCGGCGCCGGGAGCGGCAAGCACAACCGCGCACGGATGAGACGCAAGAGCCGCCGCCACGTCCGGCAATACGGCATCAATCGGCAGAACGGACGCGAGGCTCACGGCCCGGCCGGCAGCGGGTACGACAGATAGTCCGCGGGTTTCTTCAGGTTCAGCGGGCGATTGAAAGCCCGATGAATCGCCTTAATCAGAAGATCCTTCGAGACCGGCTTTCTTACATAGCCGTGCGCGTCCAGCGCGACAGCGGCGCGCACCACTTCCTCCTGGCCGGAAGACGTCAGCATGATGAACGGGAGGTCTCGGGGGATATTGGGGTGTTTCCCGCCGCGAATTTCCTGCAGCAGCGCGAGACCCGTCATCGTCGGCATACTGTGGTCGCAAATAATGCAGTCGATCTTCTTGGTCTTATCGGCCATCAGGTTGAGCGCGGTGAAACAACTGACCGCCGGGATGACCCCACCTGCGGCGGCGGCGTTTAAAAAAGCCTCGACCACCTGCAAAATCACCCGGTCGTCATCGATAACGAGAAATCGCAGGCGATCAAATGCTGTAACGACAAGCGGTTCCTGACTCATGACATAGACTTACGGGACGTCGGCGTTAACGAACAAGAGACTTCCGCAAAGATATTGATTCGCCTTAAGATTTCACAAAATCCGAAGTTGGTCCAGGAGAGGCTGGTGCCGGAGCGAAACAGGCCGTCCGTGCTCGTTGTCGAAGATGACGCCACGCTCCAGGCGCTTCTGCGCGCCGTGCTGGGCAGCGAGTGGGATGTCAAAAC